>DATEQW010000046.1:0-59465 GCA_035272245.1 Candidatus Sulfotelmatobacter sp. | reverse complement strand
GTCAGCGCTCTCAGCGAAGATCTCGACCTCATCTCGATTTCCTACGCTGCGCAAGTCGTTCGTGAATCCATGAAGTCGCCCACCGCCCGCCACATGGGCGTCCCCAGCATTCCTCTCACCGACCTCTACAACCGGGCCGGTGACTACATCCGCGCCCGCGGCGGTGAAATCCTCTTCCGCACGTCGCTGGATTGTTTTTCTCCGAATTCATCACAGGTCGATATTCGCATCACCGATTCGGACAGGAAGGAAAAAGAAGAATCGTTCGATTATCTAATCCTCGCCCTCCCATTCAACACCGTGGACCGTGTCCTGCCCGAAACTCCCGATGCCGCGCCTCTGCGCGAGCAGTTAGCACACTTCGAATCCTGTCCCATCACCGGAATCCATTTGTGGTTCGACCGTCAGATTACCGACCTCGACCACGCCGTCCTCCTCGATCGCACGATTCAATGGATGTTCCACAAATCCCGTTTGCTCGTCACCCGCGCAGCGGCCGACCGCGAGCCCGGCGGTAGCTATATCGAACTTGTGGTCAGCGCTTCGAAATCTCTCATCGACAAAGCGCGCGCCGAAATCGTCGACCTCGCTCTCAAGGAAGTCTGCGAATTTTTCCCCGCCGCCGGCGGAGCGGCCTTGGTAAAGTCTGCCGTCATCAAAGAAGTCCACGCCACCTATTCCCCGCGTCCCGGCATCGACGGCTACCGTCCGCGGCAATCCACACTATGGCCGCGCGTTTTTCTCGCTGGCGATTGGACTGCTACCGGCTGGCCCGCCACGATGGAAGGCGCCGTCCGCAGCGGATATCTCGCCGCCGAGGAGTTGCTTCACGCGGCAGGAATGCGAACGAAAGATAAGAAGCTTCTCACCCCGGATCTCCCACCCTCTGGCCTCATGCGCCTCTTCTATCGCTGAGCTGGGTATGACTTCGCCAGTTTCGACTCCTGCCCTCCCTCACCCAGAGGTGTGCTCCGACGCACAGACATCCGCCCTCGCGGATGGGACCCTACACACTGGATCACTCCGCCGTCTGTCCCGATGGAGGTCTCCATGCTCCCCAACTCGCTTCTTAGCGTTCTCTTCTTGCTTGCCTTCCTCCCCGTCTCGCCGGGCCAAAAGCCGCTTAACAGTCCGCCTCATAGTCTTTCAGCGCATATCCCGCTCGACGGAGCCAGGATTTTTCAGAATCACTGCGCCACGTGTCACGGAGCCGACGGGAGTGGCCACGGCCCGGCCTCTGCAGCCCTGAAGGAACCACTTCAAGACTTAAGGCTGATCTCGCAAAACAATGGTGGGAAGTTTCCTGAGCAGCACATCAAGGATGTTATCGAAGGCAAACAATCTGCCACGCCCGCGCACGGCAGTCGCGAGATGCCGATCTGGGGACCAATCTTCCACCAGGTTGAGGCCGATCAGGACTGGGGAGAGGTTAGGCTGGAAGCGGTCACAAAGTATTTGGAATCTATCCAAAAGAAATAGCCAAGGGCGGGTTCCGCGCTATTTCTGACCGATGCGCTCTTCGATCCTGGATACGAATTTCGGCGTGTGGCTTTTCATCAGTTGTTCGATCCCGGGCCTGAATTCATGCCACACATTCATGCCCGCATCATTGCCCACGGTGGAACCAAAATCGCTGACCGAACCCGTAGGAGACCGTCTCCAATAAGGACGCGAGGCCGTAGTTGCAGCCACCGAAGTCAGCGCCCGCAGCAGATAGGAAGTGTTCAGCCTGCCCTTTCCCGACTCATCCCGTGTGACAAAAATACGCGAAGCGGCATAGGTGGCCCGGCCCATCAAGCTCCCGTCGCTAGCAGAGTGATAACCAGGTAGCTGCTTGGCCGACGGCGCGCTCAGGTATTTGTCGAAGATAGTTTTCGATTCTTTTGGACTAGATATCGTCCGCTCGGAAAAGACGGCGAGGGCCCCTTGCCGCACCACGCCCCCATTACCGTCCACCATGCCCAATTTCAACGAGCGTTCTTGCTCAACGAACGCGGTAGACTTCTGCGTATCAGTTGAAACCTGTACCGACGGGGCATCGGGAAGAGGTTGTTTCGGTGTCTGGCACACCGCGCCGCAAGCCGCCAACACCATTAGCGAAGCGATCCCGACAGATGGAATGATCGGTTTCGCCATACCCCACTCCCGAAAGCGCCAAGCTCATGCCGTTCGCTTGACGACTCGCCCGCAGGCTGACTCCGAAGCTAGCACTCCACTTGCCATACGTCTGAGCAACAATGCTCACCTGCCAAGCAGGGATATGATTGAAGGAACCGGATTTGAGGTTGCTCTCCCGAACTGATTTTCCACCTTTCATTTTGCGGTATCCCTCGATCTTCCATAGCCTTATCTAGGACTTGTCCGGAAAAACCCTGGTTTCTTGCAAACCGCTAAAACCTTGTCGACCAACCTGTGCTACCTTTTTTGCAACGGCTATCTCGGTTTTCGAGATGTCCTCCGGCCGACGCACCGTGCGCACTTTCGCACACACTATGCACAAACTTTCATCAGCAATCGCGCCTTGAGCTGTCGTAGGCGCTTTGAGCTCTTGGAAGTTTTGCTAAGATTGCGCCCGACGTCCTCATCAATCTGAGCCGGGCACGGGTCGGGTGAGGAACCTGTTCTACCCCGCCAGCAGCGCCACTCCGGCGGCCACCAGCGAAGCCGCGATCCACCGCCGCCGATCCACGCGCTCGTGCAAAAAAATCTTCGCCGCCACCGCGTTGCCGATGTAGGTGAGGGAAGCGGCCGCCGGACCGACCAGGCTCACATCTCCCCAGGAGAGGGCAAACAGCAGGCTGAAGAAAGCCACGGCCATCGCCGTGACTCCAAAGAAAAAGTGAGGATTACCGAGCGTCCGCCGAACGACGGCGATCAAACCTGACTTCCGCCACAGGGCACCCACATCCCCAACTTGCTTCATCGCGCGAGCCAAAAGCACATCGCCCACCACAGAAGCAAAAGTGATCGCCAGAATCCCGCCCCAGGTGTACAAGCCCTTCATGACTCCACCTCGCTCGCCGCCCCATCTCTCCGGGTTTTTGCGAGAAGCTTGTCCTGAGCGGAGTCGAAGGACGGGGATGTCGCGCCGGAGCATTCCACACGTGGGTGCTCTGTGAGCGCCGGTCCTCCGGCGATGAATCCAACGCCTCCCGTGATCAACGCAATCCCCAGCCAGCGCAGCGGACTCACGTGCTCATGCAAAAGGAATCGGGCAACGAAGGCGAGCAGCACGTACCCTAGCGAGGTCGCCGGCAGCACGTAAGTGAGATCCGCCCAGGAGAGCGCAGTCATGTAGGTGGTGAAAAACGCTAGCAACAGAAGAATTCCTACCGCGACCCAGGGATTCAGAACTGCGAGGATCACGCTTTGCAGATGATGGATTGAAATATTGCCGGTTTGCTTCATCCCATGCGAGAGCATGGCGTCTCCGGCCGCGGCGAACACCGTGACTCCGGCCAGCACAAGATACTTGCGAAAGTTCACTGGGAGACTAGACGGTGGCCTACGTTGTTTGTCATTCCGAGCGAGCGCTGTTCGCGCGGCGGGGAATCTGGGCGAGCCGCGCGATGTGTCGCGTTCCTTGCAACACACAAACTGCGGGTTTGGCTCGCATCCTTATCAAGCCTTAACCAACTCCGCTGCCGCGTCGTCGCTATGCCTTTTCACCATCTTGTTCCGCGCCGAACGCAACTTCAGGAACGTCTTCGCCTCTTTGTAAAGCCGCTTGCGGTCGTTACTATCGAACGCGGCTTTTTTCAGAATGCGGAACACAGCCTTGGGCCGGAAATAGTACTCATCGTAGAAACGGTGCACTGCGGAAAGAATGTCATCCGCCGGCAGTCCGGGATACTGGATGTGCGCCAGTTGGTGCCCGCCTTCATCCACCATCTTGTTGTCGCCGACCATGAACCCGTTCTTCACCGCGTAGTCATAAAGCTCGGTACCGGGATAAGCGTGGGCCACCGAAACCTGAATGGTTTCCACATCCAACTCTTTTGCGAAGGCGATCGTGTTGTTGATGGTCTCGTGCGTTTCGCCCGGAAGTCCCATGATGAAGTCGCCGTGAATCACCAGCCCCAACTTATGGCAGTCCTTGGTGAACTGGCGCGCGCGCTCGATGGTTGCGCCCTTCTTGATGTTCTTCAGAATCTGTTGATCTCCGGACTCGTAGCCGACGATGAGCAGACGGCATCCCGCTTCCTTCATCGCCTTCAGTGTCTCGTAGTCAGTCGTCACGCGCGAAGTGCAGGACCACGTGAGGCCAAGCGGCTTCAGCTTGGCGCATAACTCAATGGTGCGCGCCTTCTGAATGTTGAAGGTATCGTCGTCGAAGAAGAATTCTTTCACTTCCGGCCAGTAAGCTTTGACCTTCGCCATTTCAGCCGCAACGTCGTCGGTCGAGCGCTTGCGCCAGGGATGCCCGCTCAGCGTCTGCGGCCATAAACAGAACGTGCACTGCGCCGGACACCCGCGCGTGGTGTAGAGAGAAACGTACGGGTTGAGCAGAAAGGGGACGTTGTAACGCGTCACATCGAGGTCGCGCTTGTAAACGTCCGTGACATGCGGCAGCGCATCCAGATCCTGAATCTGCGGCGCGTCGGGATTGTGAACAATCTTCCCGTCTTTCAAGAAGGAAATGCCGGCAATCTCTTCCAGCGACTTGCCCTTCGCATAGTCGACCACGGCATAATCAAATTCCTTGCGCGCCACAAAATCGATCGCCGGACAATCGCGCAAAGATTTCTCCGGCAGCACGCTGACGTGCGGTCCCACAAAACAAATCTTGATTTTCGGGTTTGCCGCCTTGATCGCCCCCGCTAGCCCAATGTCCCCGGGAAACCCCGGCGTACTGGTGAACAGAACCAGAAACTCGTAGTCCTTCGCAATCTCGATGGTCTGCTCCGCCGAAATGTAATGCGGTGGCGCATCCAGCAGCCGCGCTCCCTCCAGCATCCCCGCCGGATAAGCCAGCCAAACCGGATACCAATAGGACTCGATTTCGCGGGTTGCGGGCCATCGCGATCCGGCGCCGCCATCAAAGTTTTCAAACGAGGGTGGGTTGAGAAATAGTGTTTTAAGAGGCATAGTAGGTGAGTATGTATTCTACCATTCGCCTGCGGCCGATGCTGTCGAAAAGCAGTGTTTATGCAGGTTCGTCGCTGAATACCACCTTTGATGCAGCGAACTGCAGAAAAGGAGCATCGACAACGAATTTCGTTTCACTACTTGGTTGCCTCTACTGGTTCATTGTTTCGTCCCCAGAGCCCAAGCTTCGAGATCCCCGGTGGTCCGCAACAGCGCAACCTGAGAGCGTTCGAGTTCGAAGGAGACATCTTGCAGCGCAATCAATCGCTCGCTGGCTTGGGTGCGGGCATCATCGAGGTCATGCAAGGTAGCTGATGACGATTCCATGCGAGTTTGGACGGCCTCGACGTTCTTCTGCGCGATCTCGTACTCGAGTTCGGCCACGTCGCGGGCAGCTTGCATCTGCGTAACGGAGCGCTGCAGGCGCATAGTCTCTTCTGAGACCTGGCCGCGAGCCGCATCGGCCTGCTTCCTGGCTTTGAGAGCGTCCGCCTCGGCTTCCTGAATGCGAGCGTGCTGGGCGTAGTTAAAAAAAGGAAAGTGGAGGGCCACGCCAATCGTGATGTTGTTCGGCTGGAAACCGGCTCGGTAATACTTCTCATAGTTGTTGAAGCTGGCGAGGTTGGCATATTGCGCGGCGAAGTCCATGCTGGGCCACAAGGACCTCTTCTCCCCCTTTTCCCGCAAGTATTGTGCCCGCGCATGTTCCACGGCCGCTTGCACTGCGGGATTGGCCTCCGTTGTTTTGCTCAGCAAATCGGCATCTTCGTTGATGGCTGGAGCAACGGGCACGGAGTCGGGATCGACTTGGATGGACAGGGCAGGCAGTCCCGTCAACTTGGAAAGACGTTCCCGAAGAACCTCGGCCGCGCCACTAGCTTCGGTGAACCGTAGATGGACGCGCGCCACCGACAGTCGAGCCTTGGTGCCTTCGACCGCGCTGTCGATGCCTTCCTGCACGCGTTGGGCTACGGCCCCGGCCATTTTCTCTTCCGCGGCTTCCGCCTCGTGCAATTGAGTCAGACGCTGCTCCCATTTCACTAACTCGGCATAGCTCAGCACGACATCTTGAATAACCTGATTGCGTTGGTCCTTGGCACGGAAGGCGCTGACCGCAACGTCGGATTGCGCGGCGTGAATGAAATTTCCCAGCGCTGGATTGAGGACCGCCGATTGTGCGGTTACGTTGAATAGCGAAGGAGCGGCCCCTTCGAGGCTGAGGGGAAAACCATCGGTCCAGCCGAGGCCGGCTCCGGCGGTAAGTTGGGGGATGTAGCTATTGCGGAGTTCGCGGTAGGCGGCAGAAGCGTGCTGCTCGTCGGCGGCGGAGATGGCAATACCGTTGGCATGTTTCAGGGCGAGCTCAACGGCGTGACGGAGCGTTAGCGCGGGCTCGGCCAGCAATGACGAGGGCAGAAATAGAAGCATCGCGAATAAGAAAATATGAATGCCTACGGCACCGCATAATTTATTTCTCATTATTCTCACCTTTGTGATCGTAAGAAAGATTCTACGGACAATCTGATGCGAGAGAAATGACAAGGATGGATCGGAGCGGCACCCGCGAATCGGCACTGGCGGGCGGAAGGGCGTGAAGCGTTGTCGCAAAGTGGCTCGGCGCTCAGGCTCTGCCGCGGAACTGGATGATCCTGCGGCGATCGCGCTTGGAGGGTCGGGCTGCGGGCAACTGTTCGAACTCCCTCATTGCTCTACGTTCAGCGGCGACCCTCTGGCGAAGTTCACGGCTTGTGTCGGTTTCGCGGTAAAGGGTTTGCGCAACCGAAGCTGGCCCGCGTGTATCGCTAAGCAGCAGCACTTCGACTTCGAAGTCGCCGCCGTCGTTGGTCACGCGCAGCATGTCGCCGATTCGAACTTCGCGCGCGGCTTTTGCGGGTTGGCGGTTCGATTGAATCCTGCCGAGTTCACAGGCGCGGGCGGCGAGGGATCGAGTTTTAAAAAATCTCGCGGCCCAGAGCCATTTGTCGATGCGAACCGAGGTCATGATCTGTTTTCTGCAACTACTGGCGCAAGACTGGCTTGCTCGTGCATTCGGAAGCAGAACTCATTCACTGGCGGCGATGCGATCCAAGCCCTTCTGTGCGATGGTAAAGGTGCGGGCCATCGATAGGGAAGTGCGGTATTCGACGGCCGCAGATTGCAGGTCGCCTTGTTTCTCGAGCAACTCTCCGAGCAAATTATGTGCCTTGAAGGCGGGCCATTCTTCGACGGTACCGGAAGCGAGATAGCGCCGCACGAACCGAATGGCCATGGAATACGAGCGGTCGGTACGGAACAACATATTGGCTGCGTCCATCAGCGCCGCCGGATGATCGAGCGGCCGAGCCTCCATGGTGCGCAAGGCCTGCTCCATGTCCCGGAGGCGGCCCACTCGACGATAGAATCCCGCGAGATTAAGCCATGCTCGAGCACCACCGCCAGAGGCGTCAATGGCCAGACGATATTCCTGCTCGGCGGTTTCGGAGTCTTTGTTTTTCTGCGCGATGCGCGCTCTCACCCAATGCGCCATGCCGGGATTCAGTGGCAAAAGAAGATTGGCTTGATCGCGTGCCTTGTCTTCTCCACCTCCAACAATGCCGGGAGCTTCGAGATAAAACTCGGCGAGATCGGTCCGAGCCTCCCAACTGTTGGGAGAGAACTCGACGGCCCGCTCGAACTCAACGCGGACCTTCTTGGCGAGGCCTGCGGCTTTCAGGAAGTTGGAGTGATCCGCCTTTTCGCCGTAAATTCGGCCCAGCCAGAGATGATACAGGCCGTTCGCAGGCGCGAGTGAGACGGCTTTTTCGCAAGCGGGGATGCCGGCGTCCCAATCGTCGAGTTCGAATTCGGCGCGGCAAAGGAGATTGTAGGCCTGTGCGCTGGGCGAATCCTGGATCTGTTGCTCGAGGGTTTGGACGGCCTGGTCCACGCGGCCCGCGGCCAGAAGTTGCTGCGGCGCGTCGGCAGCGGCGGCGAGAGAGAAGGACAACATCACGAGCACTAACGCAGAGCCGGCATGAAGATGATTTACTCGCGCGACTAGTCCGTCCATCCACGGCATGGGTTACTGAACCACCTTCACGGGAGCGCCATCGATCAAGGGCTTGGAGTCGGTTGAGGAAAGGGCCACAAGAGAATGCTCCGGAAGGCCGGAGGTGACCTCGACTTGGGTGAGGTTTTGCAGGGATATTTCCACGTCGCGGCGCCGGAGAAGTCCGTTCACCACCTGATAGACGTAGGGTTTGGTGTCGTCCATGCGAACGGCTTCGCGCAGGAGGGTGAGC
The DNA here is from genome assembly GCA_035272245.1 of Candidatus Sulfotelmatobacter sp. GTDB lineage: Bacteria > Acidobacteriota > Terriglobia > Terriglobales > Acidobacteriaceae > Sulfotelmatobacter. The sequence continues at coordinate 51,096 of DATEQW010000046.1, read as the reverse complement.
ACGTTGCTATGTTCGGCGGTGATGACGGTGACGCCCACATTCACGTTGGGCAGCAGACGAAGATCGCGGTTGTCCACGGAGCAGGTGACCTCACCCACATTGCGCGCTCCGTGAAGTTTTACGGTTGAGGGAATCGTGCTGACGGTGCCGTTCCATATGCGCCCGGGTAGAGCGTCCCAGGTGACTTCGATTTTTTGGCCGGTGGCGAGGCGGCCGATGTCGGGTTCGTCGACGAACGTGCGGACAAGCATCTTGGAGAGATCGCCTTCCTGCAACAGCAGGTCTCCGGTCTGCACGTAGGCACCCTGCTTGACGGGCAGGGTATACACAATGCCATCAAACGGCGCTCGCACGCCGGATTTCCTGAGGGCATCTTCCGCCGCTTCATACGCGGCTTCAGCCTCCGTGCCCTGAGCTTTTACTCTTGCGACCTCGGGCTGCGAGTAGCGATCCTTTTTTTTCTGCTCAAGCAGCGTGGCATCGGCTTGGGCGCGCTGTAGAGTTTCTTGCGCTTGCTGAACTTCGCCGGCCGAAGCTGCGCCCTGTTGCTGCAGACGGCGGAAAGCGTCCAGATTGCGCTGGGCAGTCTCGCGCGCGGCCTGGGCCTTGGTCAGTTGCGTATCGAGCGTGAGGAGTTCTTCGCGAGTGCCCCCGGTGGTCAAATCAGATTCGTCGGCCTGTGCTGCCTTTATCTGCGCTTGCGCCCGTGCGGCTTGGCTGCGGAGATCGTCGTCGTCGAGTTGCAACAGAAGCTGGCCTTTACGGACGTGGTCGCCTTCTTTCACAAACAAGCGCTTCACGGTGGTGGCGATCGGCGCGTGAGCTTCGAAGTTCTGGATCGGTTCAACCTTGCCATTGGTGGAAATCAGGCTGCGGATGGATCCACGTTCCACCTCGGTGGCGCGAACTTTCAATGGGGGATGTCGAGTGAAAATCGGGATGGTCGCCAATGCCGCGAGTACCCCTATAGTAAGCCAAGTGCGGGTCCTGCTCGTGGCGGGCCGTCCATTCGAATTGTGGGTTGCTGCCAACCAGTTATCTTTCAGCGTGCGGCGGGGACAACTGCAAGCACTAATTTACCACTCTGGCGGCCGCGAAAAAACGTACGCCGTCCCGAGCCATTGCGTGTTTAGATGCTGGCTAGGGGCGGCGGATGCTTATAAGAGAGCGTCACACGAGTGCATTTAGGCGCGCGCGACGGCCGGGGCGGCAGCGACGATCGGTTTCCAACCGCTACAATACACTTATGCCAAAAGCACGTCGCTATACGCCCGAGCACGCCGCCGCCGGGCTGGATGCCGAGTTTCCCGAGATTGAAACCTGGCCGAACCAGTTTCCCGGATACGAGATTGTGATTGACGATCCCGAATTCACTTCGGTGTGTCCGAAGACGGGGCTGCCCGACTTTGGCGTGATTACGCTGCGTTATCAGCCCGACAAAGTATGCCTGGAATTGAAATCGTATAAGGAGTATTTGCAGTCGTACCGCAACCTGGGCATTTTTCAGGAGAACGTTGTGAACCAGGTGCTGGAAGATGTCGTGCGATGGGCCAAGCCGGTGTGGGCCGAAGTGAAGGGTGACTTCCGGCCGCGGGGTGGAATCTCGACCACGGTCGTGGCAAAGTGGCCGAGAGCGAAAAGTTAATGCGACAGTAATCCGATGGGGACAAGGGTCGTGCTATATTCGCTCGACCTGTGACCTCAGCGAAACTCTATCCGCGCACGGCGCTGATCGTACTCACCGCTCTCAATCTGCTGAATTACGCGGACCGCAACGTGCTGTTCGCGGTGCAGCCACTAGTGCAGGATGAGTTCCACCTGACGAAGACACAGATTGGCTATCTCACCAGCGCATTTCTGGGTTTCTACATGGTGGCCGCGCCGTTCGTTGGCCCGCTGGCCGACCGCTATTCACGCAAGCTCATCATCGTGCTGGGCGCGATCTTCTGGAGCGGGCTCACGCTGCTGACTGCTTTTACCCATAACTATACCGAACTGCTGATTCGGCATACATTGGTCGGCATCGGCGAGGCAACGTTCGTCACCATTGCCCCAACTTTTGTTGCTGATCTTTTCGCGGAAGAGAAGCGTGGTCGAATTCTGGGCGTTTTCTATCTGGCAATTCCCGTAGGCTCCGCGGCAGGGTACCTGCTGGGTGGGTATCTGGCTCCGCAACATGGTTGGCGGTTTCCTTTTTATATCGCGGCCGCTCCCGGCTTCCTGCTGGGGATCACGGTGCTATTTCTCAAAGAGCCGGAGCGCGGGCAGTTCGATTCACTGAAAGGCACACCCGAGCGAACGACGGTGCTCGGATTGGTTCGCAATCCCGCATTCTTGACTGCCACGCTGGGCATGGCCGCGATGACATTTTCTCTCGGCGGTATCCAGGTATGGATGCCGCAGTTCCTCTACAGCGATCGCCACTACACACTAGAGGCAGCCAACCTGAAGTTCGGCCTGATCATTGTGGCAGACGGGATTCTTGCTGCCCTAGCGGGCGGATGGCTTGGCGACTATCTGTTGCGCCGCATGAAGAGTGCGTATTATCTGGTCTCGGCAGCGAGCATGGCGCTGGGTGTCCCGTTCATGATTGTGGCGCTGTTCGTCACGGGACGTTTTATGATTCCGGCCATCGCGGTCGCGGCCTTCTTCCTTTTGTTAAACACGGCGCCGCTGAACGCGGCGGTGATCAACTCCGTCGACGCTCACATCCGGGCCACAGCCTTGGCCGTAAACATCTTCATCATCCACATCCTGGGCGATGTGCCTTCGCCCACCATGATGGGCTGGCTCGCCGACCGGCGATCGCTGCAAGCCGCATTCATCCTGCCGGTGATCGCCATGGTGGTGTCGTCTGTCATACTCTTTTACGGTATGAACTTTGCGCCGCGTGTAAGCGTAGACGGCGCAGCTTTTGAAGCAGGGAAAACCTAGTCAGGATGCATTACTTTCATTGGATCGCCGGCGCCGTCCTGGCTCTGGCCTGGCTCTCGCGCATCGTTGATGCCGCGATCGGCATGCCCAGTGTGGCCGATGTCTCCGAGCCTGAATGGGATCGCAATCCGGTCAGAGCTTCCGGCAATCCGCGAGTTTCGATCATCGTGCCGGCCCGCAATGAAGAACGCGACATCGAGCAATCGCTGAACTGGCTGCTGGGACTCGACTATGACAATTACGACGTGATTGCGGTGAACGATCGCTCGACGGATCAGACCGGGGAGATCATGGAAAGGGTGGCGCAAGATCAAAACCCCCACTTCTCGCAAAGGACGCGAGAAATGGGGCACCCGGTTCTGAAAGTAATTCATCATCAGGAATTGCCGGCGGGCTGGCTGGGAAAGACTCATGCCATGTGGACGGCGGCGAACGAAGCGCGCGGTGAGTGGCTGCTGTTTACCGACGCAGATGTGCTGTTCAAGGCGGATTCGGTGCGGCGGGCGCTGGCTTACGCCGAGGCGGAGAAGGCTGATCACGTCGTCTTGTTTCCACGGATGATCATGAAAACTCCGGGCGAATACATGATGATCGCCTTTTTTCAGACCATGTTTGTGTTTGGGCATCGGCCCTGGAAGGTGGCGGATCCGAAGTCGAGGGATCATATGGGCGTAGGTGCCTTTAATTTGATCCGGCGCAGTACCTACGAAGCCATCGGCACTTATGAAGCACTGCGCATGGAAGTGCTTGACGACATGAAGCTGGGCAAGGTGGTGAAGAACGCGGGGTTCGCACAGCGAAATGTTTTTGGCGGTGATCTGATTTCGATTCGCTGGGCAAATGGCGCGATGGGAGTGGTCAACAACCTGACGAAGAATTTCTTTGCTGTGTTGTCTTTTCAATGGCCGCGTACTTTGATCTCGGCCTTTGGGCTGGCTTTCCTGAATCTCATGCCGTTTCTGGGAGTGTGGTTGGCGCATGGGTGGGAGCGACTGCCGTATGCCGTGGCCCTCGGATCGATGTTTTCGATTTATCTCGGAATGTCCTGGCGGTCGGGAGTTCCGGCTTATTACTTTCTGCTGCATCCCGTGAGCACCGCCCTGTTTGTCTATACATTGATGCGATCGATGTTTCACACACTGTGGAACGACGGGATCGTATGGCGAGGGACGAGGTATCCGCTGGAGGAGTTGAGGAAGGGAATGGTGTAAAGAGCTGGTAAGTTTACTCTTCACTGCGGCGACTCGCCCTCCACATCTGCTTCGTTGCCATAAGTCGCGCTGGGACTAGGAGTGGCCTTAGTTTTTGCGGGCTTCTTGGTGGGACGCATGCGCCCGGCGCTGTAATGGCCTTGTTTTTCCACGTCGTAATTCTTGGGCATGGGCGGGATCAAGGTTGAACCGCCGGTGAGTTGGCTGACGCGGTTCAGGATGATTTCGGCGCGGCCGTCGTAGAGCTTGACGGGGCCATGGATTTCGATCACGCGTCCCTGGAGCCGGCGCACGTCGCCGACATCTTTCAGGTCGGACGCGAAGACCACGACAGAGAACGGGCAGGCTGCTTGCTCTTCACAGAAACCGATGAAGTGAACTCCTTTGGAGCCGACTTTCACGTGGGTTACCCTGCCGGTGATGCATTTGGTTTCGCCGACGTGTCGGCTGGCTTCGCCGATGGGTAGGCATTCGGAGGCGAAGGCAGCGGATGCGCAGAACGAGATGGCTAGCAGGGCGAAAATATTTCTTGTGAACATAAGAGCAGTGCGCGACCAGGCCTCCTTATCCATGACCGTAAATGCGTCTAGCCTTTGAGCACTGTTTACCTGATTAGTACTCCCCCACCCCCAGCGCCCATTTGGAATCATCACGTTAGCGAGATTTTCGCTGCAAAATCCGTCATCTAAAGGACTTAGAGGGTAAATACTCTCGAACCAACGAGTTACGGCCGGATTCCTGGCCGGGAGCTTCTTTCTTGCCTTCGACGGAGCTACTGCCTTCGCTTGGCAATGATGGATGATTTGTGAGTGCGGGGCAAGGTTGAATGTCACAGGGACGATGTGGATATTTCTTAGAGAAAGAATCCGCCCAGCGGGAGCCGCACGCTTGGCGAGCGGCTCCGCTGCCTCAGGATGACATTGAGATAGCGGACGGGATGCGGGGAAGTTCGAGGCGGCGCCGAAGGTCTGATCTGGTCACAAGATCAAAATCCCCACCCTAGTCTCGCCAAAGGACGGCGAGACTAAGAGTGGGGCACCCACCGTTAATGATTCTGAAGGGCGCGCCCTTTCAAAAGCGACATGTTTACTTGAAGCCTTTGACCGCGGCGGTTTCGTCGTCTTTCACATCGAAGACGGTGTAGAGCTTGGTGATCTGGAGCAGGTCGTGCACCTTCTTGGTGAGGTGGAGCAGCTTAAGTTCGCCGCCCTGATTCTTGGTGGTGGTGAAGGCGCTGACCAGCTCACCGATGCCGGAGCTATCGATGTAGTTCACTTCGGCCAGATTCAAGATAATCTTCTTGTTGCCCTTGGAAAGCAGTTCGCGTACGGTGTCGCGCAGGGTGACGCTGCCCTCGCCCAGAGTGATCCGCCCACTGCAATCCACAATGGTGACTCCGTCCACCTGCCGAGTGCTAAGTTTCATGCTCACTGAGAAGCCTCCTTGTTGCCCACGGATGATCCGTGGACGTGCTTGATCAATTTCACTTCTGTGCCTGTCTGGGACGGGCGGATTTCCACCACGTCCATAAAAGAACGCATAAGAAAAATGCCACGACCTGAAGTCTTGAGCAGATTTTCCGGGGCCAGAGGATTTGGAATTCCACTCAAGTCAATGCCTTTGCCCTGGTCGCGAATCGTGATGACCAGGTCGTCGCCGGTCCGCTCGAAGGCAAGGACTACTTTTTTGTCAGGCGCATATTTGTTGCCGTGCAGTACAGCGTTGACCGCGCCCTCGCGCACCGCCATGGAAATCTGCATGACTTCTTCTTCTCCAAAGCCCAACTCGGTGGCGATGCGGGTGGCGCTTTCTTCCGCATGGTCCACCGTTTCCAACGTGGAATCGAGCGTATAGGAGACCAGTTGCTCCATGGCTATAGATTACGGCTCAGGTCCGCACCCGTTCTGTTGAATTGGCCCGTAGGGGCTCGCCACTGGCCGCATGTAGCGAATGCGGTAGTTTGCCTGTGGAAAGCAGAATTGTCAACGAGAGCATCGAGCTGTGGGCGAGCGGCATTCAGATGTGCCCCGGCATGGCCGGTCCAAGCCGCACGGGCGGATATAATTGTACGCCGTGAGCCCAGTGCTGAGCGCGAGAATCCGGCGTTTCCTGCAGCGCCTGGCGGGCGTCACCATCTTGTCGGCGGGGGGAGTGACACTGATCGCATATACCGCGGACTATGCGGTGTTCCGCTATCGTCTGGGTGCCAATCGCGCCTACGGACAGGTGACCGTCACCAGCTACGATGCCGTGCAACAGAAAAATGGCAGGACCGAGTTTCTCTTCAACCCGCCGCAGTCGCAAACTTGCGTGAACTCACTGTTTCCGCGCGCCGGTTATCTTCCGTGTTGGTATCTAGAGCGGCATACCGAGCAACGCACCGACATTTAAAATTCCTGGTTCATTTCAACCTCACTGGCCCATTTCAACCATTCCTAACTCATGCGCGCTCAATAGCATGAACAGGCATCGTGAGCGTTTCTCTGATCATCTAATGGGTTAAGAGCAACAAGGAATTGGTAAGGAGGGTGAGTAACTTTATGAGGCTGTTACAGGGATTCGCAAGCTTATTCCTGGCAGCGCTTCTATCTGTGCCCGCATGGGCAAGTAATAATGCGAGCTCAAATTCAGCAGTGCCGGGAACTCTAAATTATGTCGAGGGGCAGGCCTATGTCGCCAACCAGCCCGTCGACCACAATTCAATTGGCAAAACAACACTCGAAGTCGGGCAGTCGATCAATACCGATATGGGGAAAGCCGAAATTCTGCTGACTCCGGGAGTGTTTCTACGCGTCGGTGACAATTCGTCGGTGAAGATGATTGCGGCCGGTTTGGCGGATACCGAAGTAAGAGTCGACCAAGGCCACGCTATGGTGGAAGTTGACCAGATCTATCCGCAGAATGATCTGCGGGTAACCATGGGTCGGGCGACGGCGAGACTTCTGAAACCAGGGCTGTACGATTTTGATTTGCAACAGAACCAACTGCGCGTATTCGATGGCGAAGCCATGGTGCAGGAAGGCGACCGGCAGATCAAGGTTAAAGGCGGCCACGATCTGGCGGTGAGCGGTAATTCGCTTTACAAGGAAGCGAAGTTCGACAAGAAGGCGATGAACGGTGACGATCTTTATCGCTGGAGCAGCTTAAGGTCGGACTACGTTGCTGAGGCGAACGTGGATGCCGCGCGGATTGTGGTGGCCGATGGATGGGGTGCTTATTGGGGTAGCGCCTTCTGGGGTCCGACTTGGGGCTGGGGCGGATGGTACTGGGATCCGTGGTTCTCGGCTTATACGTTCATGCCGCTGGATGGAATTTTCTACAGCCCGTTTGGCTGGGGATTCTATTCGCCAGGTTTTGTGTACCGGGCGCCATTCTACGGCGGACATTTCTACCATACATTTAATGCGGCCAATGTTCACGCCTGGGGACCGGGTCCGCATTACGCAAGCAGCAGCGCTTACTCTCATGGCGTCTATACGGGAGCAGGAGCGGCGCGCGGAGCTTTCCACTCAGGGCCGGCAATGGCGTCGGGAGGCGCGCACGGTGGCTTCGGTGGAGGCGGATTCCACGGCGGCGGAGGTGGTGGATTCCATGGCGGAGGCGGCGGAGGCCACGGCGGAGGTCGCTAAGGCTAGTCGCCAAAGCCAGATTACAGAAGCGGGGCGCGAAAGCGCTCCGCTTTTTTGTCTACGGATTCCGATACAATGGCGATCTTGCGGAAGTCCAGAGCGGGAAGCAGAGGGACGTCAATGTTCACGGATCGCACCATTTTGTCGCTGCGCTATTTCGTCATCGTGTCTTTCATCGTGGCCGAACTACTTCCACTGCACGGGTTGGCAGCCGCGGCGAAAACTCCCACGGCTGCGGCTTCTGAAGCGCGTCTTGAAAAGAGTTATCGTTTCCAGCAGGGTGGTTGGACGTACGTTCATCTCGAAGGATCTCCCTCCGAAATCGGCTATCAGCACGGCTATCTTTTGGCAGCCGAGATTGGCGACGCTCTCGAAGCCATCAAGCTGATTGATACCCACCAAACCCAGCGTGATTGGCAGTTCTTTCGCAAGACCGCGCGGGAGATGCTCTGGCCGCACATCGACGCCGAATATCAGCAGGAGCTGCAAGGGATTGCGGATGGTGTGAAGGCCCATGGGATCGACCTGGACGTGTATGACATTGTCGCGCTCAACGCATTTGAAGAAGTCCCTGATTATTACGTGCCTTGGCTCAATAAGCGCGAGAAGCAGGCTGGAGCGCCGAAGTTGAAAGCTCCGGGAAATTGCAGCGCATTTATCGCGACCGGCGCCTACACCAAAGATCATCAGATCGTGATCGCGCACAATAATTGGACCAGTTATCTGGCGGGCGAACGCTGGGTGATCATCTTCGACATTCTGCCGCAGCACGGCCAGCGCATTCTGATGGATGGTTTTCCCGGTGTGATTACCAGCGACGATGATTTCGGCGTGAATGCGGCCGGGATCATGATCACCGAGACGACGATCACGCAATTCGAAGGCTGGGACCCGCACGGAAAACCGGAGTTCATGCGCTCGCGCAAGGCGTTGCAATATGCCGACAGCATCGACGACTACGTGCGGATTATCAAGGAAGGGAATAACGGCGGATACGCCAACGATTGGCTGATCGGCGACCGGAAGACGGGGGAGATTGCTTATCTCGAACTCGGTTTGAAAAATACTCCGATGTGGAGAACAAAGGACGGATATTTTGTCAGCTCAAACTTTGCTCGCGATCCGAAACTGATTCGCGAGGAGACGGACGGGTTTGACCCGAACGACATGGCGTCGTCAATGAACGCGCGGCATGCCCGGGCGGACGAGTTGGTACAGCGCGCGAAAGGAACCATTGATGTGGAGATGGCGGAGGATTTTCTGGCGGATCACTTCGACAGCTTCGACGAGAGAATGCAGCCGAATGAGCGCTCGCTATGCGGGCATGTGGATGCGTCCTTGCGCGGTGTGAAGGAGTGGGGCTGGGAAGCGCACAACCCCGGGGGCGCCGTTCAGGGGAAAGCGACCGACAGCAAGATGGCGGCGAATATGAGTTTCGTGGCGCGGGCGGGGCATCCTTGTGGAGCAGATTTTGTAGCGACCGATTTTCTGGAGCAGCATCCAGAATATGCGTGGCAGAAGCCACTGCTGCACGATATGAAGGCGGGACCTTGGACGAAATTTCAAGCGGGGCAGAAACCATGAAAGAGACAGTAGAGCAATACATGCAGCGGATAGCTAGCCACATGGAAGGGAAGCAGCCGCTGGTGGTGCAAGCGAGGACGGCAAAGAAACTGGAGCGCCTGATCAAGGGCAAGTCGACAGCTAAACTGCGCAAGCGTCCGGCGCCGGATAAATGGTCGGTCAGCGAGATCCTGGCGCATCTTGCCGATGCGGAAACGGTCGGCAGTTTTCGGATGCGGCTAATCTTGGGCGCGCCGGGAACGCCAATCGCCGCCTTCGATCAGGATGCGTGGGTGATCAGCGGGCATTACGAGAAGCGCGACCCGCGCAAATCGCTCGAATTGTTTCGCGCGCTGCGGGAAGCCAATCTAGCCTTGCTCAAATCGCTGACGCCGGAGCAGTGGAAGCACTACGGAATGCACGCCGAGCGTGGCCAGGAGTCGATTGAGCGAATCGTTCGCATGTTTGCCGGGCACGACATCAACCACCTGCAGCAAATCGAGAGAATTCTGACAGAGGTGTGATTTGAGTCACCCAGAGTGATGCTGGCGGTCACGGTCACATTAACCTGCTCGGCGTAACTCTCCTGCATGGAAGTGATTATGGACACGGCAAGGCTCGATGCCATTGCGCGTGAGCTTTGCGAACTCCTTCAGGAGCAAATGGAAGCTATCGTAGGCCGAAAGTTCAACGAATTTACAAGGCAAGAACTGGAAGCTTACGAGACCCGAAAGCGCCGAATTCTCGAATTGCGTTCCGAGCTGGACGAGTTTGCGAGACCCACTTAGTCAACAAGCGTTCAAGGCTATGGCTTAGAACGCTTGCGTTTGGAGCGGGGGGTTGGCCTCTCTTCGCGCGCGGCGGCCTTCTCGTGTTCGCTCAGTAGCTGGTTCATCTCATCGATGAGCTTAGCGAGTTTCTCCGGGTCTTTTTCCTCTTGTGCCCGTTCCCACAGTATTCGCCAGCCCTCAGGTTCGTCCAGCGACATGGCATCTTCCGCTATACGAGTCACTATACGCCTGGTCGCCTTCCGGTGAGCAGAATCCTCGTGCCGAGTTTCTTGCCAGATGGAAGTCTCCCAAGCTGAGAACTGGAAGCGCGCCGCTGTAAATCAGGATGAGCTTCTGCCGAAAGGCCTCGAGAATTGTCCAAAGCCAACAGAGTTTTCTCCACAGCGCGCTCGCGCCCGCAGAAACAAATTCGATAATTCAGTGCTGAAAATGCGCGTCGGGCGCGTGATCGAGCGTGCTACCGTCAAGCTACACAGGAATTCGGTTGGTTCGCAGAGATGCCGAATTCACGAGGCGGTTAGAAATGATGACCAAAGCATGCACGAACAGCAAGTGTCCAGCCTACGCGCACTTTGTTTATACCGTGGCCATGCGCTGCGTTCTTTGCCGGTGCGATCTGAAGGGAGCGCAGAGGAATATCGACGATGTTGGATTGGGGCGTGCAAACAGCTCTGATACTGAGCTAGCGAGAAAAACAGGAAGAGCGCACGCGGCAAGATAGACGAGAGAACACCGATCGTCCGCCATACTTGGCCCTACGTTGCAACCCCGTCCGGAGAAGTCGTCCTCAATGCTTCTGAATCACGTTCGCGATTCGCTTAAAGGCCCAGTCGATCTCCTGATGGTCGATGATAAGAGGCGGTGCGATGCGAATCACACGGTCGTGAGTTTCCTTGCACAGGATGCCTTCTTCTTTCAGCGCCTCGCAGTAGGGACGGGCAGGGCTGTGGAGTTCGATCCCGATCCACAAGCCTTTGCCGCGGACTTCTTTTAAGTCAGGGCTGTGCAGGGTCTTGAGCAGGGTCAGAAAATAAGCGCCGAGCTCGGCCGAGCGTTCCACCATCTTCTCCTCGATCAGGACACGCAATGCGGTTCGCGCGATGGCGCAACCCATGGGGTTGCCACCGAAGGTGCTGCCGTGGTCGCCCGGCTGGTAGACGCCGAGAATCTCTCGTGATGCCAGAACCGCCGAGACCGGATAGAAGCCGCCGGCCAGCGCCTTGCCAACAATCAACACATCGGGCGTGATGTTTTCATGCATGTAGGCGAAGAGTTTTCCGGTGCGGCCCAGGCCGGACTGAATTTCATCGGTCATGAGCAGCACGTTGTTCTGGCGGCAGATTTCCGCTGCTTCGCGGAGAAATCCGGCGGGCGGAATCACGATGCCGGCCTCCCCTTGGATGGGTTCAACCAGGAATGCAGAGGTATTAGGAGTAATGGCCGCGCGCAGGGCGGAAGCATCGCCGAACGGAATTACCTTGAAGCCCGGAGTGAACGGGCCGAAGCCATCGCGATATTGTTCGTCGGTGGAGAAGCTCACGATGGTGACGGTGCGGCCATGAAAATTATTGGCGCACACAATGATCTCGGCCTTGCCTTCAGGAATTCCTTTGATTTTGTAGCCCCACTTGCGAGCCGTCTTGATGGCGGTTTCGACTGCCTCCGCGCCTGAGTTCATCGGCAACACCATGTCGAAGCCAGTCAGGTCATGAAGCTCCTTACAGAGCAACGGAAGTTGCTCGTTACGGAATGCCCGTGAGGTAAGAGTGACTTTGCGGGACTGCTCTTCGAGAGCCTGCAGGATTCTAGGGTGACAATGGCCCTGATTTACCGCGGAATAGGCAGCCAGGCAATCCAGGTAACGCTTGCCTTCGACATCGTAGACCCATACGCCTTCGGCGCGTTCGATAACCACATCAAGCGGATGATAGTTATGAGCACCGTACTGGTTCTCGAGTTCAACATAGTCGTGGGTGTGCAAAGGCCGCTCTATGAGTTCCGTTGTCATAAGATCCTTTCAATCACTCGTTAGAAAAAAAACAAACTGGTCACGCGGAGCTGTTTGTTCAACGGCCCCTCACTTCTTCTACCTCTGCCACGGCCGCATCCGCGGGAGCCACCGTCGTACATTGCGGCAGTATTCCTGGTACTCTTCGCCGAACATTTTCCGCAGCGTTGGCTCTTCATATAGCTGCACAAACAGCGCTACTCCGAGGACTATAGCGACCGCGACCAAGACCACGGGCCAACTAGCTCGTCCGAAGACCACCCAAAGACTGATCCATCCGACGAAGAAGCCGACATACATTGGATTGCGCACGTAGCGGTAAAAACCGACGACCACCAGCTTCTTTGGAGGGACAATGGGTGCGGGCGTTCCGTGTCCGGTCCGTCCGAAATCCCATACGCAGCGTAGAGCGACTGCGAAGCCAAGCACGGAGGGCTGGGCAGCAATCCATCGCCAGTGCGCTGTCTCAACCCGAAAGCCGAGCCAGGGCGGCAGCAACCAGAACCACAAAGCAAAGAATGCGGTGCCTACCATTAGCGACGCGATGGTGGTTGGCCAATCTGCGTCATGATGCTCAAGCTGCGGGCTACCGTTCGTGTTCGCCATAACTTCCTCGATGCGCGCGGATGGAATCTCCGCCTTACGTGATCACCATATTCGTGGCGCTTATCACTGCTCCTACTCCAACAGCATGGTCAATAGCGCCATCCGTACATAAAGACCATTTCTGGCCTGACGGAAATACATGGCTCTTGGATCTGCGTCGACCGCCTTATCCAATTCGACCGTGCGCGGCAGGGGATGAAGAATCAGCGCATCCGGCTTCATCCGCTCCACGGTCGCCGAATCGATGGCGTAACGCTTAAGACCACTGATATCGCGGACGCGCTCGGGCCGAATTCGCGTCTGATAAACCACATCGACTTCGCCGATCACTCGGTCGATCTCCGATTCCAGTTCGTAGCGAACTCCATGCTGATCCAGGTAATCCAGAATGTCTGGCTTCATCTGCAGCTTCGGTGGGCTCACGAAGAAGATCTTCACCCGTTCAAACTTGGCCAGCAGATAGGCCAGCGAGCGCGCAGTGCGCCCTTTGTCCAGTTCGCCGATGATCGCGACGCTCAGGCCATCCAGTGGGCGCTGGCGGTAAATCGTATAGAGATCGAGCAGGGCCTGGGTGGGATGCTGACCACCGTTGCCATCGCCGGCGTTGATGACCGGAACCGGAGAAACCTCCGCGGCTCGGCGCGCACCGTGATCTTCGGGATGACGAATCACGATTACGTCCGAATAGCTGCTGATGATCCGGATGGAGTCTTCTACCTGTTCCCCTTCGACCTCGGAAGAGAAAGCGCCAGCATTCTCTGTGGACAAAACCCGCCCACCGAGGCGATGCATGGCGGCCTCGAAACAGAAACGAGTGCGGGTGGAAGGCGTGTAAAACAAGGTGGCCATGATGCGGTTCTGATAATCGAGCGACCCACCGCGAGCCACCACGCGCTCCATGCCACGCGACCGCTCGAATAATTCCATGAGCAGGGGAAGCGTGAATTGCTGCGACTCGACGACATGTTTCAAGGTTGTGCCGCCTTCTTCGATTTCTGAACCGTGAGGCGGAATTATTTTAAGAGGAGGGATGGTCAGTGGCATTAGTGGCGTCCTCCTAGCGAAAGCTCCTGTTCCGTCTTGTGATCAGTCTCTGCACCGCTGTGATCGGGGAATATGTGTGTGCCGTCAGATCCGAGGACGCTCTGGCAAAGACTCTCACACGACGTAATGATGGCTTCCTTCCCGCCTGCACTCAGAAACCGCAACACCGATTCGATTTTCGGACCCATGTTTCCGGCTGGAAACTGGCCCGCCCTTGCGTACCGTTCTAACTCAGCGGCGCCGATGCTCCGAAGGGGACGCTGTGTCGGTTTCTTGTAATTTAGGTATACGAAGTCGGTGTCGGTGGAAATCACAAACAGATCGGCGCCCAGGCGGGAAGCCAGCAGCGCGGAGGCTCGATCCTTGTCGATGACAGCTTCCACGCCTTGCAATCTTCCATGCTTTGAGATGACCGGAATCCCTCCACCCCCGCAGGCAATCACAATCACATCTTGCCTGACCAGATCTTGAATCACTTCCAGTTCAACAATGTCGATCGGCTCCGGCGAAGGAACGACGCGGCGATAGCCACGGGCCGCGTCTTCCACAATCTCCCACCCCAGCAGCTGCTGGCGTTCTTCCGCATCGGCGCGCGAATAGAAAGGGCCGATCGGTTTGCTGGGATGCAGCATCGACGGATCTTCCGCCGACACTACACTCTGAGTGAGAACCGTGGCTACCGGCGTGTGGAGGCCAGCCTGCTGCAGTTCGGTCTGTAAGGATTGCTCCAGAAGATATCCGATTTCGCCCTGGGTCGAGGCTCCGCAAACGTCGAGCGGATGACCGGGAACCAGGCTCGCTCCGCGCTCCGAGCGCAGAAGCGCCGCGCCCACTTGCGGACCATTGCCGTGGGTAAGGACGATGCGAAAACCGCTCCGGATCAGCCGGACGATCTGGACGGCGGTCCGGCGGGCGTTGGTTCGCTGCTCGCCAATGGTTCCTTTTTCTCCCGCACGAATCAGGGAGTTTCCGCCAACGGCAAGGAGCATGGTCTTCATAAGCAGCAGCGGCTACGGCTGTCGTTCCTACACGTGCATTAACTCCTGCAACTCCAAAAGTCCGGGCAGTTTGACGAACTCGCCTTTCATCAACTCGAGCATGATCGCTTTTTGCGAGTGCAGCCGGTTTTCGGCCTGCTGAAATACCAGCGACCGGGGAGAATCGATCACTTCGTTGGTGACTTCTTCGCCGCGATGCGCCGGCAGGCAATGCAGAAAGATGGCATCCCGCTTGGCCCGGCGGAACAGAGTGGCATCCACCTGGTAGGGCAGGAAGACATGCCGGCGCGTTTCGGCTTCGGCCTCTTTTCCCATACTGGCCCAGATATCGGTATAGATCACATCGGCGCCATCGGCCGCCTCTTCGGGATCATTCGTCACGGTGCAAGTGGCGCCGGTCTCAGCAGCGCGCTCCCGAGCCCATTGCACAGATTCAGCGTCGAGTTCGTAACCCGGAGGTGTGGCCAGCCAGACATGTGCGCCAAGTTGGGCTCCGGCGAATAGAAGTGAGCGAGCCACGTTGTCGCCATCGCCAACGTAGGCAATCTTCAGGCCCTCCAGGTTGCCTTTGGATTCCCAGATGGTGAGGTAGTCGGCCATCGCCTGGCACGGGTGGCTGTAGTCGGTGAGCCCATTGATGACGGGGATGCGCGTATACCGTGCCATCTGTACGACTACGTCGTGGGAGAAGGTTCGCATCATGATGCCTTGCACCATGCGTTCCAGATTCTTTGCCACGTCGTAGACCGACTCGCGTTTGCCCAGGTTGATTTCAGCCGGAGAGAGGTAGAGCGAAAATCCGCCCAGCTGCTGAATGCCAACGTCGAAGGTGACACGGGTGCGCAGAGAAGGTTTCTCGAAGATCATGGCCAGGGTCTGGCGCCGCAGGGCCGTGCTATAGGCGGTGGGATCGGCCTTGACTTGTCGACCAAGAACCAGCAGGTACTGGATCTCCGAGGGCGAGAAATCCCGGATGGAGAGAAAATCTTTGCCAGTCATCTTCCAACCCCTGCCAGGGCTGGCTCGTGCTCCTTTACGAATTTGGCAAGCATTTCGGCCAGACCAGGCTTGGTGAGTTCTTCCACTTCATAGGTCACGCGCAGATTCGGCTTGTCCAGGTTGATCACCCGCGCCAGGTCGATCGGGGTTGCGACCAGCACCAGATCGCACGGCGTGCGGCGGATGGTCTCTTCCAGTTCGTGTCTCTGGATCACGCTATAGCCCATCGCAGGCAAAAGGTTCGTCAGATGGGGGTAATGTTGGAAGGTGTTGCGGATCGATCCGACTGCATAAGGCCTCGGATCCACCAACTCCGCAGCGCCGCATTGGCGAGCCGCGACCACTCCCGCGCCATACGGCATCTCCCCGTGAGTGAGTGTAGGACCATCCTCAACTACCAATACGCGCTGGCCTTTCACCAAGCCCGGGTCGGGAACGGAGACGCGGCAGGCCATTTCGAAGACAGCTGCCTTGGGATTGTGCAGCTGGATGTTGTGGCGGACCGTCTCCAGGTCGCGCTGGTAGGCGGTGTCCACTTTGTTGATTACGATTGCATCCGCCCGCCGCAAGTTCACTTCTCCGGGGAAGTACGCCAGTTCATGTCCCGCGCGATGTGGATCGACGACCACAATTTCCAGATCGGAGGCATAGAAGGGTGTATCGTTGTTGCCGCCGTCCCACAATATGACGTCCGCTTCCTTCTCGGCACACTCCAGGATTTGTTCGTAGTCCACGCCCGCATACACCACCGTTCCTTTGGTGATGTGCGGCTCATACTCTTCACGCTCCTCGATAGTGCATTGATGGAGGTCGAGATCTTTCAAGGTGGCGAAACGCTGGACTGCTTGCACAGCAAGGTCGCCATAAGGCATGGGATGTCGAATCACGACGGGCCTCCGGCCTTGCTCGCGGAGCTCTTCGGCAACCAGACGCGAGACAGGGCTTTTGCCGCATCCCGTTCGAACCGCGCACACGGAGATGACAGGCACCGAAGACTTAATCTGCGTGTGGCCGGTTCCCAGAAGCCAGAAGTCGGCGTCGGCAGCGACTGCACGGGAGGCGAGGTGCATCAGGTTCTGGTGGGAGATGTCGCTGTAGGAAAATGCCACCACATCAATCTCATATTCGGCGACCAGGCTCTCCATGTCTTTCTCTTCGCGAATCGGAATACCTTCCGGATACAGGCTCCCGGCAAGCAGAGCGGGATAGCGGCGGCCGGCAATGTCGGGAATCTGTGTGGCAGTGAATGCGACGACGTGGTAAGTGGAATTATCGCGAAACAAAACGTTGAAATTATGGAAATCCCGGCCTGCAGCGCCTAGAATCAAAACCCTCTTCATGGTTCCCCTCCAGCGAAGATCGTTTTACCTGCTATCTTCGCGCTGGCTGAGAGGGGCGGCTGTACCGGGAATCACAGCTCAGGGTGACTTTTTGGCATTAATAAAGTACTGAAAATAAGGAAATACGGCACATTTTGTGATTGAAATCACCTTGCAAGGGAGTTCGCTTAACCTTACTCGCTCTTGTTCGTGACAGGCTGCCTCGCCGATCTGTCCTGATTTCTCACGATCTCATCTAGCAGAAACAGGTCGGTGAGCAACGCGCGCAGATGGATGGAAGCGTTCAAATTGTCGATCAACTGGGAGCTGATGGCCGGCTGGGCCAGGACCAGTTCAATGGCGGCAAGAGAATCGCGGGCGTCGCGGTCGAGCGCGACGAAGAAGGCGAGATATTTGTCGGCCGGTTGAAGACCTTCTTCCTTGATTGCCGCTACGCAAGCTTCCGCCAGCCCGGTGAGGGCTTTTACCGCGCGCTCGAGAAAATCGCGAACTTGACCACCGGACTTGCTTCCCTGGTCGCTCGGCAGGCCCTGGGCCGCGTAGGCCAACATAAACTCGTAGCATTCTTCCACGGCCTCGGAACGATCGGAGATGTCATCCAGCATCGGTGAGTCCTCGGCGTTCCACCCTGCCGGATGCTGGTGCGGAAGAAGATGGCTCGACCACCCAGCGGGCGGGATCATGTTCCTTCAGAACAAAGTCCCGATCCATCCAGCCGGAGATCATCGACTTGGTGATGGGAAGTTTTTCGGGGCGCAGGCCCATATAGACGTGCATCATTACGAGCGCAATCAGACCCACGCCCGCCAGTCCGTGCAACACGTACATCAGGCCCCAGGTCATGTCGCTGAAGAGGTACGGATTCCGCGGAAAGAAGATCGTGCGCACCCGAAACATCATGAAAACGCCAGTAAAGATTGCGGCCAGACCGCTCAACATAATGACGGCGTGGTAAAGCTTGTTCTCCAGCGGATACTTGGCGAACTTTCGCGGCGGAGGCGCGGCGATTCCGAAGAACCGGCGGACTCTTTTCCGCGCATCTTCCAGATCCGTTCGGTCGGGCCAGATCGACCAGAAATCCAGCCAGAAGGAGGCGTGAAAGATGTGAAAGATGATTGAGACGGTCAACACCGTGCCGGCGATCCAGTGATAGGTGACCCAGGGAAATTGAACACCAACCTTGGGGAGAAAGGCGGTAAAAAGTAACGTGAACATGGAGGCGGCCATGATCCAGTGAAACAGGCGCGCCACAAGCGAATGGCGGGGAACGCGTTTGGGGATTGCGGGCACCGCCGCGGGAGAAGCATCGCTGGCAAACTCTTTTTCTTTTGCGAAATACATCACATAAATCGCGTGCACAATCAGGAAGAGCAAGCCTGCAATCGCCGACACCCAGATCAGGAACCACGCAATGTGAATCGGAACTTTCTGGCCCCACGGACTGATCGCCCACTCTAGGAAGTCCACGTCGCCTCCTCTACTCCGCCGATGGACCGCTTCACCAGATTTCTCATGAGCGGGATCTTGTAGGCATTGAATTGCAATGGGATCGCACCTTGCACGGCTAACTTTCCTGCCATCTCACCCGTTGCAGCGTTCCGCGGTTTGCCGCGAACGGCATCCTCCACCGCTTTCAGGCGTAGTGGACGTGCTGCGGCGCCGTTCACCGCGATTCGGATGTGATCGATGTTATCGCCCGAAGTCACCATGGCGGAGGCGACGTTCATGAGAGGGAAGTCCCAAACATTGCGATCGCGGATTTTCTCGAAGTAGAATTGCGCGCCGGCCCACGTGGAAGAAATCCGAATGGCGGTGAGCAGGTCGCCGGGCTGCAGAATGTGAAGGCGTGTGATGTCAATGTCAGGACCGATGAAGTAATCCTCGGCATCGACCACGCGTTCACCTTTGGACGTACTCAGGAGAAACTTCGCATCCAGCGCGATTAGGGCTGGTGCCGTATCGGAGGGATTCACCGCGACGCAGCGATCGGCGTGCAAAATGGCGTGCTCACGATTGCGGCCCTCAGGAGTATCGGCATAACAAATGTTGCCGCCGGCGCGGTAGCAGGGCCAACCGCCGCGGTAATACCAGCAGCGCGTATCCTGCGAGACGTTCCCGCCGATCGTTCCCTGATTGCGGATTTGCGGCGACGCCACCACCTCCGCAGCCTGCGCCAGCAGATCGTATTTCTGTTTGATGACGGGATGATTCACCACGTCGGTCAGCGTAGTCATGGCCCCGATTTCGATGCCATCCGTAGTGGTGCGGACTCCCCGCAGCTCCTCAATTCCGCTCAGATCGACCACGGCCTTCGGCTTTTTGATTCGATCCTTCAGCCAGTCGAAGCTGTCGAGGCCTCCGGCCAGCACCCAGGCATCACTGCCGTGCTGCGCGAGAAGCTTCTGCGCATCGGCGATTGAGCCCGGCTGGTAGAGGTCGAAGGCCGGCATTACGTCTCGTATCACAGCCATAACTCTCCTTCAACTCCAGATCAAATATGAGCCATCAAGGGATGCTGCCTCGGCCGGCCCGCTTCGAGCGACGTTAGGATGGTGTCGGCATTCACCGGGGCTCGCTGAAAAACTTCGTCACCAAGTGCATCCGACAGAGCATTCAAAATGGCGCCGCAGCCACCAGCAACCGGCGGCTCACCCACGCCGCGCGCACCGACCGGAGTCTCCGGGTCTGGAATGTCGAGGGCTGTCCATTGCATGTCGACCGGCACATCCAGAATTGTCGGCGGCTTGCTCTGGTAGAAGCGCACGGAAACCATCTGGCCGTAGTGCGGATCGAAGACCCACTTCTGGCCAATCGCGTGGCCAATGCCGAGCGTCGAGCGGCCGAGCATTTGGCCGCCCAGCGCGCGGGGATGAATCACCGTGCCGACATCTCCAGAGGCAAGGAAATCCACGATGTCGTATTTACCGGTTTCGAGGTCGACTTCGATTTCGGCGAAGCTGGCGACATAGGAAAACGTCGAGCCATCGCGGGGATAATTATCCTTGGCAGCCGCTACCAGGCCCTGACCAGCCAATGACGCGACCGATGCCTTGGTTAGTTTGTGGACATCGGCGGGCGCCTCGTGGCCATCGTAGATGCCACCCAGTTGAATCGCGTACTTTGCGGCCTGCGCCAAACTCATGCCTGCGCCACCACCTTTGCGAAAGACGCGCTCGTTGGCGACCTCGTACTGCTCCGGCTTGCCGCCAAGTTTCTTGGCCGCGATTTCCTGGAGCTTCTTCTTGGCGTCCATGGCCGTGGCGTAGGCGGCCCGCGTCATTGCATGTGTGGTCTGGCTTCCGCCGGAGACACAGGTGAAGGGAAGATTCTTGGTCGTGTTCCCCCAAACTACTTCGCATTTCTCCCAGGGAACGCCGAGAACTTCCGCGCCCGCGCGGTGAACATCGATTACCGACTCGGTTCCGAGATTTCCAATTCCAGACTGGAATGTGACGCGGCCATCCGGCCGAATGACGAGCAGCCCGTCGAATCCAATGGTGCCGCCGACGTAACAGCTCAGCGACACGCCGACGCCGCGGACTTTGGTGCCAATTCTTTTCGGAGTGCGCGCCACCCGCTCGTTCCATTTGAACTGCTCCGCGCCGCGATCAAGCGCCTCTTTAAGGAATGCACTGGTGGCATACTGCCGCTTTCCCTGCACCGGCGGTCCGAATGGAGCCTTGCCCTCAGGGCAGTTGACACGGCGAATCGCCACCTGGTCCAGCCCCAGCCTGCGCCCGGCTTTCGCGATGATCGGCTCCATGATCACGATGCCCTGCAGTCCACCGGGAGAACTCTGGGCACTCCGCGGCGGCGTATTCGTCAGCACCGTCAGGCCGCGCCAGCGCATGGCTTGGGGCTGGTACAAGAGCGACACGATACGGCCGGAAGAAGGCGCGTCGCCCACCGCGTCGTAGGGACCGTTGTCGCAAATCACGAACATGTCGAGAGCCGTGATGCGCCCGTCTTTTCCGAAGCCGACTTTCATGCGCCCTTGAAAACCGGGACGCGCGCGTCCGATGAAAGTCTCTTCTTCGCGGCTGATGCGCATCATGACCGGCGTGTTCGTTTTCTTAGCGAGAAGCGCAGCGATGATCATCGATACGCCGCCGGTGATCTTGCTACCGAAACCACCGCCTGTGTATTCACTAATAAAAACAACATTATCCGGACTAATATTCAACCAACGCGCGATGGCGGGAAGAGTTTGCGCGGTGCTTTGCGTGCCGGTATGAATGTAGACTTTGCCGTTTTGCCAGTAAGCCATCGCGCTGCGAGGTTCCAGAGTTTGATGGCTCGTGTCGGGCGTAACAAAAGTCTCATCGAGAACCAGCGCGGCATTCTTGAAGCCGGAGTCGAGATCGCCGTACGTCCATTCGTCGGGCGCCTTACCCATCGGAAGTCGACCATGTTTTTCTTCAGCGAAGTCCGCGTGCGTCCATTTCAACTCCGTGACCACCGGCGTTCCCGGGCCTTGTGAACCCGGCGCCGCTGGCCGGGTCCAAATATTGCCATCCGTCCTCGGGTTCGGACCACCGGGCCGTAGCGTATCCAGCGGATCGATGACGAAGGGAAGCGGTTCAAAATCGATCTCAATTTTCTCGATGGCTTCCGCCGCAGTTAATTCGTCGACTGCGGCTACGGCAAGAATCGGCTCTCCCTGATAAACAGGCTCATTGGTAAGGCCGCGCTCGCCCCACTTGCTGGCCTTGATCACGGTGCCGTTGTCGGTGAGGGTGTCGGCGGGGGCGGGAAGATCGTTGGCGGTGAGAATGGCTTTCACGCCGGGCATGGCCAGCGCCGCTTTGGCATCGATGTGCCTCACCCGGGCATGCGGCATCGGGCTGAGCAGCAGCTTGCAGAACAGCATTCCATCCGCGCGAAAGTCTTCCGCGTATTTCGCCTGCCCGGTTACCTTCGCATAGAGATCGGGCGTCGGGTAGTTTTTGCCGATCAGCTTGTAACCGGCGCCATACTGACGCTCGGCGGGCTTCGCAGTTTCACTCACTTTTTTGTTATCCAAGTTTCGCCCCCCGCATATTCTCGGCGCCGCGCATGAGCGCGGTCAGAATCTTGTCATAGTCCTGGCAGCGGCAGAGACACCCGGAAACTCCTTGTGCCATTTCGCGGCGGCTGGGGTTGGGATTGGTTTTCAGGTATCCCACCGCAGTCATAATGAAGCCGGACATACAGAACGCGCACTGGAAGCCCTGTTCGTCGATTATGCCCTGCTGCACAGGATGCAGGGTTCCATCCGCGTTCGCCAAGCCTTCGATGGTTTGAACTTTACGGCCACGTACAGTGTGCGTGAGGACAGAACAAGAATAGTGCGGGATGCCATCGATGAGGACAGTGCAGGATCCGCATTCCGCGCGGTCGCATCCCAGCTTGGTACCGGTCAGTCCCAGCTTGTACCGTAGGGTCCACGCCAGCGTCTCCTGCTTCATGACGTCGACACGCCGTTGCTGGCCGTTGACGTTGAGAGTAAGCAGCCGCTCGCCCACGCCAGTAGGGACCTGTTGACCGTGGAGAAGCGTGGAGGCACGGAACAGATAGCCGGCCGAAGAGACGGCCACACCGCTGGTGATCACACCTTTAATGAAGTTCCGTCGAGAAACGGCGTTGGGCGCGCCTTCGAAGAGGTTGGGGACTGGCTTCTCAGTCATGGGGGTGACCTCTTACTGCATTCAGCGGCTTCCAGAGTGTGGCAGAAAAAACCCTACGAAGCTATTTATACGCTTGGATTATGGGAAATAATCTTTAGATTCGTAAATTTCCGATTTCATGATTGGATCACGCGCGGTACCCCAATACACCGCTGGATCGACTCTATGCAGGCCAGATGGAGCCGATCAGGCTATACGCCAGGATGATCAGCACGATGGATGCCACGATTACATACATGCGGTCTTTCTCCTCCGCAAATCCAAAGATCGAGAAGGCCACGCGTGCCACCGGAGTCGCGATGAGGAAGAGCAATCCGAGCTGAATGATGCCTCTGCCGTGCAACGAGAAGGCGTCCCGAAGGATCGCGCCGACGTGACGAAGATTGGAAGGCTCGCCACGGAAAACGCTGTATTCGGCAAGGGAACGACCATGCCTTATCAGGTAAATCGCCCCGCCCAGTACCACGATGAAGGCCGAGAACAACACTCCGGCGCGGAGCAGATTCCCGATCAGCAATTCCATCCGCCTGTCAGTCCAGCTTTGGTGATTGGCCATCAAATCCTTCCCGAGATGCCCTTGTAGAGCATCTCGGCTCCGAGACCCACGATCACGATACTGAATACGCGCCGCAACCACTTGGGATGCGCTTTGACGAGAACCTTCGTGCCTAGCAGTGACCCGGCGAGAACTCCCAGCATCACCGGCATCGAAAGGCCGGGATCAATATATCCGCGCGCGAGATAGATTCCCGCGCTAGCCGCGGCCGTGACGCCGATCATGAAGTTGCTAGTGGTGGTCGAAACCTTGAAGGGGATCTTCATGGCCTGATCCATGGCGAGAACTTTCATCGCTCCGGAACCGATGCCGAGCAATCCGGAGAGCGTTCCTGCGCCGAACATCAGAGTCCATCCCAGCGGGACGCGCTGCACGTTGTAGCTGCGCATGCCCTCGGCCTCAGGATAGCTTCCATTCAACCGCAATTTGGTGGCCAGCGGATCGGGAGCGGCGTTGCGCTCATTTATTGTTTGCGGCCTCCACGACAAGAAAGCGGACACGATCAGCACTAATCCAAAAACGATGGAGATTTTGCTGGAGGAGATGCGCGTCGCCAAGGTTGCGCCGACAAGCGCACCCAGAGTTGTCGCGACCTCCAGAAACATTCCAATCCTTATGTTGGAGATCCCCTCTTTTACGTAGGCCGCCGCCGCTCCAGAAGACGTGGCGATCACCGAGACCAACGACGCTCCAATGGCGTACCGGATATCCACTCCAAGAAGCAAGGCAAGCATGGGGACAAGAACCACGCCCCCACCCAGTCCGGTTAGCGCTCCCAGGAATCCGGCGACAAGGGAACCGGCCCCGACTATCAAACTGAATTCGAGGATCGTCATTCACTTTCCTTCGATCTTCTGGCAAATGTGACAATATCGGC
This sequence comes from Candidatus Sulfotelmatobacter sp., assembly GCA_035272245.1. Taxonomy (GTDB): domain Bacteria; phylum Acidobacteriota; class Terriglobia; order Terriglobales; family Acidobacteriaceae; genus Sulfotelmatobacter. The sequence goes on along the minus strand of DATEQW010000046.1, from coordinate 26,874 downwards.
TTATCGTTTCGTCAGCGAAGCGTTGGAGCCACCGTTACTCGCAGAACGTGTGCATTATTTCACAACGTTCGATTCGTTCCAGTTGTGACGAGAGCACGTTTTCAGCAACCTGGACTCATTGATGGCACTCTACACTTCCAGGAAGGTGGGGCGGCTTTGTTATGGAGGTTCGTTCCAATGAAAACGACGGAGCCCGATGGAAGAGATTCGCCGTGGTTGGGGATGGCAAGATTGCTTTTCGTGGTTGTCCTGGTAGTCCTATTTTTCCTGCTCGGCCAAAGCATGGTGCGTCACCGCTTCTTTCAAGGAGGGCAGTACCATCGGAATGGCTCGGTCGGACAATAACGGAAAGAAGGGGTGTCAGTTAGCACAGTGCAACGGTCCGATCAGGACGAGGGCGCTGGGAAATTCTTATGCCGCGCACAACCATACCTTTGTGCATGGTTATCTAAGTAATTGCCCCGTAACTTATCGGTTTGCTTGCGGTGAGCGATTTTTGTATGGTAAAAGGACCAGAGTTGCTAACCGCTCCTGAGATGTTACGGCCAACATATTTCGGAGAACGACGGGGTCGGGCTTGGTGTGCCCTGATCGTGCTGGTGTTAGTGTGCTCACTCACGATTAGCGTCGCTACCCGGTATAGCTCCTCCTGGAATACTTCGTCGCATAGCGTAAGGGTCATCCAGACCCATGCATCGTCGGATGCAAAAAGACAGCGGCTGACCAAGAATGCCGCCAACTGGATGCCTCCGGTGTTTAGTCTTGCCGTCCTGGAAGCTCCCACGTTCTATCCCCGAATCGTACCTGTAGACTCTCCCGCGCCCAATCTCCTTTTCGAAGAAAATCTCTTCTCTCGGCCGCCTCCCCTCATCTAATATCCCTGTCCAAATTGCGCGCGCGGGTAATTCCTGCGTTGGCGCTCGATGCGATCTCGCAAACTCTTCCCCCGCGCCGGCATCACTAGCTGAGGGCGAGAGAATAGGCCCACTCTAAAAACCCTGGGAGTGACGACCGCGTAGCTCAGTTCGATGAAAGGAAACGAACGTGGCCACTGAGTCTTTGCTGACTGACGAGGACCTCGATGCTCTTCGCCAGTTTGATACCTGCATGGTTGCAAATGCGATCGAATCGTTTCGCGTGCGGCTATTTAATACGGGGTTTGCCGATGCCAGCATTCGCTGCATGTTTCCCGACGCTCCTCCGATGGTGGGTTACGCCGTCACGGCCCGCTTACGGAGCGGTGAGCCGCCCATGGTCGGTGCCAGGTTTCGGGATCGTGCGGAGTTCTGGAACAGCATTCTTGATGTTCCCGCGCCGCGCATCCTGGTGCTCGAGGACATGGATGATCCTCCAGGTCGCGGTGCTTTTGTTGGCGACATGCACGCCGCAATTCTAAAAGCCCTGGGTTGCGTGGGCTACTTGACGAATGGCGCCGTGCGGGAATTGCCGTCCGTGCGCACCATGGGTGTTCAGCTGTTCGCCGGGAGCGTCGCTGTTTCGCACGCGTACGCGCACATTTTCGAAATCGGGGCCAAAGTCAACGTGGGTGGGCTGGAAGTGCGTCCAGGAGATTTGTTACACGGGGACCGCCATGGAGTTCTCACGATTCCGCTAGAGGTTGCGACCCGCATCCCCGCCGCCGCCGAAAGGCTGAAGCAGGCGGAACAAGAGGTAGTCAATTTTTGCCGATCACGCGACTTTTCTGTGGCGAGGCTGCGTGATGTGCTGAACACGCTCAGATAGAAAGCAGCCGGGAAACTCTGGCCAAGGTAAATTCAATGACTCAAGATTGCCATCGGCACGGTGAGACGTGCACTAAGCAGCCAGGAAGGTTGTTCTACTTCATGCTCGCCGCCTTGGCGGCAGCGCTGGTGCTTGGATTGTCAGGATGTTCAGGAAAGAGCGGCCGAGCGGTGGAGGCCAGCGGACCCGCAGCCACCGTCGGCGTAACCCGGGTCGTAAAGAAATCGCTAGGCCGGCAGATCACTCTGTCTTCTGAGCTAGTGCCTTTCCAGGAAATTGATGTCTACGCCAAAGAGGCGGGCTATGTGAAGAAACTGAACGTCGATTATGGAACGCACGTAAAGGCTGGCCAGGTGATGGCGATCCTGGAGATCCCGGAGCTTGAGGCGCAGTTGCAGGAAGATCAGGCGGAGATCAAGAACGCCGCGAATCAGGTAAACCGGGCACAACACGAATTGAGCCGCTATCAGGCGCAGTACAAGGCGCTTCACCTGCAATACACACGCCTGAATGGAGTCTTTGAGAGCCAGCCGGGAATCGTGGCGCAGCAGGAAGTGGACGACGCCCAGGGGAAGGATTTGGCGGCATCGTCTCAAGTGGACGCGGGGCAAGCGGCCTTGGAGGCCGCGGAGAGCCAGTTATCGGCAGCCAAGGCGAAGCTCGCGCACGACCAGAGCCTGTTCGATTATTCGAAGATTACAGCACCCTTTCCCGGAGTGGTGACGGAGAGATACGCGAACCTCGGCACCCTGGTGCAGGCGGGAACGGGCTCAAGTACGCAGGCGATGCCCATCGTCCGGCTGTCGGAAGACGATCTCTTTCGCCTGGTGATTCCAGTTCCAGAGTCCTACGTTCGCTACATCCATGTCGGCGATCACGTGGATGTTCGCGTGCCATCGCTGGGGCGAACGTTCCCCGGAAAGGTGGCACGGTTCTCCGTCGACGTGCGGGAAGATACGCGCACCATGCACACCGAAGTGGATGTTTCCAATCCGCAGCGAATATTGCTGCCGGGACTCTATGCCGACGCGGAGCTGAATCTTGACAGAAAAAATGACGTTCCGACGGTGCCCATCCAGGCTTTGAATCACGAGGGTCAGAAGATCACCGTTTTTGTGGTCGACGGGAGCGGTGTAGTTCAAGACCGAAACGTGGAAGTAGGGTTACAAACTGCGACCGATGCCGAAATTGTTTCGGGGGTGAATGAAGGGGAAGAGGTGGTGGTGAGTGATCGCGGCGCTTTAAAGAATGGAGAAAAGGTTCATCCCCAGGAAACTCCTATTATGCAGTACCACGAGGAGAGCGCGCAGTAAGACTGCAGGTCGCAACGCCTGAGCGGCGAGCGAGGCCATCGGACAAACTTTATGCCAGGGTTTTCAATTCGCAATCCGTACTTCATCATCGTCATCTGCCTCACGCTGCTGGTCATCGGGGTGACCAGTCTGGCGCGGATGCCGGTGGATTTATTCCCGCCGATCAATCTGCCCGAGGTCGTCGTGGCGACGTTTTACTCCGGGATGCCGCCGGAAGACGTTGAAACCGACATCACCGATCCGCTCGAGAGATTCTTCACGCTGGCCTCGGGAGTGGATCACATGGAGTCGCGGTCCATGTTAGGGGTCAGCATTATCCGCGTCTATTTTCAGCCCGGAACCAATGCCGATGCTGACGTAAGCCAGTTGTCCAACTTAGCCCTCGCCGACCTGAAGCGACTGCCTCCCGGAACGCTGCCTCCTGTGGTTCTGAAGTTCGACGCCTCCAGTCTGCCCGTGGCGTTGGTCACCGTGAAAGGTGACGGACTCAACGAAACTCAACTTCACGACTACGCCCAGTTCCAGATTCGCAACCAGATCGCCGTCGTACCGGGAGCGGAAATTCCGGGCGTGTTCGGCGGAATCTATCGCCAGATCATGGTGTACGTCGATCCCTACAAACTCGCTTCCCGGCAATTGAGCGTGATGGACGTGGTCGGCGCGGTCAATGATTCGAATCTGATCTTGCCCGCTGGCGATGTGAAGATGGGTCCCTACGACTACTTCGTGTACTCCAACAGCCTGGTTGACAACATGAAGCAGTTGGGCGAGGTTCCTCTTAAAGTTAAGGGAAATTCGTGGGTCACCGTGAATGACGTGGGGAAAGCGGAGGACGCTCACGGGATTCAAACCAATATCGTGCGAATTGATGGCCAGAAATCCGCCTACATTCCCATCATGAAGCAGGGCGGAGATACCAACACCATCGCGGTTGTCGACGGAGTTCGCCAACTCATCAAGCATCTCTACGACATTCCTCAGCAGATGAAGACCAGCATCGTCTTCGACCAGTCGGTGTACGTGAAGGAAGCTATTCGCACGGTACTGCACGAAGGCGCGCTGGGATTGATTCTCACCAGCTTGATGATTCTTATTTTTCTTGGAAGTTTCCGCGCCACATCGGCCGTGCTTCTCTCTATTCCTATCTCCGCCTTGGCCGCATTTGTGGTTCTGGCGATGATGGGCGGAACGATCAACACCATGATCCTGGGCGGAATGGCGCTCGCGTTCTCGCGCGTAATTGACAATTCTGTGATTTCCTTGGAGAACATTTACCGCCATCTTGAAATGGGAGCTGCACCGATGATCGCCGCCGAGGTGGGCGGATCAGAAGTCAGCCTTGCTGTCCTGGCGGCAACTTTGGTGGACGTGGTCGATTTCTTCCCCGTAGTTTTTCTTTACGGCGTTGCCAAGTTCCTGTTCTCGGCGCTGGCGTTGGCGTTCTGTTTGTCGCTGCTGGCATCGTTTGTAGTAGCGATGACAGTCATCCCGTTATTCTGCTCGCGCTTCCTGAAAGCCGTGCACCACACTCCCGAGCCACAAAAGGAAGACGAGTACGAGATTCTACCCACTTCGAAGGCAGGGCACTCCTGGATGGATCGCTTTAATGCCCGCTTCAACCGGATGTTTAATAAAGTTCTTGATTTCTATGAGCGCTGGGTGCGACGGGCCCTGCAGCGTCCAGGGCTCACCGTAGTGCTGTTGAGCGGTTTGTTTTTCGTGAGTCTCGCGATTTATCCGCTACTGGGTCTGGCGTTTTTTCCCAAGACCGATGCCGGACAGTTCACGATCAACCTCAAAGTTCCCACCGGCACTCGGATCGAGATGACGGATCAATATATGGCGAAGGTGGAAGACCTGATCCGGCATGAGGTAGAAGCTAAAGATCTCAAGCGAATCGTCACCAACATTGGCGTCGTGCCAGATTTTTCCGCACTCTACACCACCAACTCTGGTCCTTACACCGCGACTCTGCAAGTAGCGCTGAACGAACCGCACGACCTCAGCAGCTTCGAATACATGGACCGCGTGCAGAAGGCGATGGCCAAGCAGTTTCCGGATATCCGGACATTCTTTTCCACTGGCTCGATGGTCGATGCCATTCTCAACACGGGCATGCCGGCTCCAATTGACGTGCAGGTGAGCAGCCCAGATCTCGATCAGATTTATAGCATTGCGCAGAACCTGGCCAATCGCTTCAAGGAAGTGCATGGCGTTGGTCAAATCTATATCCCGCAAGATATGAATTATCCCGCCCTGCGCCTCGACGTGGACCGGGTGCATGCGGGTGAGTTGGGCCTGACGCAGAAAGATGTAGTCGATAACGTGATCACCGCGCTCAATTCCAACTACATGATCGCGCCAAATTACTGGGTCGACCGCAAGAGCGGCAACGACTATTACCTCACCGTGCAGTACTTCGAGCATGGCGACGCAGCCATTCACAACATGATGGACCTGGGGCAGATTCCTCTCCGCGATCCAGGCAACGGCCAAGGAATGGCCTGTGGTCCCTCAGGCCCGCCGCAACCAGGCACGGGGCACGCCTCCTGGGCGTGTCTTGGACAAGGCAGGCCGACTACGGTGCTTAATAATGTAGTGAATGTGAAACAGGTCTTGACCCCGACGGAAGTGGACCACTACCAGATTCAGCGCGCTGTCGATATTTATGTCACGCCCGCTTCGGAGGATCTGGGACGAGTGACCGACGCGGTGCGAAACATCCTCGCCAAAGAAAAGATTCCCGGCAACGTTCGCGTCAATTTGCGCGGAATGGTCCAGGGCATGGAAGCCTCGTTTAAGAGCTTTGGGCTGGGCTTTCTGATTTCGTTTATTTTGCTTTTCTTAATCCTGACAGCACAGTTCAAGTCATTCGTCGATCCGTTCCTGATCATGTTGGCGATCCCGATGGGATTTATCGGTGTGCTGATTATCTTGCCCCTCACTCATAGCACGCTGAACGTAATGTCGCTGATGGGCGTGCTGATGCTGGTCGGCATCGCGGACTCGAATAGCATTCTGATCGTGGATTTCGCGCACAACCTGGAGAACCAGGGAATGTCCCCGGCTGATGCCGTGATCACCGCATGCCGGGTACGCTTGCGGCCCATCCTGATGACCTCGCTCGCCACCATCTTCGGTATGATCCCCATGGCGCTCAAGCTGGGAGCCGGCGCCGAACAATACACGCCCATGGCGCGCGCCATCATTGGTGGTCTCACTTCGTCGGTTCTGTTGACCATCTTCATCGTTCCGGCCGCTTATCTACTGGTATACGGCAAGCGCGGCGCGAAGAACGGAGCGATCGCGAAGCCGGAGGCAGCAGAATGACGAGGCGGCAAACACTGATACTCTGCTTGCTGCTTTCAGGGTTGTGGACAATGCTGTCCCAGCCTGGCGCAGCACAAACCGCTGACACCTTCGGATCAGCCGAAGCTTTACCCTCCGCTCCGCAACCGCAAGTGACGCAAAGCTCGACGCCTGGCCCCGTAGGATCCCAGGCGGCTCAAATGGCTTTCAGCGCAAGCTTCCCGCGCGTTTCCGGATCACAAACAACTTCTTCAGCCGGCTCACAAATGCCGCAGGCGGATCAAGCCCCAAACGGCGCTCTCCGTCTAACCCGGGCGCAGGCGGAACAGTTGGCCCTCAAAAATAATCCTAGGATCAGCGTGGGCCATCTGCTTGGATTGGTACAGCACGAGATCTATCGCGAGACCCGGGCGGCGGAACTTCCGAACTTGAATGGTGCGATCACAGCCGTCGACGCCAATGAAGGCAGCCGAATCGGCGCGGGCTCTCTGACGGCGTCTCGCCTGCTGGAACATGCGGGCGCAGGAGTCACGCTTAGCCAACTCATTACTGACTTTGGCCGCACCATCAACCTCGTGTCCTCCTCCAAGCTTCTGGAGAAAGCTCAAAACGCCAACGCACTCGCCACGGCCGAAGATATCGTACTGGCGACGGACCAGGCTTTCTACAATGCCCTGCAAGCCCAGGCGCTGCTCAAAGTCGCGCAGCAAACCGTAGCCACTCGAGGATCGGTGGAGCATCAAGTCGACGAACTGGCAAAGAACAAACTGAAATCAAACCTGGATCTAGCCTTCGCGCAAGTAAATCTTTCGCAGGCCAAACTGCTGCAACTCGACGCTCAGAATAACGTTGATTCAACCCTAGCCGTGCTCACCGCAGTCCTGGGCTTCGACAAACAGGTCCAGTACGAGTTGAGCGATAGCGAAGAGGAAACGCAACTTCCGCCACCGCCGCCGGATGTGGACGTGCTGATCAACACGGCGATCCAGCAACGTCCCGACTTGCAGTCGCTCACCTTCAATCAACAGGCGGCGGAAAAATTCCGCCGCGCCCAGCGCGATCAGCTCCTGCCTACCATCAGCGCACTCGGGATTACGGGCGTGACGCCGGTACGTCCGGACTGCTTCGGCGGCTGCTTCCCGAGCTATTTCATTTCCAGCTGGTATGGCGCGATTGGCGTGAATATGAATGTCCCGATCTTCAACGGCTTTCTCTTCGCGGCAGAAGCTTCGGAGGCGAATTACCGCGCCAAAGCTGCGACGGAAAACACTCGGGACTTGCGCGACCGCGTAGTGCGCGACGTTCGGACAGCATGGCTGGCCGCGAATACAGCCTTTCAGCGAGTGGGCGTGGAAGCGGAACTCGCCAAGGAAGCCGACCTTGGTTTGACCCTCGCCCAGGGCCGCTACCAGCTTGGCTTGGGCTCGATCGTTGAACTGAGTCAGGCGCAGTTGCAACAAACCGACGCTGCCATCGGCTACGTCAACGCGCAATACCAGTATCGGCTGTCTCTCTCAACCTTGAGTTTTGAGATCGGCACGCAGCCCTGACCGCCGGATGTGCCCGTGATGGTTTTGCCGATGGCGGCATTCATGAAGCGAAGGAAGAAGAAGCAGTCGTCATTTACTACGCTTCATGGAATCATTCTTTCAATCGCGATCGCTGCATTGGTTGGAACTATTTTTGTTTTGATCGCCCTCTTCTGGCATCCTCCCGTTGAATAGGAATTGAGCCTCGCTGCAAGAATTGCGCCGCGGGCGCTCCGTGGGGTTTCCCTTTCCCGCGGTATAATACCGGCCACGCGGGATAGTCTCCAGCAGCCGAAAAGAGGCCACGTGGACGAGCGGGATAGCTGTCTACGTGAAATGATGCGAATGATCGGCTCGAAGAGTGTTTTCCACATGTTTGAAGCCTGCGCCCTCGAAACAGAGGCTACTATTCTCCAAAAGAGAGCGAAGCAGAAAAGGGTAACGCTTTCCCGGGACGTGGCGCTGTACCTCGCGCGGAATTTCCAGTCCAATGCGGACGCATTGGAAGAGGCGCTCCGCCGGCTCATCGCTTTTTCCTTGCTGACCGGCACGGAAATGACGCTCCCCTACACGCAGCAACTGCTGAAGACCTTCGTCGACTCGCAGGAGCACAAGGTTCCCATCGATTCTCTCCCAGAACTGTTCTCTGAATGCACCGGCAGGAAGGAAACCAAAACCCGACACCAGCCTTGGACCACTGCGGACCGCGACTCTATTCTCTGCGTGCTCAAAACAACCGAGGGGAGAAAAGTCAGGCACCAACTGGAAGTAAATCTCCGCGAGAGCGAACGTCAGCTCCTAGCGCGTCGGGATGCATATGAGCGGACGGCGGAACTTCACGCTAGAAAGCGAAAACACAACGCGTAAGTGAAGTATGACCGAGGGTGGAATTTGAGGACGGATCTGTTGCGATTCCATGGCGCGGTCGAGCGGGACCCGGCCATCAATGCATGGATGAAAGAGCATGCAGGTGAATTGGGCGCCATCGCGCACGAGTGGTTTGAGGTGATGCGAAATTGCGGGGACGAGGTCCGGGAGCTTTTGCATGACGGCTGTCCGGTTGCATGTTTGGGAGATGCGCCCTTCGGCTGCGTCAATGTATTCACTTCGCACGTAAATGTGGGATTCTTTCACGGCGCGGCGCTGTGGGATCCGGAGCGCCTGCTGCAAGGCACCGGAAAGTTCATGCGCCATGTGAAGTTGAGACCGGGAACGGCCACAAACGCCACAGAGCTGAGCCGGCTCATCGAAGCGGCGTACGCGGATATAAAGGCGCGCGTTGAAAACGGCTAGCTCAGAGAAACGCCCAGAGAAAACGCCTTGGAAGGCCCGACGCCGATGTGAACCGCCCGCGATGCTCGCGCTCCCTCGCAGCTACCAGACACTGGTTAACGGATCAAGCAAGACAAAAGCCCCACTTCTCGCCAAAAGCTCAAGAAGTGAGGCTCCGTATGTGCCCCGCATCACCGGTGCACTCGCCCTGGGATAACCCATCCTCGTCCCCCCGGCCGAGGCTTGGGCCGCCCGCAGCTACTTAAACTACCGAATCCCATTCTAGTGGTCACGGTTTAAGAGTGGCCACGGTGTCGTACCAGATCGTATTGTTGGTCGCCTTTTTCCACGCAACAAAGTAACCAGGCCCGGAGAGTGGAAACACCACGGCCGGCGCAGCGTTCGTGGCAGCGTTGGGGACGGTTGCAGGCTGAGACCATCCACAGGAAGTTTCAGTCTCGTAGGAATAGAAGATCGATGTGCTCGAGCTGCTCGTCCAAAACACGGCATAGGGCGCTCCGTCGGGCGTGTTATTGTAAGCTGCAGCCGGAGCGTAGCTGGTTTCGAAAATCCAACTTGGGTTCGTACTGCAGGTGACCTGTTTCTGCGATTCCCACCCTGAGCCAGCGTTATATTCGCTCATCCATATATTCGTTGATCCCCCCTTCCAAAACAGGACGTTGGGATCCCCATTAATGTAAGGCGAAATCCACGATGGCGTGGTACTCGTTCCCGCTGTCCAGTTGGAGCCTTTCACCTTCGCCTGAGGCCCCCATCCTGTTCCGTCCCACGCCGTGTTCCAGATATCATCGTCTCCGCCCCCCTTCCACGCCAAGGTCATTCCATCGCCTCCGCCCAGAGCCGGTGCTTCGCCGGTCTCAGGGGTCCCGTTCGTGCAAATCACCACTTGCTGGGCTACCCACGAGGTTCCATTCCACGAGGAAAACCAAATTCTGTCTGTCGGGGTTGATTGTCCCTTGTAGGCAACCCATATTTGGTTGGATTGGGAATCAAAGGCCAATGCGGGAGAGGCGTTGGTCCCCGCCGTCCAATCCGTACCGCCCACAACACCTGGGCCCCCTTCGGATGTTCCAAGGAGTGTCCACGTGTTGCTGTTCGCAGGCGACGTAGCGACGATGATTTGGTTGCTGGCGTTTTGCCACGCTACATACCTAATTCCGTTTTGGTCTATCGCCACGGTCGGCGCTGTCGCTGTTATTGCCTTCCACGTGGTGCTCCCAGCAGTGCCCTTCACCTGGTTTGCAGCCAGTCCCTGGTTTACGAAGCTGGTCAGCAACAAGGCCAACCCCACACCGAAACGTCCGATCGATTCCTTCATAGAATGCTCCTTATCTTGAAACTGTTCGTCGTTCGAGAAGATCTTGAGCGGCCGGGCGCATTGTTGCCCGCCTGCGTTGGTTTTCAACTACGCTGCCTGCCTCCTTCGTGAACAGCCGGAGTAGGTACCTGCGAACTCGAAGCCTTCTGAAGACAGGCGATTACTTGTTCCGCCTGTGCAGGACCCAGGTTAGTTCCGCATAGCGGGCATACGTCGAAAATCTCCGTGGCGCCCCCTACCACCACGGTTACGCCTTGCCGCTCTACCGTTACTTCGGTCCGTACGGTTCGACACGTGTCGCGAACGGACGTGGCGGAACGGAAAAACCTTGCTCGCTCCGATAGCCACTGATAAATTCTGTCCACGTGCCCTCGTTCTTCAGGCTGCGAATGTTGGCGCAGTCGCCCCAAAAACGCCAGTGACGAGTTCTGACAGCTTCTGACAAGTTTTGAATTGCCGCTAACTCAATGAAACCAGAAGGTATCTTTCAGTTCGGGAAGTTTCAGCTCGACCCCTCGGCCCGCACCCTCCGGCGTGCAGACGAAATTGTCACACTGAATCGCCGGGCTTTCGACGTGCTGCTGTACCTGGTGCAAAACCCGGGAAAGGTTCTCACGCGGAAAGAACTATTAACGAATGTCTGGGCTGACACCTTTGTGGACGAGAACAGCTTGGCGCAAAGCATCTCCGCGCTGCGGCGAGCACTCGAAGAGAAGCCTGGCGACAACAACTACATCACCACCTTGCCGGGACGGGGGTATCAGTTTATTGTTCCGGTGCAAGTCCTTGTTCCCGCGAGCGTAGCTCTTGTCAAGGACGCAGCACCCCTTCCCAGCCACGGCCCCAGCGGGCTGATTGTTCAGCAGCACACGATCCGAACCAGCGTCATCACGGAAGAGCGAGCAAGCCCAGGCAAGGTGGCGGGGACAGAATTTCCTGTGGCTGGTGTCCCCAAGCTTTGGAAGATTATGGTTGGCGTCCTTTCGGTCGCCCTGCTCACGGCGGGCGGGTTCTACTATCGTGCCTATCAAAGTAAGCGCCTCACTGAGAAGGACACCGTCGTTCTCACCGATTTTGCCAATACCACGGGCGACCCAATCTTCGATGACACGCTGAAGACGGCGTTGAATATTTCCCTGCGGCAATCGCCTTTTCTGAATGTGCTCCCCGACGGCCAGGTTTCGAAGACCTTGAAATTGATGATGCGCCCCACGGACGCGAAAATCACGCCCGAGCTAGCTCGAGGGCTCTGCCAGCGAGCGGGCAGCAAGGCCTATGTGGCCGGTTCGATCGGTAGTTTGGGCAGCGAATATGTGCTGGGGCTCAAGGCCGTGAATTGCCAAAGCGGAGATACCCTGGCCGAGGAGCAGGTAACGGCAGCCTCCAAGGAGCAGGTGCTGGACGCGCTGGGTAAAGCAGCATCCAAGCTGCGCGGGGAACTGGGCGAATCGCTGGCTACATTGCAAAAGTTCGATGTTCCTTTCTACCAGGCCACCACATCTTCGCTCGAAGCTCTGCAAGCGTTCAATTTTGGCGTAAGAGCCACTAATGAGAAGGGCAGTGCAGCTGCCGTTCCTCATTTTCAACGTGCCATCGAGCTGGATCCGGATTTTGCCATGGCCTATTGGGCAATCGGGCTGGACTATTTCGGACTCAATGAGTTTGCGCGGGCAAGGGAGAACCTTAGCAAGGCCTTTCAGCTAAGGGAACACGTCAGCGAGTCCGAAAAGATGGAAATTGCCGCTGCCTACTACCTGGATGTAACTGGGGAAGTCGAAAAAGCCGCCCGGACTTATGAAGAGGAGATTGAGATCTACCCGCGAAGATCGATCGCCTACCTGCATTTGGCGTTAGCGAATGGCATGCAGGGGAAGTACGAAAAGGCGGCCGAGTGCACCCGCCAAGGCGTGCGCCTGATGCCGGATCCTTCGCGTATTGCGAATGACAACCTCGTCAACGACGTCATGGGCCTGCAGCGGTTCGACGAAGCCCGGCAGATTATTCGCGAGGCACAGGCGCAAAATATGGATGACTCCCAACTTCACGAGGTTCTCTACGCTCTTGCCTTTCTTGGCGCGGATTCCTCCGCAATGACAGAGCAGCAACAGTGGTTCGCGGCCCGGCCCCAATACGAGAACGTTGGGCTGGCGCTCGCGTCCGATACGGAGGCGTATAGCGGTCATCTTGACAAAGCGAGGGAACTGACCAAGCGCGCACTGGACTCCGCCGCACGCGCTGATGCCCAGGAATCTGGCGCGATATGGCAGGCCATCTCGGCTCAGTGGGAGGCCGCTTACGGCATTACAGAAGAAGCCCGGAAGTCGGCCGCAGAAACTCTGAAGCTGGCTCCTGCGAATCAGGGCGTCGAGTCCGAAGCCGCGCTTGCGTTGGCCATGGCGGGCGATACCGCACGCGCTGAGTCCCTGGCCCAGGACTTGGGGAAACGCTTCCCGCTGGACACGCAAATGCGGTCGCTGTGGTTGCCTGCGATTCAGGCGCAATTGGCGCTGGACAAAGGGAATCCGGCTCAGGCCCTGAATTCCCTGCAAGCTGCATCACCGATTGAATTAGGCAACATTCAGTTCGTCAACAATATGTCTTGCCTCTATCATGTGTACCTACGCGGAGAGGCCTATCTGGCGAGCGGGCAGGGCGCCGCTGCCGCCGCCGAGTTTCAAAAGATTCTCGACCACAGCGGAATCGTTTGGAACTGCTGGACGGGAACGTTAGCGCATTTGGAAGTGGCTCGCGCCAAGGCTCTGCAGGCGAGAACCTCGCAGGGAAAGGATGCCGAGGCCGCTCGCATCCAGGCGCTCGCGGCCTACAAGGATTTCCTCACGCTCTGGAAAGACGCTGATGCCGACACTCCCATCCTGAAGCAAGCCAAAGCGGAGTACGCGAAACTGCAGTAGGCGCACCCTGTGATTCATTAGCATATCTCGACCTGGAGTCTCGCACGCATGATCGCACTCAGACCTTCGGTGACCTTGCTCGTTTTCCTGTCCACTGCATTCCACATGTCCGCCCAAGACCGCTCCTATGGGCGTTCCGTCGTCGCCACGCAGTACGGTATGGTTGCCACCAGTCAGGTTTCGGCGTCGCAAGCCGGTGCGCTCATCCTCGAACAGGGCGGCTCCGCCATCGATGCGGCGATTGCAGCCAACGCCGTACTCAACGTCACCGAGCCCACTTCCAACGGGATGGGCGGCGATCTCTTTGCCGTTTATTGGGAAGCGAAGACCGGCAAGATCTACGGTCTGAACGCCAGCGGCTGGGCACCGAAGGCTCTCACGATTGAGCATCTTCGTCAGAAGGGCGTCACGGCGATGCCCCAATTCGGTATCGATTCCGTCACCGTTCCGGGCGTGGTCGACGGATGGACCAAGCTGCACGATCGCTGGGGAAAACTTCCCTGGCGCGACCTGTTCCAACCTGCGATCTTTTATGCCAAGAATGGGTTCCCAGTGGCAGAGATCATTCACGACTGGTGGGACGAAGCTCACGATGGCTTGCTGACAAATGCCGAGAGCCGCCGCGTATTTCTCCCGGGTGGCAAGGTCCCAGATACGGGTGAAATGTTTCGCAATCCTGATGTCGCCCACGCGCTCACGCTGGTTGCCGAGCAGGGTGAGGCCGTGTTCTACAAGGGAGAAATTGCCAAGGCCATTCTCAAGACCTCCGATGAACTGGGAGGAACCATGACTGCCGACGATCTCGCATCTTACTCCGCGGAATGGGTCGAGCCGATTTCGACGAAATACCGCGATTGGACCGTGTACGAGCTCCCGCCCAACGGGGACGGCATGGCAGCACTCGAGATGCTCAATATTATGGAGCAGTTCAAGCCCGATCCTGCCGGTCCGCACAGTCCGGGTGAATTGCACACTCGAATCGAAGCCATGAAACTCGCCTATGCCGATGTGAAAGCCTACGACGGCGATCCGCGCTTCAGCACGATTCCGGTTGATCAGCTTCTGTCAAAAGACTACGCCGCCAAACGCGCCTCACTCATCAATCCAGCGAAAGCAAATTGCACGGTCGCCCCCGGGGCGCTTGGCACCAGCGATACCACCTACTTCACCGTCGTCGATCGCGAAGGGAATATCCTCTCCGTCATCCAAAGCAACTACAACAACTTTGGATCGAACGTAACCGTGCTGGGGATGGGATTCGCCTTACAGGATCGCGGAGGCCTCTTCTCGCTCGATACTGCATCTCCAAATGCACTCGCTGGCCGCAAGCGCCCCTTCCACACCATCATTCCCGCATTCATGCAGCGAGGTGACGAGCACATCGGCTTCGGCATCATGGGCGGGCTGAATCAACCGTTGGCTCATGCACAATTCGTGTCGAACGTCGTCGACTATCATATGAATATCCAGGCTGCGATGGAGGAACCGCGTTTTACCGATCGCCAGCAGCTCGGCTGCAGAATCGTGATCGAGTCGCGCGTTACCCCCGGCACACTCGACGCACTGACGAAGATGGGACATGCGCTGCAGGTGCACACCGACTACACATCTCTGATGGGGCGCGGCCAGGCGATCCTTCACGACAGCAAAACGGGCATAAATCTCGGTGCGTCTGATCCTCGCGCCGACGGCGCCGCAATCCCGGAGCAGCCGAGGTTCTTTGACGCATCGGCTAAGCATTAGCCGACATCACCACGGGCCTATTTTGTTTGGTAGCAGCCGAGGTCTATCTTTCCTGATTTGACTCGTGGCGAGCCGTCAAGATCCAATTCTCCGGCCAGCACTCCCTCGGTTGTGCCAGCAGCAATCGCAGGAGAATCCGGTCGCAGATGGAAATTTTTAGCGGCAGCGTTTACAAAATACGGATCGAGAAATCGGGAATGACGATCATTTCCCGTTGACTGAACATAATTATCGAATCCTGTCACCGTGCCGGACGTTTCTCCCCATGTGCTCGCCTTCGCTCCGGACGCACAGTAATAAAGGTTGTGATCGATCATGACGGGCGGGCGTTGTTTGTCGACCTGCGATTTGTTCACCGCGATAAGACAGCGAGACCCCGCGTAGACGATGTTGTTCGCAAAAATATTGTCTGCCATGTTCCACTGCATCTGGAACTCCCCAGAGCCTGTTGCCGACGTATCGTTGTCGTAGAGCGTGTTGTTGATCACGATGCAGTGCTCGGTGTGTCCCCGCTCAGGCGCATAGCCACCGATAGAGACTCCCGCGGTGTGAGCGTGGTAGATGAGATTGTTCCGTGCGGTGATGTAACTGGTGGCGCGGTCCTTGTGCTCGCTGGCCAGCTCGATTCCAAAATCCACATCGTGCATAACGTTCTGTTCGATCAGGACTCTGGTGCCGCCGTCCACGTAAATACCATCGGAATTCTCATCGTTGCCGTATGCCGGATTGCCGCGCGAAGTAATGTTGTAAACCAGATTGCCGCTGACCACTCCGTCGCGCGCCTGGTCAACGGCAGGGTCGGGAGCCGTGCGCTCGAAACCGATCACGTCGATTCCAATGTTGTTGTTGTCGTGGACAATATTGTGTGTAATGCGGAAATTCGTGACGTTCCCGTTCACCACCAACGATTCGCTCGAACCGGTTTGGAGGTGATGCACCTCATTGCCGTCAATCACGAGTTCGCTGATCGGAGTCTTGGCATCGGTACCGTAGACGGCAATGCCAAACCCGTTCCCGCCGCTTCCCGGTGCATCGCGGCCCTCGAAAGTCTGCTCGATATGATGGACGTTGTTCTTCAGAAGTTCTACATGCGAGCCCGACCCCATCACGTCTATACCTAATGGAGCGAGCCGATGCTCGGCGGTGTGGAAGTTGCGAATCTCAAAGCCCTCGATTCGCACGTAGCTCTGGTTGTGAATCGTCAGTACGCCCTGTCTTCCGGAGGGAGTGAAACGCTCTGCGTCGATAACCGCCGTTTCGCCCGGAGAGCTTTGAAACGTGATGAATCCATCTTTCGCGTTGCCGGATCGGTTGATGGTCACCAGTTCTTCGTAGATTCCACCCCGAACGTAAACTGTACTGCCCGCCCGCGCGGTGTCTGCAGCATGTTGAATGGTGCGCCAGGGTGACGCTTGAGTACCGGGATTCGAATCATTCCCGGTCGTCGCCACGTAGAAGGATGAGTTTGTCTGGCCAAACGCCGCCGAGACGCAAGTAAGCAATACAAAGAGGGTCGAAAACTTCATGCTCATAACTCCCATTGGTACAGTGCGATACCGGAGATAGTACATCAGAATCGAAATAACACGAAAGTGGAAGAAATCATTCGTAATCGCCGGATCGTGGGCGAGTCGGAAACTGTAAGGGTGGATGTTGTCCAGGAGACGATAGTAGATAGAATGCAGAAGGCCGGGAGGTGGTTCCCGGCCTTCCTCAGGTCAGTAGAAGAATTGGTATGCGGTGATCGCCCCTGTAAGTGGAGCGCTCTGAAAGTCGAGATTCACCGAGGTTCCACTCTGCGCGTCTGCCGCGTAGGCAAAGATGGTGTGCAGACCATGCGAAAGCGCCTTCGTGGTTGCGGTAAAGCTTCCGTTGGAGTTTTTTGCGGCCGCGGCCCAGGCTCCTGTCCAAGTATCGACTTGAAACAAAACTGCATCCGCGGCTGGCTTCGATTCGAATCCGCTGGTAGTAGTGAGCGTAAATTTCGCTTCCGGATTCAGGCTCTGATTGCCGGGCAACGGAGTAATCACTGTCGTTAAAGGAACCGCCTGCACCTGTTGTTCCGTGAATACTTCGACCGCGATGTCCGGCTCGGTGATGAAAATCTGATTGTTGATGTTGTCGATCGAAACCTGCTGGCCATCCTCCCGGCTCGAAACGAACGACGTGGTATTCGTTGCGCCATCGATGATTAAGACTCCTCCGGTGTCGATGGGCGCGTAAATCTTGTTGGTCGTCGGATTCACGCCTATGGCAAACATCGGGTGGGGGGTTGTAATCGTCGTGGTTGCATTGGTCGCACCGTCGATGATGGTTAGATCGTTCCCTGAAATGTCGGGGACGTAGATCATGTTCGTGATCGGATTCACCGCGACGGCACAGGGGACGAGGCCGGCCAAAACCGCTCCGGTCTGCTTCTTCGTTTTTCCATCGATTACAAAAACCACCAGTCCATCCCCGCTCGAAGCGTAGATCGTGTTCGTCACCGGGTTCACGTCGAGGGCAAATAACGGTTCATCTGTGGAGATAGTGGTAACGTGGTTGTTAGCACCGTTAATCGCGCTGAGATTCGAGCTAGCCGAGTTGGCGACGTAGATTGTATTCGTCGCCTCGTCGATCGCTAATGCGATTGGGCTCGTTCCCACTGCAATTCGGGTGGTGGTGCTGGTGGCTCCACTGAGCGCGGTTACGGAATTGTCGTTGAAGTTGGCGATGTAGATCGTATTGGTGGCGGGGTTCACTGCCATAGCGAATTGCGTGGAAGCAAAGTTGTAACTGCCGGCAGAGATGCTCGTAGCATTGTTGGTCGCGCCGTCGATCACAGTGATGGTATTGTCACCCGCGTTGCGCACATAGATTTGATTCGTGATCGAATTGAGTGCAATTGCGGACGGGTTTGATCCAACGCTAACAGTGGTGGATGCCCCGGTCGCGGCGTTGTAAACCGCCACGCTGTTGCCGGTGGCATCGATGGTGTACAGGATGCGCGTTACCGGGTTCACGGCAGAAGCAGAAGGGATGGCGCCTAAGAACGCTGCTCGTGTGTTTACTGCGCCATCGACCACGGTCATATTGTTGCTGCCGCTGTTTGCGATATATGCTTTATCGGTAACCGGATTGACGCCTACTACCTGCGTTCCGGATCCGCCAGCCGTCAGTGAAGTGATCTGATTCGTGACGCCGTCAACTACAGCAATGAGCGAGCCGCTGCCGTTAAATAGAGCGCCTGCGACATAAATCTTGTTCGTAGTGGGATTCACAGCACCGGCATTGTAGTTATACCCCGGAGGCAAGACTACGTTCGTATGCGTGCCGGTGGCAATATTCAGCACGGAAAAGAAGCTACCGGTAAAGGTGTAAACCTTGTTGGTAAGTGGATTCACTGCAATCTCGCTTGCCGCAACCGCCGCTGGATAGGCGGTCATTGCATTCGAGTTGCCGTCGATTCCGATGACCTGATTTTCCAGCGTTAGGACGTAGATCTGATTTGTAGCGGCATTGACCACCACGTCGAGTGGAGCATTCACGCTTAGGCTTTGCGGTGAACTTCCGCTGGCGCCAAAGACCGTGACCACGTTCGTGAAGGGACTGGTGACATAAACTTTCTCCGTGACCGGATTGACGGCCAGTGAGGATAGAGCCGATGTCGAAGCCGTCACCGTGGTGGTTGCGTTGGTCGCTCCGTTGACGATAGTAACCGTGTTATTTAGTAAGAGCCGCTCCCAATTGAAGGACCACCCTCGACCGGCCTTCCGAGGAAAAACGCGTGAGGCGTTAGAACCTTCACAATAGCCCCTGTATTAATTTGCATAATGTGAATGGCGAACGACAAAAAGTAAGCATAAGAGGAAGGACACCATCGCCGTTGCCTAGCAGCACGCCGAGTGAGCCGTCGCCGGTGCTCTCGCCGCCCGCGTTTGCCACAATCAGATCCAGTTTTCCGTCGCCGTTCAGATCCGCGACAACTCAGCGTCATGTGGGCTTAGTGCACCACCTGTTTCACTGAGCTTGACGTGCTGGAAAGGAAGTGGATATCTCCTCCATACGCCGCCTTGATATAGTCAGTACCCGCCGGCAGAGCCGAGGTGGTAAAACTAGCGGAGCCGCCACTTAAGGCCTCGGTTCCTAGCACCGTGGTTCCTTTCTTAAACGTGACGATTTCTCCATCCGGGGGTGCGCCGAGGTTGGAAGTGACCACTGCGGTAAATGTCATCGACTGCCCATATGGGGATGGATTCGGCGAAGAGGTGAGCACGGTCGTGGTCGCGGCTTTCTTCACAATTTGCGCCACGGTGTTCGATGTACTGGAAGCCATGTTGATATCTCCTCCGTACCCCGACTTTATATAGGCAGTACCCGGCGGCAGAGCCGAGGTGGTAAGAGTAGCCGAGCCGCCACGCAATGCCACCGTTCCCAGCACCGTGGTTCCTTGCTTAAACGTGACGATTTCACCATCCGGCGGTGCGCCAAGGTTGGAAGTGACCACTGTGGTAAAGGTCATCGACTGCCCATATGGAGACGGATTCGGCGAGGAGGTGAGCACGGTTGTGGTCGCTACAGCGGACGGATTCACCTCGAACGCAAGGCCGCAACCACCAGTGCCAGGACAGTTGCTGGATGTCCCACCGCCGTACGTCGTTCCGTAAAGATTGCCGCCCTCAAGAATCAAGCTGTCAGACGGATAACCGCCATCCGTACCATCGAAAGGCCAGAGAATCTTCCATTGGTACGTGGTGCCGCCGGCCTCAAGCTCGAAGACGGTGCCGCAGCCGTCGTAGCACGGAGATTTGACACCGATTTGTGTCGTGCCGTAAATGTTCCCGGATGAATCGCGCACGACCCCCGCATAAGGAGCGGAGCCGTCGTTCCAAGTGAAGGACTCAAGAATCCCCTCCGTATACTCTCCTCCCGTACCAGGAGTCAGCTCCCAAACTGCTCCAGCGCTGCTAGAACCGCCACCTGTGGTCGTGCCGTAGACATTTCCAGCGCTGTCGAGGATAGGAGTGCCTTGAGGAAATCCGCCGTCGTTGTGGCCGCCCGTAAAGGTGTGAAGGATGGTTGCATTCCAACCCCCGCTTCCGTTTGGCGCCAGCTTGAAAATATGGCCGTCTTTGGCGTCGTCGGCGCCGTAGATGTTGCCGGAGCCGTCTATAGTTAACCCGGCATACCCGCCGCTATCGTAGATAACCTGCTCGTTCCACACGCCGCTGCCGTTCGGCGACAACTCGTAAACGACTCCATTTCCACTGCCTCCGCCATAAGTTGTGCCGTAAAGGTTACCCTGGTGGTCCCAGGTGAGCCCAGAGGCCGGGAAGGCACCGTCAGGGGTTGACATGAAACTGTACAGGACAGTCTCGCACCAGCCATTCCCGTTGTTGCTGCCGCTTGGGCAACCGCCGACCGGCTCAGGGCTTAGCTCGAACACGACCCCGTATCCAGAATACGGGCCAGATGCGTAGGGGCCGCCGTAGTAAGTTGTCGCGTAGAGATTCCCATGGCCATCGAACGTCACATTGGAATCGGGAGACGACCCATCTGCGCACCACGGCAGGGAACAAACGCTGTACAAAACCGTCTCGTTGTAGCCGCCGACCCCGTTTGGAGAAAGTTCAAAGACAGTACCATACTGATGAGCGCCGCCCAGTTGGGTGGTCCCGTAGAAGTTGCCCGCGCCGTCGGGCGTGAGGCTAGACGCCGGGTTCTCACCGTCTACACAGTTCGGCTGGGAACAGAAGTTGTACAGCACGATTTCGCTTTGTGCATGTGCTGGTGGAAGAGCGACCAGCAGCAGCGTGGAAAGCACAGCCAACCTCAGAACGCCTCGCATATCTCGCCTCATTCTTGATCTGAGATGTTTCGGTTTCCTCGTGATTCAGCAACCTTGCGTACCTACGGGGTGAACTCGAACGCAACCCCGCAACCGTCGGGATACGGGCAGAAATCGCCGCCGTTGTAGGTCGTTCCGTAAAGATGGCCGCCGTCCAGAATCAAGCTGGTCACCGGATTAGCGCCATCCGCCCAATTGAAAATCCAAAGAAGCTCAAATTTATAGGCGGCCTTTTTGCCCTGAAGCTTTGCGATTTCAAACAACGTGCCGCAGCCTTGATACGTCCCCCTCCCCTTTTCTGTTTCTGTGCAGTACGAGGAACTGCCGCCGTATGTTGTCGTGCCGTATATGTTTCCGGATGAATCGAGCACGACACCAGCCGAAGGAAAATGGGGCAGTCGGATCGGATAGCAGCATCCGAACGTCAAGGGTCCGGAATTGAAGTTATGAAGAATCTCCTCCGTATACCCTCCGCTTGTAACAGGAGTCAGCTCCCAAACTGTGCCGCACCCTGCATCAAAGTCGCACGTCCCTCTACCGCCATAAACGGTCGTGCCATAGACATTTCCGGCGCTATCGAACACTGGAGTGCCAGAAGGGTAGCGGCCGTCCGTTGGGTGGCCTGCGAAGGCGTGAAGGATGGATTCGCACCAACCGTTACCGGTATAGCTGCCACTTGGGCACCCGCCGGCCGGTTGAGGGCTTAGTTCGAACACAGTGCCAACTGCGTAAGCGCCGCCGTTTTCGGTCGTCCCGTAGAAGTTTCCGTTTTCCTGCACCAGCCCGTTGGGGTAGGTACCGTCAAGGCAACTCGGCTGGGAGCAAAAGCTGTAGAGCATAGACTCATTCCAGACGCCGCCGCCGTTCGGTGACAACTCGTAGACCACTCCACTTCCACTGCCTCCGCCATAAGTTGTGCCGTAAAGGTTACCCTGCTGGTCCCAGGCGAGCCCAGAGGCCGGGGAGGCACCGTCAGGGGTTGACATGAAACTGTACAGAACGGTCTCGCACCAGCCATTCCCGTTGTTGCTGCCGATTGGGCAACCGCCGACCGGCTCAGGGCTTAGCTCGAACACGACCCCGTATCCCTCGGCGCCGCCTTGGCTCGCTGTCCCGTAAAGGTTCCCCCCGCTGTCAAACATCACGTAAGACAAGTTTGGATTCGCCCCGTCCGCCCTTCCGGTGAAACTGTAGAGCACGGCCTCGTTCCAGCCTCCAACGCCGGTGGGCGAAAGCTCAAATACGGTTCCATACCCCAGCCCACCGCTATTACTCGTCCCATAGAGGTTGCCCGCACCGTCAGAGCTGAGGCTGGACGTGGGACCGCTTCCATCGCTTCCGCCTGTGAAGTTGTAGAGCACAGTCTCGGTTTGGGCCTGCGCCGGGCGAACGGCAATAAGCGGGAGAGCAGAAAGCACTGCGAGCGCCAGAGCGTAGCGGACCGCAATTGCCGGTTTCGTCGAGCAGAATGTGAGCTCGATGCCGGAAATGTTCAACGGGCTTTCCGGCCTATTGTTCGTCCTCTTGCGAATCATCAGGACCTCCCTTTGTCGGTGCGAATGCGGACACAAACGCATTCTCGTATCTGGATAGTTGCTGGCTCACAGCTTAATGGTTCACTGCTCAGTGGTTTGCCCGCTCAGGAGCGGACTAGTGTGGAGTGTCGAGAGAAAATGTCGCCGCTTCGTAATTCGCGCAAATCATACACCGAGATGCGGCTTTTTCCGTGACGGGGGTCACAAATATTTAGCGCAAAGTCCGCGCAAGGTTGTTTAGTTTGACCCGCGCTGCCAGATGTTGGCGATAAATCTCGATTACACTCAGTGAGCCCGGTGTGGCCAGCTTGCCAAATCTCAGGGAGTGTAAAGCCGGGACTTGGTAGCCACAAAGCTACACATTCGTGGCCCGTTCAAGCTGCGTTTTCTGACCTCTTGTTATCCAAGGATTGGGGAGGGGTCTGCGCACACAATTGAAAATAGATGAACTGGCGGAGAGGGTGGGATTTGAACCCACGATACCCGTTAAGGTATGTCCGCTTTCGAGGCGGATCGTTTCAACCGCTCACGCACCTCTCCGCATGAAAAGCTAGTAGCCGTCAGCTCCCAGAGAAATCAGCTTCCTCCCCCTCGCTCGGAATGACCGGGCATGAGGTCAAGGCGAAGGGCTAACGACGATTCTTAAAGAACGTTTGCAGCAATTCCGCGCAACGGCCTGCCAGAACTCCGGCGCGAACCTCCACGTTATGGTTCAATTGCGGATGGTTCAGCACTTTCACCACGGACTGGACCGCGCCTGCCTTGGGATCATCCGCGCCATAGACGAGGCGCTTGATCCGTGCATTCACGATGGCACCGGCGCACATCGCGCACGGCTCAATTGTAACAAAGAGTTCGCAGTCCGATAGACGATGGTTACCGACGGTAGCACCCGCTTCGCGCAACGCGACGATCTCGGCGTGGGCCGTAGGATCGAAGTCGCCGATGTTGCGATTCCATCCCCGGCCGACGATGCGCCCTTCATACACGACTACGGCGCCGACGGGGACTTCGCCGGCTTCCAGAGCGCGCTGCGCTGAGCGCAGAGCCTCCTCCATCCACAGTTCGTCGTTCGTTGTCGTCACGGAAAATCCTACGCCGCAGGGTATCACTAACACTGACCAGTTCCACGGGAGCGCTCAGCAGGACGGCCCACCTTTGTCAGATCAGACTCAGCACCGAGCGCACGACGTCCGGAACAATGGCTCGAATGATCGCCGGCACCAGAATCATCACCAGCGGATACGCAATGACGATGAGTGGAATGGCCAGCAGCACTTGCGCTTTCGGCGACAACTTGGCGAGATAGGCTCGCATGGCATCCTCTTGGATTGAGGTACGAAACCAGGGCCGCAAAAGTTCCGTGTCGCGCACCCCAATGGGTCACTGGCAACCGCCCACTGCCGGGTGATATGCTTACCCCGATATGGGCATGCCGAGCCTGCTCCGCAAAGTTTTTCTCGTCGACCTTTTCACGGGACTGAAGGTCACCTTCCGCTATCAGGATCCGAAGGAAATTTGTACTGAGCAATATCCCATGGAGCGGCCGCAAGTGGCCGAGCGCTATCGTGGCGCGCCCCGGCTCAACGTGAATCCCGATACCGACGAAACCATGTGCATTGCCTGCGATTTGTGCGCACTGGCTTGCCCGGAGCATCTGATCGTGGTTTCGAGCGCGCGCAACGAGCAGACCCGCCGCAAGGAACTGACCAACTTCACCTATGACTTGAGTCGCTGTATGTTTTGCGGACTCTGCGAGGACGCCTGTCCCGTGGACGCGCTTGAACTCACACAGGATTTCGAACTCGCTGCTTACACCCGTGAGGGCGCCATCTGGGATCGCGAGATGCTGGAAAAAGGTCCGCAGCCTACGCAATACCGGAAATAGTTTTCACCCAATCTATCCAGTTGCTTGAGCCATCGACCGCGAAACTATGGGTATTTTCGATTCTTTCCGCAAAGAAGAAGTCCCTGGCACCAAGGTTCTGGTGGGCCAGCTCTTGCCGAAATTCGACGAGCATTTCAAGTCCGATCTTCGCGTCTACAAGCGCTTTTATCCGGCTGCCGGCGGCGCGACTTTTATGTCGGTGGCGGAACTGCGCGGTGCGGCTAGCCACAACTACGACATCCTCCATCTATTTTGCGATGTGGACGCGAGCGGTGTAATCACGGACGCATCCGGCGATCGCATTACCGGCACGGAGCTGCTCAAAGCGGCGGTCGATTCCGGCGTCAAGCTGTTGTGGATCGGCAACGACAATCCGCAGGAAGCTTACGACGCCGGCTTCAAAACCAAAGGGATGAAGATCAACGTCGTGTTGACGCTGCGCCGCCTGGGCTCAAACACCTCGCTCTTCCTCGATAGCCTGCTGGCCAAGATGCAGGCCGGGGAGACTTTCGCGAAAGCCTGGAGTGTGGCGTCGCAACCTGAGGGCAAATCGGTGCAGCCCGATGTTCCTCATACCATCTCCTCGCTCGGCAGGGGCTCAGTGGTTCTGAAGTAATCCTGTGCTTGCAGGTACGCGAGCGATTTTCTATAGCCCGCTAACCAGGCGCATTTTCGCGCCCGTCATCTTCCTGCTACAGACTCCCTCGCCGCAACTTACGGCATATGCCGGATATTCGTGGCGCGATTGTTCGCGCAGACTCCCCCTATGACTTCGGTATACCAGCGCGTTCTTCGGCCACCGATCGGGATGCGCGGAAAATTCCAAGCTGGAGGACTCATTATGTCAGGCAGAAGACTTACGTTGTTGTCCGTGCTTCTATTCTGTGCCACCTGGGTGGTGGCGCAGCATGCGCCGGCCGGGGGAAGCGCACCCTCGGGCTCCGCAGCCCCGGGGCAAACATCCCCATCGGCACCGCCGACCGGAAACACCGGTAAGCCGCCAACCGGCAGCACAACGCCGCCGCCAACTGGCTCAACCGCGCCTTCGACTGCTCCGGGATCGAATCCGACCAATCCGAACGCGCCGGGCACGCAACCCTCCACGACGAATCCGAATAACCCGAACGCGAACCCCGATAACCCGAGCACAAGTCCCAATGGAAATCCGAATACGCCGGGTTCGCCCTCGAATCCGGGCTCGACAAATCCCGGCACCTCGAACCCAGGCTCCAATCCCGGCACTTCGAATCCCGGTTCCAATCCGGGTTCGAGCAACCCCGGATCGAATAACCCAGGTTCTAATAATCCTGGTTCGACCAACCCAACTTCTCCGAATCCGCCGGCGGGGACTCCGCCTCCCAGCAGCGGCACGTCGCCGCAGTAGAGTCGGAAAGCATTCGCTAGGTTCCAAATCGCGGGCCTGCATGGGGGCCCGCATTTTTGTCTACCCTTACGTCGTGGAGTCCGATGCTGACGGCTGTTGCTGGGTCATGCAATGCATGGTGCCCAGTCCCCAGACGAGATCGCCGGAATAAATGGGGACGATCTCACGAGTGGGGAATAGCGTAGCCAGCGTGTTCAGCGCCACGCGGTCGTTGGCATCGTTGAAGACAGGAACAAGTACGATGCCGTTCGCAATATAGAAATTCGCATAGCTGGCGGGCAGGCGTCGCTGCTCGAAGACCACCGGACCGGGCATGGGAAGCTCGACAATATTGAGTGGCTTGCCGTCCTGATCACGCGCGGAGCGGAGACGGCGAAGATTGTCGCGCAGCGGCTTGTGATTCGCGTCGCGCGGATTATTTTCGACCATGGTAACGACCGTGTCGGGAGCGACGAAGCGCGTGAGGTCGTCGACATGACCGTGCGTATCGTCGCCGAAGATGCCGCGGCCGAGCCAGATCGTGTGTGGCGCGCCGAGGTAGTCAGCGAAAACCTTCTCGTAGTCTTTGCGCGACATGCCAGGATTGCGTTGCTGCACCTTGCTGAGCAGGCATTCTTCGGTGGTGAGGATGGTGCCGCGTCCGTTGACGTCGATCGAGCCACCTTCGAGCACGACGCGGATGTCGTGAGATAGCGGTCGGATTTCTTCAGCGCCGGCAGTTTCCGCCATAAGGCTGCCAATCTTTTCGTCGTGGCGCCAGTTGGAGTACTTGGCCCACGCATTAAAGCGGAACTTTGTGGCCAGCAAGCTACTCGGCGGGTGGCCCATCCTAGCCGCGTTCTTTGCGGCTAGGGTGGGGAACTTGGCCGGAGTCAGGAATATACATCCCGAGTCGCGCATCCAGACGCGGTTGGTGGCCCAGCAATGGAACCGTATGTTCTTCGACAGTGCATTTGCTTTGTCGAGCAGCTTGCGGACCCGGCGTTCCGTCCCAGCGTCGTTGACGATCAACTCTACGCGCTCATGCCGCGCGAGGTTGCGAACGATCTCCGTGTAGACCCAAGGGATGGGCTCGAACTT
>DATEQW010000045.1:0-2026 GCA_035272245.1 Candidatus Sulfotelmatobacter sp. | reverse complement strand
GAGATCATGGACCACGCCATGCAGATCACGGAGGAACGAGTTCTCAATCCGGTGCGGGGCGTGGCTGATCCGGAAGAGCGGTTGCGGGCGCTGATCCGGTTGCACATCGAAGTGGTGCTGAGCCCGCGCGATCGCGAGATCACCGTGATGCTGCACGAAAACCATCCTCTGCCGCCGTCTTTGCGCAAGCGCATCAACGCCCGCAAAAAGGATTACGTACACTTTCTCGAAAACCTGATGGCGGAGGTGCAGCATAAATCGCGGCATTCGCATCACGCGAAAGCGAAAGTTAGCCCGCGCGCCGCGGCCTTCGCTCTGCTCGGCATGATCAACTGGATTTATCAGTGGTACAAACCGGAAGGGGATCTGCAGGCGCAGAATCTGATACCGCAGTTTACCGACCTGATTTTCGGAGGCATCTTCGCGTGAAAACGGTATTCGCCAGCCTGGCGGAAGTGGCCGAACAGCGCCTGGAGAGCGGAAAGCTGTATCGCGAATTTCTGCGTGTGCCGGCGATGAGCGCCGGACTCTACGTCTTGCCCGCGGGAGGGACGGACCGGCAGAAGCCCCACCGCGAAGATGAGGTTTACTATGTCGTCCGTGGACGCGCCCGCTTCAAGGCTGGCCCGGAAGACCGCGAAGTTTCAGCGGGGAGCGTGATTTTTGTCGCGGCAGAAGTTGGGCATCGCTTTTACGATATTGCGGAAGAGCTCGTAGTGTTGGTGATCTTCGCGCCCGCCGAAACCTAGGACGCGCTACTTTGCCGGAATCCAATAAATTTCTTCTTTGATTGCGGTTCGGTCAACGAAGCCACGCCGCTTCAGGATTGCCTTGCTGTTCGCGATCATGTCGGGATGACCGCACAAATATGCGGTGGTATTGGTGGCGTCGAGTTCCCAGTGGTCGGCGTACTTGCGCAAGACGTCGTCGGCGCGCCCGATCTCGCCCGGCCAGTCGGCGTGATCCCATGGCCGGCTCACGGTGGGGACATATTTGAACCAGGGAAGTTCCGCATCGAAACGATTTAATTCCTCTTTGTAGCCGAACTCCCAGGGACGGCTCGCGCCGTTGAGCAGATACAGTTGGTGGCTGCCGTCAAAGCGGCCTTCTTTCCAGTCCTTCGAAAGAGTGCGTACAAAACTCACGAACGGAGCGACTCCGGTCACGGTAGAAACCAGCAGATGATGCTTGCGGCCGCTCTCGGTATCCAGCGTGAACTTTCCCTTGGGTATTTTCCGCATCAGCAATTCATCGCCCGGCTGCAGTTTGTAGAGGCGAGGCGTGAGCGCTCCCTCGGGCACCAGCTCAAAGAAAAACTCAATTTCTTTTTCAAATGGCGCGGAAACAATGGAATAGGGGCGCTCCGTCCGCTTGCCATCGTGCTCGACCCCGAGCGTGGCGTATTGTCCCGGAGCAAAGTTGAATTCCCCGCCGGGCAGGATGCGGATCATCCACAGGTCCGACGCGAATTCCTCGCGCCTGGTGACCCGTGCCCGGTAAAATTTCTCATCCCCAACCGTCATCTGCAAATCCTCGGAGACACGCGTGTGGCCGACATGGCGATTTTGAGCCAGTTTCGCGGGTCGTTAAAGTTTTGAGATGATACATGGAGGATGCGAGTTTGACAACCGAACGGTCGTTCCAGCCGTTGACGGCAGAGGCAACGAAATGCCAAGCGTGAAAATGAAAGCGTATTTGTTCGTATTTGATGGACTGGCGGATTGGGAGCCGGCGCTGGCTTTGTGCGAGATCCGGAAATCCGGCAAATACCAAGTGCTTGCTGCGGGACATTCGCGCGAAGCGGTGGTGACGATGGCGGGACTGAAGGTGCTGCCTGACGTAACCCTGGATGAGATCGAGCCGCGCGAAACTGCGATCTTCATCTTCCCCGGGGGAGACCGCTGGGAAAATGGTCCCGACCAGAAGGTGGATGAAGTTCTTCAGCGGCTCCACACACAAAAGATTTTGATCGGCGCGCTGTGTGCAGCGACGCTGGAAATTGCCCGCTCAGGGCTGACCGCCGGAG
>DATEQW010000044.1:0-17376 GCA_035272245.1 Candidatus Sulfotelmatobacter sp. | reverse complement strand
CCCTGCGGATAGAGTAGCGCCGAATACTGCGCCTGACCGATGGCCAGCCGGGAAGCATCATTCATGGAGATGTGTTGCACGGCGGCCAGCGCCTGCGGACCGGCCAGACGAATATCGCCCATGTGGCTGACATCGAAAATGCCCACGCCCGTGCGCACCGCCATGTGCTCGTTGATGATGCCGCAGCCGATCTCAGCAGGGTACTCCACGGGCATGTCCCAGCCGTTGAAATCCACCATCTTCGCGCCCATCTGGCGATGGACGGCATTCAGCGCGGTTTTGCGGACGGCGGGAGTGGCTTCCACAGAAGACAAATACAAACCTCAACCAGCGAGCAGTGGCTGGTCTGCCAAGACTGGTGACTGTTTACCCTATCACGCGGTTTTTCGGGCGGTCAAACTGCGAGGGGAGTTCGAGAAGGAGGGCACGGAGCCGGCGAGGGACATAGGAATTTCCGGTGCTCCGCTGCTTGACCCTTTATCTTCCGAATTGCACGGTGACATGCGCCCCCGCGGCTACGTGCGTCCCGGCTGGAGGAGACTGTTGCCGCGCGACGCCGCTGCCCACGGCTTCCAATTCGAGGCCGGTATCCTGAGCAGCTTCTACAGCGCCCCGCACCGTTTTTCCAACGAAGGATGGCACTTCGATTCCGCCCTGTTCGACGTCCAACACCACGGTTCCGGTTGTGGGCGGACCTGCTTGAGCGGTAGCGGCATCGACGGCGCGCGGGCTGTTAGTTGGATTCGGCGGGTTTGTTGCTGCTGCTACCGGCTCACTTTGTCGAATCGCGGCCTGCACAACGTTTCCGTCACTTCGAGCATCTTCGGGCAAAGGCGGCACACTTGCCTTAGCAGGAGTTGACTCTGATGAATCCCCATTCACCTCCGCGGTCTCCAGCGGCTCGCCCGGATGGTCCGGCGTTCCCTCTTCCAGATCCTTATCTTTGGCCTTCGTCTGCGCCAGCAGCAATTGGCGATTCGGTGCAAGGGGCAGATCGTGTGGCGTATGGAGATACTCGAGCACCTGTTGCGCGACGCGGCGAAACACCGGCGCCGATACTTGGCCGCCCTGGTGCAGTCCCACCGCCGAATCCAGAATTACCGTGACCACAATCTGAGGATTGTTCAGTGGCGCGAAACCGGCGAATGAGGCGATATACTTGGTCTTCGAATACGCCCCCGTCGCGGGGTCCACTTTCTGCCCCGTGCCTGTCTTTCCCGCGGACGTGTAGCCTTCCAGAATTGCCTTGCGCCCCGTGCCCTCGAGCACGACCTTTTGCATCATCGACCGCATCTCGGCCGCGGTGAAGCTGGAGATTACACGCCGCGAACTTCCTGGATGAAATGCCACGGTTTGCGGCGAGCCTTGCGCTTCCACGGGGCCCAAGAAGATGCGCGGCGCTACCCACACGCCATCGTTCGCGAACGTCGAAATTAATCCTGCCAGCTGGATCGCCGAAATTCCGATTTCCTGTCCCATGGAGATCGCCGCAATTGAAACCTTCGACCATCGGCTCACCGGCTTGGTCATCCCGCGTGTCTCGCCCGGCAACTCGATTCCCGTTTGTTGCCCAAATCCGAAGGCGCGAATGTATTTGTAGAATCGGTCTTCACCGAGGCGCAGTGCGATCTTGATCGAGCCAACGTCGCTCGACTCCGCCAGCACTCCCCACACCGGCAACAAGCCATGCGGCTTGGAATCGCGAATGCGCATGCCGTTGTAGACGATCGATCCCATCTGGCAGTCGAACACTTCATTCGGATTTGTCAGCTTCTCTTCGAGTGCGGCGGAAATCGTGACCAGCTTAAAAGTCGATCCCGGTTCATACGCGTAGCTCACCGCACGGTTCGTCAGCGCGGCCGGTGTGACCTGCTTGCGCAGGTTCGGGTTGAATGTGGGCCGGTTGGCCAGCGCCAGAATTTCCCCAGTGTGCGGATTCTCCACGATGACCGTGCCGGCAATCGCCTGAGTGTCATGAATCGCTTGATCGAGTTCCTTCTCGGCGATGTACTGAATGTTTTTGTCGATGGTAAGGACGAGGTTTTCGCCCGGCTCCGGCTGTTTCTCAACGTCGGAAAACCACTGCCGGCGCGCGTCGACCGAGATGAACATTTTTCCAGCGCGACCACGCAGTTCGTCGTCGAATTCGTGCTCGATGCCGCTCTGGCCGGAATCCTCCATGCCGACGGTTCCGACAACTTGCGCCGCCAGATCGCGCGCGGGATAAAAACGCTTCGGCTCTTTCTGAAAGTGGATCCCCTGCAGGTTGAGCGACTTGATGCGCTCGATGGTCTCGTCATCAGCCTTGCGCGCCACCCAGCAAAAAGTTTTGTGATTACGGCAGTCGGCGAGGACTACATTATGATCCTCACCTGTGATTCGCGTGATCAGGGAAACCGCGGTCGGCAGATCTTTTACCTCAGTCGGCACCGCAAACGCGGAATCCACGAGCACGGACATCGCCAGTTCGTGTCCGGCGCGGTCATAAATCACGCCACGCTTAGGGGACAGCGGAATCTCGCGCTGCTGCTGGTGTTCTGCCTGCTTCACAAAACTGCCATAGCGGAAAATCTGCAAGTAGACCAGCCGTCCGCAGATCGCCACGCACCAAAACAAAAGCATCCCGCCTAGCAGGTAGAGTCGGGAATTCTTGCCGAGGTTGGAGTTGGTCGACATGAAAGTCGCAAACTTTGGGCTGCTTAGACAAACATGGCGGCCCACCATTTACGGGGGACCGCCAAATCAATTCGTGTAAACAGGCGAAATGCCTGTCCATGCCGAGCGTGGCTCGGCAGTATCCCTGCCGCCGCCTACTGCCCGGCCAGCATAATCGCCGGTTCCGCGCGGGCCATCACCGGCGCATTCGAATCCGCGGCCGCGCTATCCATACGGATCACCTGTCCCGGTTCCAACGGAACCAAACCCATGCGGCGCGCCATCACGTCGATTCTTTCCGGATCGCGCAGGCTGGCATCTTCCAGGCGAAGGGCGCGGTTCATCTCGGTGAGGTTGCTGAGTTCGCGCTTCGCCGATTCGATCTGGTAGCCATATTCAATGGCGCGGAAATGCTGCCAGGCATAAGTAAACACCAGCATGAACAGCACCGCGAGGGCCGTGCCAAACTGTTTCATCTCGCGGTTGTGGCTGGGATCTTCCACCTTCACCAGACGCGAGTTATCAATCGCCTTGGCGAAGTAGATTTCCGGCGTGCCGGTAAAAAATGCGTTTCGTCGTGCCGCTGGAATTGCGCTCCGAATTGCAGCCGCCGTCGCCATTATGCCGCTCCTGCTAAAACAGGTTCCCGATGCATCCGTGGACTCTGCAACTCGAACAGCCGCTGGAGTTCGGTTTCCTCGGAGAGTCGGGTCTGTTGAACGCTCCGTTCCGCGCGCTCCACCGCCGCCATCAGATCCTTAATTAGTGTTCCCGTGTACATCGCGCACCTTCCAACTCGTATTCCTACCCAGAACCTGGCTTCCGAACCGGAAGCCTTTTTTATAGCGGCGGATCTTTGTCCACCTTTTACAGAGCCTGAATGACCCGGCATGCCTTACAGCTATGCCGGGGACTCCGGCAGGTTTTCCGGAATCTAAACTCTTTCCGCCGCCCGCAACTTCGCACTGCGTGCCCGCGGATTGCGACCTTGTTCTTCTTCGGATGCCGTTACCGGTTTCTTGGTCAACACCCGAAAGTACTTGTCCTTAATACTGCCCTCACGGAAGGCATCCTTTACGATGCGGTCTTCCAGCGAGTGGAAACTGATCACCACCACGCGCCCTCCTGGCTTCAGAATCCGGGGCGCCGCTCCGAGCAGCGCCTTCAGATCGTCCAGTTCGCGGTTTACGAAGATTCGAAGAGCCTGAAAAGTTCGGGTCGCCGGATGAATCCTTCTTTCTGCCTGATTCATTGGCCGGGCCGCGGCTGATATGACGTCCGCAAGATGTGCGGTAGATCGTATCGGCCGCGACCGGACAATGGCTCTGGCGATTCTCCGCGACCTCCTTTCCTCTCCGAATTCGTAAATCACATCGGCAAGCTCGCGCTCGTCGAGGTGGTTTACCACTTGTTCGGCGGTGCGCTCCGACCGCGGGTCCATCCGCATGTCGAGTGGTCCATCCGCCTGAAAACTAAATCCGCGCGCCGCATCGTCCAGTTGCAAACTGCTTACTCCGATGTCGGCCAGCAACCCGTCCGCAAAATTCTTGCCGAACCGCTCTCCCACTTCGGCGAATGAGCACTGCAACAACGTGACCTTCGGCCAATCTTCGCCGTTCAACTTTGCTTGCGCGATTGCCAGCGCCGCCGGATCTTTATCGAGCCCAATCAAATGTCCCGGTGCGCCGAGGCGTTTTGCGATTTCGTAACTGTGTCCGCCCAGGCCCACCGTGGCGTCGATATAGGTCCCGCCACGCCGCACGTCCAAAAAGTCGATCGCTTCTTTTAAAAGAACCGGAACATGATTGAGTGAAAGACGGCTCGCTTCCCTTCCACCACCATGCCCAACCCCCTGAGGGGTGTCTGTTGAACCCTCGCCCACTAGATGCCCAATTCGTCGAGCGTCTTCTCATCGTCAGGCGTGAACTTTTCTTCCCGCACCTTCTGCTGATAGGCTTCCATGTTGCGCACTTCCAAATAAGTCTGGTATCCGCTGACCGCAACCTCGCCCTTGATCTGAGCGGCCTCGCGCAGCAACTGCGGAATCAGCAGCCGCCCCTGCCCGTCCATTTCGACGACCTGTCCCCAGTAGTTCACCTTGCTCAAGAACTTTTTCTTCGTGGGATTGAAGGTGGAGAGCCCCGCCAGTTTCTGCTCGATCCGCTCCCACTCCTCGAAGGGATACACTTGAGCAACATCCCCATCCAAACTTGTGATGTAAAATTGCTGGCCGTACTTCTCGTCGATCACCCGCTTGAACTCGGCCGGGATCTTTAACCGCCCTTTTTCGTCGACGCGAGTTGGGTGATTGCCGCGAAACATGCTGTGTGCCTGTTACTATTACTGCTACCGGGGAGGTAAAAGCGACGCAAAGTATGGTCAAACTCAGGTGGTTCGGGCTGTTTGTCGTACTCTTGGGTCGGTTAACCACCGGCTCCTCGTTTTCAGCTTCCCGTTCCCACAGCTTGAAACTGTTTGACCACTCCGCACCACTTTGTACCACATCTTACCCGTAAGTCCTTGATTGTCAATATCAAACTTGAAGGTTGCATGGTGACGAAAGTGCGGATTCGGTAAAATACGAGGGCTTGTGGTTAACCAGTTATACGACCACAAGATGTTGGGTTTACACTCTGGATTCCTTCGCTATTCATTCGCTAAGATTTTTCTTGCACGCCGCGCCAGTCGGGCTCTTCGTTGTGGAAATCGGCGACTTTTTGTAAGGCTCTGGCTTTGACGATGCCTCACCGACAGCAATTCGCCGACTGGGTTCCGTTCCCCGTCCCGCACGTATTCGCCTTCTTCTCGAATCCGGAGAATCTGCCGCGACTCATGCCGCCGGAGACGCAGACCCGGATCGAAGGCCTGCAGCTCGTTCAACCAGCACAGTCCCCGGAGGGGAGCGTTGACGTTCAGCGCCTGGCTGGAATCGGCTCGATCATCACGACATCTTTTCGACCCTTCCCCTGGCTATCCCTCCGCCGTCCCTGGATTGCTGCCATTGCCGAATTCGAATGGAATCATCACTTCGCCGACGTTCAGCAGAAGGGACCATTCAAGCGATGGCATCACCGGCACGAGTTTCTACCGGAGGCACGCCAGGGCCTAAGCGGCACGCTGGTCCGCGACTTGATTGACTATGAACTGGGATTTGGACCGCTGGGCGCCCTTGCCAACTCGCTATTCATCGCGCGGCAGATGCGCCACACTTTCGCCGAGCGGCAGAAAATACTTCCTCAGCTTCTCAGCTGATTAATTGGCGCGGCTAGTAGATTGGGTTCCCCGGCCGGGTGGTGTGAATCTGTCCCGCCTCCACGGAGATGGAGTAGGCCTCGCCGCCCTCGCCATTCCATTCTCGAATGTCGAACGTAGCCCCGGCGGGCACGTGATAGGCGGCCACGTTGCGCAAGGTCAGTGGCTGGCCCGGCTTGCACACTTCCGGCTCGGCCGTGAGTCGTAGAAAATAAGCGCCCATGCCGCTACCCACCACCTTGGCTCGACCATTGACCTCAACCAGCACCGCTGATTTCTCGTCGATCGCGATTTCGCGCGGAGTCTTCGACCAGCCATCCGCCACAGTCCTCGCCAGAAACCCCAGGCTTCTTCCCATGCGATCGCGTTTGACGAAGTGGCTGTCGGTGAGAATGCCTTCGAGTCCGGGAACTTTCAGAAAATCTCGCACCAGAGTCACCCGTTTGACATAGGGATTGTCGAGGACCTCACGCGAGGTAAGATCGGCATCGTTCGGCTTGTCCTCCAAACAGCCGTAAACGAACTGCCCGAGAATTGCTAACCCGGCGCTGGTGCCTCCGATTGGCTTGCCCGTAATCACGTGGTTGTTGATGGCCTCTTCCACCGCAGTTCCCTTCCAGTAGTTGACGTAGTGCGACTGATCGCCACCGGCAATGAAAATCACCGTAGCCAGCCGGATGATCTTGGCCACTTTCGGATCATCCGCCGCCTTGCGATTCGGAATAATGAGCGTCGCCACCGAATTCATCTGGCACAGTTTATTCACATACTGGTTGTAGTCGTCTTTTCCCGTCGCGCGCAGAATCAGAAAGTCGCCGTTGTGGCCCTTCCCGCACAGCCAGCGGAAGGCTTCGTCCAGATCGGTGCCGCCGCCCATCATGGCGACCCCGGGTTCGGCGCGAGTCTGCGCATCGAGTTCGCTGCCCAGGCGCTTGTATTTATAGGACTGCGAGCGACCGATTGCGAAGGCACTGCCACAACAGATCAGACCGAGAAGTACAAGGCTCACGAGTTTCATAACCCGACGAATATACCGCAGCAAGATCACTGTAGGAAAACTGATCCGTAGAAGAGCTATCGTAGTTCCTACGGCCCGATTGACTGCATGGGCTTGCCCCCGGTGTTACACTGCGTCCGTTTACTCAGCGACAGCTTACGGAGGAGCCTATGAACTTTAATCGCGGCAGGATCTGGCTGGGGGGATTGGCGGGCGGCGTAGTGTGGAATCTGTGGAGCTTTCTAGTGAACCGCTTCGCAATTACTGACGCGCGCTACTTGGCTGCGCAGAATGCCGGGTTGTTCCTCAAAACGCCGCGCTATCCCTTCTTCGTCGCGCAGTGGATCGTGCTCATCTTTATCCTCTCGATCGCGGTCGCCCATCTGTATGCCTGGGCACGCAGGGGGCTGGGACCGGGTCCTGGCGCCGCGCTCAAGGTGGGCTTTCTCTCGGGCTTCTTCGCTGGCTTCCCGGGAAATTTCGCACAAGCAACTTGGTCCGACGTCGACCGTGCGCTTCCCTTTGGCTGGATGATTGAGATGTGGCTGGGCGCCATTTTGGCCGCGTTGGTCGCGGGCTGGATTTACAAAGATTAGCGGTAGCGCTGGCGTCCCTGCTGCCGGTTACCGCCGGGACGGCGCTACTACTTACTTCGTCGGCTCGACGAACACCGCCGTCCCATAGGCGAGCACTTCGGTGACGCCTTGCATCACTTCGGTCGCGTCATAGCGCGCGCCGACAACGGCGTTGCCGCCCAACTCCGCCGCATGTTGCAGCATCAGATCGAAGGCTTCAGCACGCGTCTTCTCGCACAGGTTGGTAAGCAGCGTGATATTGCCGCCGACCAGCGTCTGCAACCCGGCGCCGATTGTCCCGAAGATCGATCGTGAGCGAACCACGATGCCACGCACCACTCCGAGGGTGCGGGTCACACGGAAGCCATCCAGCTCGAACTGCGTCGTGACCATGTTGTGTGCCACCATTCGTCCACCGCCAGTGTAGCTGGTTACCATCGCGTCGTTCCTTTCCCGGTCCCCGCTAACTATAACGCGAATGACGCCCAGGCTGTGTACGAAGATCGGGTTTACAAAAAGTGCGCCGCACAGCAGTCACTCCAACGCCGCCGTGATGAAAAACTCCTGAGCCGATGTATCGTACTCCACCAGCAGCAGGTTGGGTTTGCAGCAGATCTGGCAGTCTTCAACATAGCGCTGCCGGCTGCCTGCAGACTCATCCACGGCAGTGGTATTCCACTCGCCGCAGCCGGCACATTGAAAACCCGCTTCCATAGAGGCAATTATCTCAACTGGCGGGGTAAAGCTTGGTAGCACCGCCCAATCCGCCGAAGAGGGCAGCGCTACTTCCATTCTTCTCCGAGTTTCGATTATTTCGACGGAACGACTTGCAAGTTGTTCGTCACCGAAAATATGCCCGGGATAGTGTTAGCGCGAAGCCCGGCCAGATTCTTATCGGAATCGTTATCGACAACGCCTTCCAGTGTGACCCGGCCCATCTTCACAATGATGCGAATCGGTTTCTGAACGCCTAGGGCGTATTTCTCCAGAGACGGGTAGCCATAGATCGCGCGGTACAGGCGTATGCGGAGGCCGTCGTCCACGGACGAGGGGGGAAGCACATCGATCTGGTTATCGACCTTCTCCACGCCTTCGATATGCTTGATCGCGTTCTCGGCGTCGGACTTGAGCGAAGGCCGTACCACCTGGCCGAGCAGCGTAACCGTGCTACCGTCCACTTTAAAGGCGATGTAATCGAAGACGCCGAAGTATGGAAGCATGAGAAGTTCGTGACGAACTTCCCGGGTGATTCGTTCTTGCGACCGGGCTGAGGGCTGGTCCCGATCCTGAGCGAAGCCCAAGGTTGCGAGCGCGAACAGAGTAA
This sequence comes from Candidatus Sulfotelmatobacter sp., assembly GCA_035272245.1. Lineage (GTDB taxonomy): Bacteria > Acidobacteriota > Terriglobia > Terriglobales > Acidobacteriaceae > Sulfotelmatobacter. The sequence continues at coordinate 8,573 of DATEQW010000044.1, read as the reverse complement.
CTACGCCAACTGCCAACTTACGCTTCATAGCTGTCTCTCCTTGCTCAAATAGAGTCCCCAGGGATTTTGCAAACTCAGTGCACGTTGTCCGTTGCGGAAGTCTACGCGGCGGGGAAACTTTTGCTTGCCGCGAAGCCCCATCAATGTTATTCCTGACTCGCTCACTTTGGATGCAGCTACAGATTCGAAGGACTTCGCGTCGCGAAGATTTTTCGACGGCCGAAATCATGCAGTTGACCCTGGGGTCTTGCATTGTCTGAACCTATCGCCGACCACGGCTCGCTGAACCGGACTTCATTCATCTCTCCGGGTGTATCGATCGCCGAAGCCGAAGATCCCCACCGCCCCAAGCGAGTGCTTGGCTTCCGCGACTTGGTTTTGTTTTACGTGGTCACCGGCATCAGCCTGCGCTGGATCGCGACTGCCGCGGCCGCCGGTCCCAGTTCCATCGTCATCTGGATCGGCGCCTGGTTCTGCTTCTACACGCCCCTCGCGCTTTCCGTGCTTGAGCTCTCCTCCCGCTATCCCAGCGAGGGCGGACTCTACGTTTGGAGCAAGCGCGCCTTCGGAGACTTCTCCGGCTTCATGTCGGCCTGGACTTACTGGACCAGCAACCTTCCTTACTTCCCGGCCGTGCTCTACTTTGCCGCCAGCAACATCCTGTTCATCCGCCAGAACGCATGGGCGCACCTCTCGAACAACGCTACGTTCTATATCGTTTTTTCTGTGCTCACGCTAAGCGTTGCTACGCTGATGAACATTGTCGGCCTCGATGTCGGCAAGTGGCTGCATAACATTGGCGCTCTCGCCATGTGGATCCCCGTGGGCATCGTCATCGTGATGGGACTGATCGCCTGGCATCGCTACGGTTCAGCCACCTCGTTCTCGTTACATACGATGACGCCCAGCGTGCATTTCAACGACATTATTTTCTGGTCGGTGCTGACCTTTGCCTTCGGCGGGTGCGAAACCGCATCCTTTATGGGAGAAGAAATCAAGAATCCCCGCCGCTCGATACCGTTCGCTTTGTTGTTCGGTGGCATCACGGTCACGCTGTGCTACATCCTGGGGACAGCTTGTGTATTACTGGCGTTGCCCTCGAGCGAAGTCAACAGCCTGCAGGGGCTGGTGCAGGCCATCTCAAAAACCGCTGGGCGTGTGGGCTTTCCCGGGGTGTTGCCGGTCGCTGCGTTCCTGATCGCTCTCAGCAACATCGGCGCAGCTGGCGCGTACCTCGCCGCCGTGGCTCGCCTGCCCTTCGTCGCGGGAATCGATCGCTTTCTTCCGCCCGTATTTGGCGCGCTTCATCCGCGCTGGAAGACTCCGTGGGTTGCGCTGCTCACGCAATTCGTGCTGGGTCTGGTGTTCATTTTTCTGGGTCAGGCGGGAACCAGCGTCAAAGGTGCTTACGACGTGCTGGTCAGCATGGGCGTGATCGCGTACTTCATTCCGTACCTCTATTTATTCGCAGCCATGATCAAGTTGCAGCGCGAGCCTGGCGGGCCAGAGGTAATCCGCGTTCCAGGAGGCAGCGTGACGGCGAAACTGGTGGCGGCTCTGGGATTCCTCACTACGTCGTTGACGATTATTCTGTCGCTGATTCCGCAGCCGGATGAACCCAACAAACCGTTGGCGTTGTTCAAAATCGTAGGGGGAACAGGAGCGCTGGTGCTCGTGGGAGTGGGGATTTATGTTGCAGGAAAGCGGCGGCACACGGAAGAACAACACTGAACCGAAAAATGAGTGGCCGCCACTACTCCACAGACTACTTACGCGGCGTCTTGATTTCCTGAATCGCCGTACAGCTCAGCTTCGGAGACCACAGCGTCCGTCGAATGTCTCCGTTCCGCTCTGGCCGCAGCGCCGAACATCGGGCCTCGCGCCCGCACCACCGGCGCGAAGCTCATAAATCCAATCCGCGGAACAATGTCGTCATAAATAGCCTCCATTCCCCCACGTCGGAGGTACGTTTCGTGCCAGAATCCCGTGCCTCCCGAATCCTTCAGGAACTGCTGCCACCATTGCCGGTGTGGATCGGAACGCGTCCACTTCATCAACGAATCGAGGTCGCGCCAATATTGGCGCATACCGACATGCATCGGGAACAGGGAAAAAATGAAATTCTCGTGGCGCAGGAGTCCATCTGGTTGCGCCTGTACAGAGGACGATATCTTCGGTCCGAATCCAAGCAGGGTCTTGATTCCGTAGATGCGATTCACTCGCATTCCAAGGTAAATCACGACGAGGTCGGGATACTTCGAGAGATCAACGGTTTGACGTTCGACTCGTGTCGTCATACCCACACCTCGCTAGCCCAATACTATACCGGCGTCGCCGTCTTCCTGGCCGGATTAAAGAACGGCAGCGCTGTCACCTTCACATTCGTCTTCAACCGAATCGCCTCGATCGTAATCTCCATTTGCAACTGAGTCCCCAGCTTCGAATGCTCGGTCTCGACGCTAGCCAGCGCGATCATTTTCTTTAGGATCGGCGACCAACTTGTAGTCGTCGCCTTGCCCACTTGCTTTTCTCCAGAGTACAACGGCACAGCCACGCGCGAAGCCTGACTGGGCGCGGCCGGAGTGAGCCCGTAGCGCTCGTAGAGTCCTTCCACGTCAGTCCAATCCACCTCGACTCCGACCAACTGCCGCGGCACACCATTTTTCGAGTCCTCCTCCAGCGCTCGCTTGCCGATGAAATTCTCTTTCTCCAGATGCACCATCTTGCCGAAGCCCAGCTCGTACGGAGAAAACTTCTGCGACGGGATCAGCGCTTTCTTCGAACTTGTGTAGTCGACTTCAATCAAGAGAAGCCCGGCTTCCACGCGCGCCACATCGAGCGCCAGCATGCCCGCCGCATGCAGATCAAACTGCTTACCCCTTTCCGCCAACGCATCCCAAACTCTGACGGCGTCACTCCAAGGCACCCAGATTTCATATCCCAAATCGCCGGTATATCCAGTCCGCGAAATATCCACTGGCACACCGGCGATCTTGCCGCGGGTCACTCGAAAATATTTCAGATTCGCAATGTCAGCCTCGGCCACGGACTTCAGCAGCTTCGCCGAAGTCGGCCCCTGCAGCGCAAGTGCGGCAACTTTTTCGGAAATATCTTCGACCTGCACGTCCATGTTCAGGCCGTTCTGCCTGAACCAGCGCAGGCTCGGGTCGGCCGCCGTCCAGCGATAAACATTTTCCTCAAGCCGCGAAATCGTCCCGTCGTCGATCACCTTGCCTTCTTCATCGCACCAGCAGCAATAAATTACCTGCCCCACTTTCACCTTGTTGATGTCGCGCGTGATCACGCGGTTCACCAGCCGCGTTGCGTCTTTGCCGGTGATCAAATACTTGTAGAGAGGCGAGATATCGATCAACGCAGCCGCGTTGCGGATGGCGTTGTACTCGTGCTCGTGATGCACCTCATACACGCTGACCGTGTAATATCCCGACCACTCACGGTAACTCAGACTGTGGCAAAGTGGAAAAGTTCTCTCGTGAAACGCGGTTCCAATGGGCAAGGGAGTAGCCTCGAAAAAGATTTCGCTCGAAGCCGGATTATATGCACCTGCGCGCTCGTGCGGCAACTCCGGCTGCTCATGACTTTCAGTCACGGCTGCGCAAATGTGCAGACAAAACCGCCCGTTCCCGATAGAATGGCCCTTCGACTTCAGCGATGCGCGCACTCATTCCGATCCTATCGAACGTCCTCCGCAGCTGGAGCGTCCTGCCCAGCGGGCTCTGATACACCCTGTCCAGACCAATCCCGCGCGAGTATTATTGCGTTTTCCCAAAGGCAAGCGAACAGCTAGAGGCTAAGAGCTTATGGCTACTTCATACGATGTGATCGTAATCGGCGGCGGCCACAACGGTCTGGTCAACGCCGCCTACCTGGCGCGCGCCGGAAAGAAAGTTCTGGTGCTCGAACGCCGCCACATTCTCGGGGGCGCAGCGTGCACCGAAGAAGTCTTTCCTGGCTTTAAATTTTCCGTTTGCTCCTACGTAGTGTCGCTGCTGCGGCCGGAAATCATTCGCGACCTCGATCTTCCACGTCACGGCCTCGAGATCCTTCCGCTCGATGGCACTTTCACGCCCATGCCTAGCGGCGATTACCTGTGGCGCGTGAACGACCACGGCAAAACCCATCGCGAAATCGCCCGACACTCCCGCGTGGACGCTGAAGCCTACGACGAATTCGGCAAAGCTATGCAAGCCATGTGCCGCTTCGTAAAGCCTATTCTCAGCATGGTCCCGCCCGACCCGAATACACTCAATCCGCGCGAATTGATGAAACTGCTCTTCATCGGACGTCGCTTCCAGGGCATGTCGAGCTACGACAAGTACAACCAAGTCCAGCTCATGACTATGAGCGCCATTGATTTTCTCGATCAATGGTTCGAAACGGACGTGCTCAAGGCAACGATGTCTGCCTCGGGCATCATCGGCACATTCCTCGGCGTGCGTTCGCCCGGAACCGCTTATGTTCTTCTTCATCACTACATGGGAGAAATCGACGGTGCATTCCGCGCATGGGGATTCGCCCGTGGCGGCACTGGAGCAATCTCAAATGCAATCGGCGATGCCGCTCGCGAGGCCGGCGTCGAGATCCGCACACAAGCCGCCATCGCTAAAATCATCGTAAAAGATGGCAAGGCCAAGGGAGTCGTTCTCACCAACGGCGATGAAATCTACGCGGAGACAATTTCATCAAGCGTCGATCCGCGGCTCACCTTTAACAAGTTCATCGAAGCCGAACATCTTCCCGCCGACTTTCTCGAAGACATCAACCGCTTCAAATATCGTGGCTCGTCCGGCAAAGTAAACATGGCGCTGGACGCGCTGCCGAACTTCAAGGCCATCCCTGGACCGGGCGCACATCTGCGCGGCGCGATTTCGATTTCGCCGTCAGTGGAATATATGGAGCGCGCCTACGACGATGCCAAGTACGGCAACTTCTCGCGTAAGCCGTATATCGATATGGTTATCCCGTCGCTCACTGATCCCTCAGTCGCTCCGCCGGGCAAGCACGTGCTCTCCTGTTTCGTGCAGTACGCACCCTACAAGCTGCGGCCCGGCTTGACCTGGGACGATCAGAAAGAGGCCTTTGGCGACACCGTTGTCAACACCATCGCCGAGTATGCGCCAAACATCAAAGATATCATCCTGCACCGGCAAGTCATCACGCCGCTCGATCTCGAACGCGAATGGGGACTGAGCGAAGGCAACATTTTCCAGGGCGAGCTTTCACTGGAGCAGCTTTTCTTCCTGCGTCCCGCACCGGGATACGCGCGCTTCCGTACTCCGATTCAAAATCTCTATATGTGCGGCTCGGCCACGCATCCCGGGGGTGGAATCATGGGCGCACCGGGTCGTCTGGCAGCTCTCGAAATGCTTAAAGACATCAAGGGAGCAGCCTAACTATGCCGGAGAACAACTCCGCTCTGCGCGACATCGTCATCATCGGCGGCGGCCACAACGGGTTGGTGACTGCGTTCTACCTCGCTAAGGCGGGATTCAAGCCGCTGGTGCTCGAGCGCCGCGCTCAGGTCGGCGGCGCTGCGATTACCGATGAATTTCATCCTGGCTTTCGTTGCTCCACGCTCGCCCACACCTCGGGCCCCATTCGTCCTGATATCGTCCGCGACATGCAACTCGAGAAGCACGGGCCCAGGGTGATCACACCGGAAACTTGTGTCACGGCGCTTTCGCCCGATGGACGCGCACTTTCGCTCTATCAGGACGAAAACAAATCCGCGCAGGCGATTGCCGCCTTCTCGCAAAAAGATGCGGCGAAATATCCCGAGTTCGAAAAGTCGCTGGCCAAAATCAGCAAAGTAATCGCGGAAGCGCTCGCCACCACGCCGCCCGACATTGACCACCCCAGCGGCGGAGACCTGTGGAGCATGTTGAAGACCGGACGCGCCCTGCGCAATCTCGGCAAGCGGGATATGTACCGCGTGTTGCGCTGGGGCCCGATGGCCGTGGCCGATTTAGTGGCGGAATATTTTGAGACCGAATTGTTGCGCGCGGTCATTGCCGCCCGCGGAATCTTCGGAACTTTTCTTGGACCGTGGTCGGCCGGCAGCAGCCTGCAACTGCTGATTCGCGCTGCTGGAGACTCTCATCCCGCAGGTTCGGCATTCTTCGCTGCCGGCGGAATGGGTTCGCTGACGCAGGCCATGGCCTCTGCCGTGAAGGCCGCTGGCGTCGAGATTCGTACCGGGGCCGAGGTCATCGAGATTCGCGTAAAGGATGGCGCAGCTACCGGTGTGCTGCTCGCCACCGGCGAAGAAATCAGAGCCAAGGCGGTCATCTCGAACGCTGATCCGAAACGAACTCTGCTCAAGCTGACCGATCCCACTCATCTTTCTCCGGACTTCGTGCAGAAACTTCAGCACTATCGCGGCAACGGCACGGTCGCGAAGGTTAACCTGGCGCTCTCGGCCCTGCCGACTTTCGCCGCTCTGAAAAACGGCGACGCGGGCGCGCTTAAGGGACGCATTCACATCGGCCCCGAGATTGACTATCTCGAGCGCGCGTTCGACGAATCCAAGTATGGCAATTTTTCGCGTCAGCCTTATCTCGAAGCTACGATTCCATCCTTGACCGATCCCACGCTCGCGCCCGATGGCAAGCACGTAATGTCGATCTACATGCAGTACGCGCCTTACAAATTGAAAGGCAATTGGGAAGACCAGCGCAAAGCGCTTGGCCAAACGGTCGTGCAGACTCTTGCGCAATACGCGCCCAACCTGCCGGAGCTGATCCTGACGCACCAGATCATTACCCCACTAGATATGGAAGAGGTCTACGGACTCACCGGCGGCCAGATCTTCCACGGAGACCTTGCGCTCGATCAGTTTTTCACCATGCGTCCGCTGCTCGACTGGGCGCGCTACCGTACGCCGATCGAAAACCTTTATCTTTGCGGAAGCGGCACGCATCCCGGTGCGGGCTTGACTGGCGGGTCGGGAGCGAACGCAGCGCGGGAGATTTTGAAGGCTCTGAAACGCTAACGAAAGTGTCATAGGCAGTGCTCATGAAATCCTCTGCCATCCTCCTCGTCTCCTGTCCCGACGCCAAAGGCGAAGTCGCCACCATCGCAGACTTCGTCTACCGTCACGGCGGCAATATCCTGCATGCCGACGAACACGCTGACGAGGAATCCGGCCTTTTCCTCATGCGCGTCGAATTCGATCCCAAAGATTTCGACATCGATCTCACCGAGAAAAACCTCGCCGATTTCGGCAAATATTTTTCACCTATCGCTGACAAATTCCAGATGACCTGGCGCCTGGCGCAATCTTCGCATCGCCCGCGCATGATCATTCTGGTTTCGAAGTACGATCACTGCCTCGTCGATCTCCTCTACCGTCACCAGAGCGGCGAACTCGCCTGCGACATTCCGCTGATCATCTCCAATCACCCGGACAACCAGCCCATCGCCGACTTCTACAAAATTCCTTATGCCGTCATTGCAATCACAAAAGAGAATAAGCGGCAGGCGGAAGAACAAATCGCATCCCTGATCGACCGCGACAAAGCTGACTTCATGGTTCTCGCTCGCTACATGCAGATTCTGTCCAACGATTTCGTCAACCGCCATCCGCAACGCATCATCAATATTCATCACTCATTTCTGCCCGCCTTCGTCGGCGCGCGTCCGTACCATCAGGCTTTCGAGCGCGGCGTCAAGCTGATTGGCGCAACCAGCCACTACGTCACCGAAGTTCTGGATGATGGTCCCATCATTGAACAGGACGTCGTCCGTGTTTCCCACCGCGATACCGTCGAGGATCTCATTCGCAAAGGCCGCGATCTGGAAAAGGTAGTTCTCTCCCGCGCCGTGCGCCGGCACGTCGAAAACCGAGTCCTTCTCTACGGCAACAAGACCGTGGTTTTCTGACGATCCCGGTTTTGCAGGGCCGATGATCGCGCGGAAGTACATGACCCTCCGGAAAATCGCAATGGGCGGGGTAACAGTGTCGCTCCGCTAGTAACTTGCGGTACCCAGTGACTTTCGTCTTTACTTGAACAGCAGTTAAGAATTCCCTCATCAGACGGGGAGAATCTCGCTCGCGGAGCTTTCTTGGCCGAGGATCTTAAATTTGAGTTAGCAATCCTGGCAACCGTCCAGGGGTTCTACCAGAAGCTGCTCAAAGACTTGCTGGGCGGGGAGATCCCGGTTCCGACGGGGTTAGACGAACTCGCACTTCGTCATAACGATCGGGACCTGCCGGAAACTCTCTCCCGCATGTATCGCTGGCTGCATGTGCTCGACATGGCCATCACTCCGGCTATGCTGCGGCAAGCGCTCACCCCGGAAACGGATTCGGAGGTCGCCGAAGCATTACTGCGCTACTTCGTGCGGCGGCGAGAGCCTAGCGAAATCAATCGCGACAAGACGGATCTGATTTCAACTTTTCTCTACCGTCATCCCCGGGTACACGGGCAATGGCAGCAGCAGGGCTATGGCCTGGATGGTGCATTGCCTCTTTCTCCGTTCGAGATCGCCCTGATCGAGATTCTGGCCGACACCGACGTGCCCTCACTTCCCGAAGAACATGTGCAATTGCT
>DATEQW010000043.1:0-17780 GCA_035272245.1 Candidatus Sulfotelmatobacter sp. | reverse complement strand
ATCGGCCATCTTTACTCTTCAGTTTCAACTTGTGGTGTACTTTTGACGGTAGATGAATTTTCCACGGAACTCCTGCATCCAATCTGGCGTATTCGTGTGCGGGCAGATCTCTCCCCTGGCAGACTGCGGAGGTCTCGTCGTGATCAACAATTGTTGGATGTTATTGTTTTGCTTCTTTGTGGCTTTGCCTGCATTTTCCGCTCAACACGTTGCAGTTCATCCCAGACCTGGTTTCAATGCAGCCGAGCAGGAGATTATTCGCCAGATTGTCGATATGGAACGCCAGTCGAAAGAGGCCAGCCTCCGTCGTGATTCAGACTTTTCCCTGCACACGCTTGCCGACGACTATGTCGCCATAACCCCACTCGGACAGGTCACCACGAAACAGGAGACAATCTCCGCTCGCCGGAGCGGACAACTCCGCTATGAAGCCATGAATATTACGGACATGGTAGTGCGGGTGTATGGCGATATGGCCGTGGTCACGGCTCGCGCCGACGTGAAGGGCCACCAGCTTGGCGAGGATTTCAGCGGACCCTACCGCTACACTCGGGTCTGGGTTCGCCGCAACGGCCAGTGGCAAATCGTGAGCTATCAGGCGACCGTCACCCAGTAAAATGTGGCGGGTTGAGCCGGCATCTCGAAGACTGCTGTCACGGAGGGTACAGCCTCAACTCAGATTCCCGGTTCCTTTGCTCCCTGTACCTGGCACAAGACTAGTGGGCCTATTCGCGGGATGGTTCGGATCCTCATCGCTCAACAACGGCAACGCGACCCGCAAGGCTTCGACTTGCCGCCTCACTTTCAACAATTCTTGTTCCTTGGCCCGTAGCAGCTCCATCACATCTTTCATGAATGCTCTCCGAAATCTACTCCGTCGTCTCTATCATTGCGTCACTGGAGGTTAGGGTTATCGTACTTCGAAACTGTAGGTGGCGCCGCGCTCAAGAACAACTCACGAAGGTGCACGCTTTGTTCGCAGCGACTCAGTGTCCCGAATGGTACGGATGACCTTTCAGAATCGTGAACGCCCGGTACACCTGCTCCAGCAAAACCACGCGAGCCAACTCGTGTGCCAGCGTCATCCTGCCGAATGAGATTGTGTGTTGCGCCGTAGAGCGTGTCGGATCAGAAAATCCGTCGGCTGGCCCCACCGCGAAGACCAGCGGTAGCGGATTGCGATCCTGATACCCGCCCAGGAACTGCGCGAACTCCTCGGAAGACAACTGCTTTCCGCGAGAGTCCATCAGAACAAGCGTCGACTTGCCACCGGTTAGCCTGCCAGCTTTAGGCGACGAAGCGCGTCCGCACAGCTGCAAGAGTGCAGCTTCGTCGCGCACCGCAACTCCTTCCACAGGCGCGAAACGCGCAATCCGCTTCAGGTATTCGTTCGTCAGCGTCCGGATCGCCGCCTCTTTCGTCTTCCCGACCCAAGCAATCTTGATCTTCACAGCGACATTTACCTACTTGATTCCACACGCCAGCACGACCCGCGCTCCGAACTCAATGTTTTCTCCACTCACATATTGCCCGATGGCCGCGTGCACTTTCTCATGAATCCGCGGCCACATGTCCCCGGGTACACGATCCAGCATGGGCCGAAAGGGCACAGCCACCCCTTGCGCCTGCTCCCACACTTCCTCCGGCGTCCCCGGCCAAGTCCAGGGCAATGTCTTGGTCTCTTCTTCCACTTCCCGAAAACCAGCGCGGCGCAGAACCGCCGAAAGACTACCCGGCTCTGCAAAGCGAAATGGATTCGGACCGCCCGCTGGCAGCAGTGCTCCCCCCACGTGACGGTGAACCACGCCCATCGTGCTCTGCCAGTAGGGCTGCTCAAACGGTCCCCATGCAAAAAAACAGGCGCGAGAATTCTTACGGAGAACTCGATGCAGCTCTCGCAAGGCAAGCACGGCGTCGGGAAAGAACATGACTCCAAAGCGACAAGTGGCGAGATCGAAACTCTCGTCTCCAAAGGGTAGAGCCTGGGCATCCGCCTGCCGGGTGGAAAAATTGTCCAGACCGCGCTCCTGCGCCCGTCTGCTGGCGATCTCAAGAAGGTCGGCGCTCAAATCCAGAGCCGTGACCCGCCCCTGCGCTCCAACCCTCATCGCAATGCTGATGGCGGGCTCGCCCGTGCCACTGGCCAAATCCAGAACGCGCATTCCCGGCTTCGGCTGCGCATATTCCACCAGCGCCTCCGTCACCGCCTTGCCCATCACCGCCGACTTCGCCTTCCACTTGTCGGACGCGATGAGCCGGTAGGAATTTCCCCAACGCTGCCCTGTTTCGTATTCCGGCTTGGAAGAAATCGTCATAAGACACAGAACGCCAGCAAGCATCGCTCATCTGAGGAGGAAGAGCTACGCTTTGTTTCGGCGAGGAGCGACCGCATGTTTCTTCGGAGACTTGGGCCTCTTTGTCTTCGTCTTTGTCGCGGAGGCAGCCTTCCGCTTCGGCTCGGGTTTCAATTCCGAAGGTTCGAGGCGCTTGGCCGTTTTCCAGAGGCGCTCCAGATCGTAGAACTTGCGCGCCTTCTCGGAAAAAACATGGACCACGAAATCCACATAGTCGACCAGAATCCACTCGCCCTGCTTATATCCCTCGACGTGTGTCGGCCGCAAATCTGCCGCTTTCAGGCGCAGTTCCACCTCGTCCGCAATGGCCTGCACCTGTCGCGGATTCGTGCCGCTGCACAAAACGAAGTAGTCGGTAAATGCCCCCGAGCCCTTCTCCATTTCCAGGATTGAAAGTTCTTCTGCTTTTTTGTCAAGGCAGGCCTGAATGGCTGCCGCTACCTGTAGTTTCAGCTCATTTTTTTTCATGCAGAGAGTGTCGGTCGTTGGTCGTTCGTCATGGGTGATGGTTGGTTCAACTCGGATCGATTTTCCATTGTAAATGACGGACGGTCTCCGCGACCTCCTCCGTCGCGATCGCCATCCCTAGGCAATACAGTCGGTGACGACCAAGGGTCCGCGACTACCGACTTTTGTACAGCCCCATTTTCTTGATGTAGTCGGCAACCGCCGGTTCCAGGAAGCGGCCAAGCGGCTTACCGGCAGCGACGGCCTCGCGGATTGCCGTAGAGGAAATCGGTTGGTAGACATCATCCAGCAGATGGACGTTAACCCCAGTAAGCACCAAGTCGCCCTTGGCAGCCTGCTTGTGAAACGGCCGCGTCGCCTCTTCGCGAGGTCGCAGCTTCGCCGGCAGCGCGTTGGCTACGTCGGCCAGGGAGTACCCCGGCCTGCTGGCAACCACGAACTCGCACTCTCGAAACAGATCCTCGGAGCGGTGCCACTTGGCAATGTCCGCGAATGCATCGACACCGATGAGCAGGAAGAACCGGTCCGCTTTCTTGAACGACTGCTTGACGCGCTCGACGGTATCGATGGTGTAGTTGGGTTTTGCCTCACGTTCTTTTTCTTTCTTCCGGCCCGGGTTATCTGTCTCAAGCTCCTCCGGCGCTTCCAGCAGGGAAGGTTGGAAATCTTTGTCTTGTGAAGTGGCCAGAGCAATCATGGCATAGCGGTGAGGAAAGCCCGATAAAGGTTGGCGCTGCTTATGTGGAGGAATATTTGCCGGAACAAACAGAATCCGGTTCAGCTTGTAGCGTTCCCGCGCCGCGCGTGCCATGGCGAGATGTCCGCGATGGATCGGATCGAACGTTCCGCCAAATAATCCTACATTCATGAGCCGCTAGTGTCTTCGTTTCCAGCCTCAGTTGGCAAGTTCAACCTTTCCGGCAGAATCTGGCCACTGCCTTTGGCTGAAAGTCGGCCGATGGGGGCATGTCCGATTGGCCCGGAGTCATCTGCCAAGGAAACATCGCCTCCCGAGAATTTGGGATGAACTCCTGTAATCTCGTGCATCTAAAAATGTGCAGTTAATATCCGTTACATGCGAGTAACCCTCCCCCTACTGCGCATCCAACCGGCCCGTGCGCCGATTCTACGCTACGGCGTAGCCGTCCTCAGCACCACGCTGGCTCTTATCCCAGCGGTGCTGCTTCCCAACATCACGGAGAGCCGGCTGGCGGTCTTCGCCGTCGCCGTGATGGTGAGTGCGTGGTATGGCGGCTGGAAGCCAGGTCTGGTCGCCACCTCGTTCGCTCTGACCGTCAGCGCGTATTTCTCATTCTCCGGTGAACGCACTCCAGCTCAATTTCGTTCAACCATGATGCGCCTGGCCCTGTTCGTGGTACTGGCGGCTCTCATCTGCTGGTTCAACGCGGCATTGCGAGCCACTCAGGAAGGATTGCGCCGCTCCGAGATGAATTTTCGTTCTTTGGTGACCAACGCTCCCTATGGCATCTGCCGCTGCGATTCCGCTGGCCAATTATTGGATGTGAATCCTGCCTTGCTGACCATGCTGGGATATTCCTCTGCACGAGACCTTGTAGGACAGCATCTCGGAGCCCTCTACTTGGACACGCATCAGTGGTTCGAGTTGGCCGATTACCTGCGCTCGGCTGCGGCCTTCAACGGGCTGATCGCCGAGTGGAAGAGAAAAGATGGAATTGGCACCGTGGTTCGGGTTTCCGGCCGAGCCGTCTCGGATGGCGACACCGGCACTGCCTTCGAGCTGTTTGCCGAGGACGTGACCGAGCGCCGCGCTTTAGAGCAGCAACTCCGGCAATCGCAAAAAATGGAGGCTGTAGGGAGACTTGCAGGCGGAATTGCCCACGATTTCAATAACCTGCTGATGGTAATTTCAGGCTACTCCGAGTTTCTGCTGGATCGCCTGGGCCCAGACCCCGCTCTTCGTGGTCCGGCGCAGGAAATCGCCGGGGCCGCACAGCGCGCCTCTTCACTCACCCGCCAACTGCTTGCCTTCAGTCGCAAGCAGATGATGGCGCCGAAAATTCTTGATCTCAACGAAGTCATCACAGAGAACCTGAAGATGCTGACGCGCGTGATCGGCGAGGATATCGATCTCGTGATGGTTCCTGCAGCCACGCTCGGCGCCGTCCGTGCCGACGCTGGGCAGATTGATCAAGTCATCATGAATCTTGCCGTGAACGCTCGGGACGCGATGCCCTCCGGGGGCAAGCTCACTATAGAGACCTCTAACGTTTCACTTGACGAAGAGTATTCCCGCTTCCACGCCCCCCTGCGTCCGGGAGACTACGTGATGCTCACCATCAGCGACACCGGCATGGGCATGGATTCCGAGACTCAGTCCCATATCTTCGAGCCTTTCTTCACCACCAAGGGAACGAAAGGAACCGGCCTGGGGCTATCCACGGTTTACGGCATCATCAAGCAGAGCGGCGGCTACATATGGGTTTATAGCGAGTCCGGCAAGGGAACGACGTTCAAGATCTACTTGCCCCGCGTCCCGGAAAGAGCGGAGAGTCCGGCGGTGGTTTCAACAGCGGAGTCTGTCGCGACCGAGCCGGGAACCGAGACCATCCTGCTGGTGGAGGACGAAGCCAACCTGCGCTATCTGGCTCGCCAGTTCCTGGAGAAGCAGGGCTATCGTGTCATCGAAGCTGCCGACGGAGCCGTGGCCATGCAGATCGCGGTCGCCCATGAGGGCACGATTCACCTTCTGCTAACCGATGTCATCATGCCCGGTATGAACGGGCGCGAACTCGCGCAGCGGATTTCGGAAATTCGTCCCAACACAAAAGTGCTTTACATGTCCGGCTACACGGAGAATGTGATCGGTCACAATGGCACGCTGGACGCCGGTGTACGTCTGCTGCAGAAGCCCTTCACCCTGCGTGAGCTGAAAAGCAAAGTTCGCGAAGTACTGGATTCCACTCCGATCGGTAGTGAGGTCGATATGTCGGTTCGAACTGCTCAAGCTTCGCCGGCGAAGGGGCCGGAACAGCCCCTATCGCGTGCACCCCGTTTTCAATTGCACTTACCTTTGAAATATCGTCGTCTGGATGAAGAGAAGTGGCACGACGGCGAAACCAGAAACATCAGCCGCTCCGGATTGTTGTTCCAGGCGGAAGATTCTCTGCAGCCCAATGTGCAACTGGAAATCAATCTGGTATTGCCGGCCGAGATCGCAGGCCTTTCGCCAACAGAAGTAGTTTGCCGGGGACAGATCGTGCGCACGGTGAAGTCTGCTGGAGAAGAAATGCATCCCGCCCTGGCGGCCAAGATTCTTCAGTATCACTTTCAGCACGGGTCGCAGATTCCGCGGGCGTGAAGCCGGATCCGTGGAATTCGATTACCCGGCTCGGCCTTCTACGCTTTCGGCCTTCTGCAATGCTTGCTCGCGTAGCTCATCCACTTCCTTGGCCATCGCGTACTTTAACTCGTCGATTCCTTTGCCGGTCACCGCTGATATTTCGTAGAGCTTCAACTTGTGCTTCTTGCAATATTTTTTCAGGGCGGCCAGTTTGTCTTTATTGGCCACATCGATCTTCGACGCGACCATAATCATGGGTTTCTCTTCCAGATGGGCACCGAAGCTGGCTAGTTCGCCCAGAATCACTTCTACGTCCTTCACAACGTCAGGTCGCCCGCTTGCGTCCGACACATCCACCAGGTGAACCAGCAAGCGCGTGCGCTCGATGTGTCGAAGGAACTGTGTTCCCAACCCGGAGCCCGCGTGTGCGCCCTCGATTAAGCCAGGAATGTCCGCGACCACAAAACTGATTTCGTTCCTAGGGTCGCCGACTGCGACCACGCCGAGATTTGGCTCCAGGGTAGTGAATGGATAATCCGCAATCTTAGGCCGCGCCGCCGAAATACGGGAAATCAACGTGGACTTGCCCACATTCGGATATCCGACCAGCCCCACATCGGCAAGCAGCTTCAACTCCAGCCGGTAGTTATGTTCTTCACCCGGCCGACCCGGCTCGTGTTCCCGCGGAGCCTGATGGACTGAGGTAGCAAAGCGCGCATTGCCGCGTCCACCCCGGCCACCGCAGGCAATCACCATGCGTTGATCCGGCCCCGAGAAATCAAATACCTTCTCGCCGGTCTCTTCGTCATACACAATCGTTCCTACGGGAACTTTCAGAACCACATCTTCGCCTTCGCGCCCAGTTTTGTTTGAGCCTTCGCCGTGGCGTCCGCGCTCGGCTTTGTATTCGGGATTGAAGCGGAAATGCACCAGCGTATTGTGCCGCTCGCTGGACTCCATGATCACATCGCCGCCCTTGCCGCCGTCGCCGCCCGAGGGGCCGCCGCGCGGAACAAATTTCTCGCGGCGAAAGGCCATGCAGCCATTGCCACCGTCCCCCGCCTTCACCCGAATTTTTGCCTCATCGATAAACATTGGTGAGATCAACGAATACAAGTAGAGATGTTCACGAGCGATTGTCCGATAAAACAAAAAGCCTCGTCCCGAAGGCGAGGCCAGGCCGCTTCGCACAGCTTCCCGCGGCCGCCGAAGCGCAATGCCGATCCAGCAGACGGACGAAAACTACTCCGCCACTTCCATCGGCTCGACCATCACGAATTTGCCCATCGAGCCCTTGTTCAGGAACTTGATCCGTCCCGTGATCTTGGCGAAAAGCGTATCGTCTTTGCCACGGCCAACGTTGAGCCCCGGCTTCACCCGTGTTCCGCGCTGCCGCACGATGATCGTTCCGCCGGGGACGATCTGCCCGCCGAAGGCTTTGAATCCAAGCCGCTGCGCGTTCGAGTCGCGGCCGTTTCGTGAAGTTCCTTGTCCCTTTTTATGTGCCATGAATAAACTCTCTCAACTCTCAGTCGATTTTCAACTTCGTTTTACTTCTTTTTCTTGGGCGCGGATTTCTTCGCCGCCTTCTTCGGAACGGCCTTCTTGGCTGCGTGCCCCTTCGCCTGCCCTTTGGCGGTCTTCACCTCAGCGTGAGACTCGTGCTCTTCCGCAGGCGCAGCCTTCTTTACTTTCGGTTCCTTCTTCGCCGCCAACGCTGGAGCCTTGAAGCTCTGCCCGTCAAAAGCAATCTCTGTGATGCGCACGGCGGTGTACGACTGCCGGTGCCCACGCAGCTTTTTATACTGCTTCTTCCGCTTGTAATGAAAAACCAGGATTTTCGGGCTGCGGCCTTCTTCCACCACTTCGCCGACCACGCGCGCTTCCGCTTCCGGTTTGCCGATCTTTCCTTCGCCGCCCGACACCGCCAACACATCAGAGAAGTCCACGTGGCCGTCGGTGCCCGTAGCCAGCTTCTCCACTCGAATTACATCTCCGGGCGCCACCCGGTACTGCTTTCCACCGGCGCGGATGACCGCGTACATACGTCTGCCTCCGTCAAAATGTCGTGAAATCAGTTCATCAAGCGCGTTTCCCGCGCACACAGATGCAACGCTGGCACCCGCTGAACTTTCTCTGCTTGCTGTGTTTTCCGCCACGGCGCTTCAGCAGCCAAGGCAGGCGTCCCCAGAACGGGTCGGCGAGTACAGGCAAACTCAACTATTTTAGCGTGTGCTGTGGAAATCGGTCAATCTACGCTTTTCAGATCACCTGCCATGTGCGAGAATTCGGCCGGTCTTGGGTCGCTTCGGGATCGCTCCCGCTATGAGTCAGAGAGGAATTCCAACATGAACCGCATTCTCGCCACTTCCCTGTGCGTGCTCGCCCTCACCCTGTCCAGCATTGCGGAACCGCAGAAGTCAACGGCCAAGAAATCCTCCGCCGGTCCCGCCCCCGACAGCGCTTACATGCAGAAAATCTGGGACGGCTGGGCCACACTGGATACTGCGAACGTGGCCAAATTCTATGCCAGCGGTCCACACACTTTTTTTGATATCGCCCCTTTGAAATACGACAGCTGGGACGCCTACGAAAAAGGAGTCCAGGACGTCCTCTCCGGCTACAAAAGCGCGAAATTTACGGTAAACGACGATGCCGCGATTCATGCCCACGGCGACTTGGTCTGGGGCACCGCGACGGTGAAAGAAGAGATGACGACGAAAGCCGGCAAGGTGGAGATGGGCAATTTTCGTTGGACAGTGGTTTGGGAGAATCAGGGCGGCAAGTGGCTGATCGTCCACGAACACGTCTCTGCCCCGTTGCAATAGGATGGTTGCTTGTCCAGAAACTTGCTCGTTGCGCTCGCCGCATTCGCAGCGCTAACCCTCTCCGCTGCCGCCACCGCAGCGGCGTTCACGGCGCGATCCGCTCGGACCTGGTATCCCACACTTCGCAAGCCGCGGGGCAATCCACCAGCCTCCTATTTCGGTCCCGTATGGACTGTTCTTTATTTTCTGATGACGATTGCCGCCTGGAATGTATGGCGGGTGGGCGACGGTTGGACGGGCGCGTCGCCGGCCATTACAGTCTTCCTCATCCAGTTGGCTCTGAATGCCGCCTGGTCGGCCATCTTCTTCGGATTGCGCTCCCCCGCGTGGGCCTTGCTGGAAATCATCCTGCTGTGGGCTGCAATTCTTGCAAGCATCATTTTGTTCTGGCGAATCTCAACGTTCTCCGGTGCTCTCCTTCTTCCGTATCTCGCGTGGGTTACTTATGCAGCATATTTGAATGCCGGAATCTGGCGCTTGAATCGAGCGGCCTCGGAGTAAGCGATAATTACCTCTGTAATCCCAGGTAACCACGAAAATCTTGCAGAAACAATCAAGCTGCGACAGGGTTAATACATACTGAAAATGTGGGGAGATTTACCATGCGAGACCGAATCCTCTTTGTGATTTCGATTTTCTTGCTGGCCAGCGTGGCCTGGGGCCAGCAGCAACCAGTCGGCAGTAACACCCAGCCCAGCGCGCAGCAGAGCATGCCGGGCATGGATATGTCTGGCCACGACATGTCGAATATGAAAGGCATGTCCATGAGCGCGGAAAAGGACGACAAGGATTCCGACGCCGGCATGCACGCCATGCATTCCATGGAGGGCCACATGGACATGGGCCCGCACATGAAGATGACCGCGCTTCGCCCGGTGAAGCCGGGCGATGCCGAGCGAGCGCAACAGGTGGTAGAAGCCGCGCGCAGAGTATCCGCCAAATACATGGACTATCACGTTGCCTTGGCCGACGGCTTCAAGATCTTCCTTCCGAACGTTCCGCAGAAGATGTACCACTTTACTAACTACCAGTATGGATTCGAAGCGGCTTTCAGTTTCAATCCCGAACACCCGACGTCCCTGCTCTACGAAAAGCATGGCGACGACTACAAACTCATCGGTGTTATGTATACGGCTCCCAAGCGCTTCGGCGAAGATGAACTCGACCAGCGGATTCCGCTTAGCATCGCGCAATGGCACGAGCACGTGAATTTCTGTACCGCACCGGCCGGGCGAAAGAGCGAATATCTGATCCCACATCCACAGTTTGGCTTGAGAGGATCGATCACCACGCAGGAAGCTTGCGATGCCGCCGGCGGAACATTCCATCCGGTCATCTTCAACTGGATGGTGCACCTCTACCCGTTCGAAAAAGATCAGGCGAGCATCTGGTCCGTGGACCGTCAGCACGGCGACGCAGACTAACTCCGTGTAGGGGCGACCGCCATTCGGCCGCCCCGCGCTACCCACCACGATTTCTGCGCGTCTTCAACTGTTTCCGACTAAAGCCAGACAGAACACCTCTCCTCTGTACCCGCTTTCCTGAACCAACTTCATCGCGGTCTTCTGCTACCGGAAATCTGCGCTCTTCGTCCAAAGATGCATGATGCGAAGCTGCCCCAAACGTGGATTCAGAACCATGGAACTTTCGGCGAGGCACATTCGTAGTAGTAGGCGTGGGTAGCAGTAGCGCAGAGGTTAGGTTGCGCGGGGATCTTTCGAAGCAGGCATATCTAGAGGGGTTTAGGGGATTCTCTCACTGTCGGTTTGGCGGCCCAGGTGAGAAAATCCCCGTGCACAGCAAGACAAGACTCGCGCCTTGTCGGCTGAACCCCAGCGGTTGCATTGTAGGCGATTCGCGGCAAAACACCAATGTTTTCTCGCGTACGTCGTGAGCCGGGCCGCCCTAACCGTTTCCCGACGCAATTTCGGGAAGAAAAAGGAGCAGTCATGACGTTCGCAAAAGTTTCCAAGAGTGTGGTACTGGGTTTGGCATTACTGATGGCATCCAGCGCTTTCGCCTCCAGCAAAGCCAATTTGGAACTGATCAATGCTGTGACGGTCAACGGAACAACCTTGAAACCAGGCGACTACAAGGTCCAGTGGGAAGGCAGCGGCCCGAACGTGGAACTGAGTATCCTGAAAGGCAAGGACGTAGTCGCGAAAGTCCCAGCGCACGTGGTTGAACTGCAGACGCCTTCCTCGAACGATGCGGCCGTAACCCGTCAGAATGCCAGCGGACCAAACTCGCTCGCCGGCATCCGCTTCCAGGGAAAGAAATTCTCTCTGGAACTGGGAGACAGCAGCGACAACATGCAGGCCAGCGGTTCCAGCAAGTAACCAGTCGAAGACAAACCGGGAACAACACTGGGGGGAGCACTCTTGCTCCCCTTTAATGTTCCGCCGGTGAATACCATTTTTATTGTGGTGAAGTTTTTTCTAGTGCCGCGTTGAGGTGTACGTTGCTCCCGCCGGTAACTTTCAGCTTCCGCTCCCAATCCTTGAATCCCGTTTTCTTCACCGTAACGGTATGATCGCCCTCGGTGACCTGCACATCGGAAGGCGTGTTGCCGACGAAACTTCCGTCGACCTCGATGTCTGCGCCGGTCGGATCGGATCCCATCTGCAGTTTGGCTGAGCCAGAGTCCACATTCTCGCCGCGCGCATTTGTGGCCGTATCTTGCGCCACAGCATCCGCCGGTTCGGCTGGCTGAAATTTCGCGATGTCGAGCTTCATGTCGCCGTTCACATACGCCGTAATCTCAGTTCCCTTGGGGATGCTTATGTCCTTGCCGTGCATTAACAGGAAGAGAGGCGCCGCAGGAAAGAACACAATGCTTGTCGCCACCATACCGCCAACCATGCCACCAGTGTGCCCGCCACCCTTGAGATCCTTGACCGCTCGCAGCGCCGCCTTCTCGCCGCTAACCAGTTTGACGTAGTCGATGTTCATGTCCAGCTTCCCGCCACGAGCCATGCGTCTCTTCGCTTGAGCCTCGGTAATTGTTGCGAACGCTAGGCCTCCCTTCGCAATAACGAGCGTGCCATTTAGGGTGATATCATCCAGAACCTCAAAGTCCATCGTGTCGCCCACATGTGCATCGGCTGATGAGACAGTCCGATTGATCCGCAACCTTACGGGCGTTTCCTCCTCGAGCACAAATCCTTTGGCGGAGGTAAAGTTCGTCTGCGGTGCCTGCCCTTGTGTGGGTTGTTGCGCCGCCGGAGAAGCAGAAGGCAGTGGTGCTGTGGTCTGTGCTAGAGAAGCGCAGGATATGGATAACCACACCAGTCCTAACGGCAGAAAAATCTTCAAGGGACCTCCGGTCGCGACGATGCTTTGGAGAACAGGGCCTGGAACAGGCCATTATCCTCCCGGAGGAAGCGAAGTCAATTCAAATACATGCGGAAGGATCAGAAAGACACAAGGGAGCGCCCAAAGCGCTCCCTTTTTGGAACTGTTAACTAATCAATACCCTCAGTACTTCGGCACCTTCGGATCCACTCTCTCCGACCATGCGGTGATCCCGCCCACCAGGTTGTGCACCTTTCTAAAACCCGCCTGCTGCAGGAACGCGACCGCCTTCGCGCTGCGTCCGCCCATCTTGCAGTGGACGACGATTTCACGGCTCGAATCCAATTCATTTACGCGCTTCGGCAAATCGTTCAGCGGAATCAGATGTCCGCCGATGTTGCAGATCTGATACTCGTGCGGCTCGCGCACGTCGAGGACAAACAGATCCTCTTTCGCATCCAGACGCCGCTTCAATTCTTCGACTTGAATTTCCGGAACTCCATTTGCCACCGGTTTTTCCTCCCCGCGAATTCCGCAAAACTCGTTGTAGTCTATCAGCTTCGTCACCGTAGGATGTGTCCCGCAGACCGGGCAATCAGGATTCTTCCGCAGCTTCAGCTCGCGGAACTTCATGCCCAGTGCGTCAATCAGCAGCAACCGCCCAATCAGAGGGTCGCCGATTCCCAGGATTAATTTGATCACTTCGGTGGCCTGCATCACGCCCACCAACCCGGGCAGAATGCCCAGCACTCCGCCCTCCGCGCAGGAAGGCACCAGCCCTGGCGGCGGCGGCTCCGGATACAGGCAGCGGTAGCACGGTCCATCCTCCGTGGCAAAAACACTTGCCTGCCCTTCGAAGCGAAAGATCGATCCGTAAACATTCGGCTTGCCGGTGAGTACGCACGCATCATTCACCAGGTAGCGCGTGGGAAAATTATCTGTGCCGTCGGCAATGATGTCGAAATCTCGAAACAATTCCAGAGCATTCTCGCTGCTCAGCCGCGTATCGAACTTCCGCAGATTCAGGAATGGATTGATCCCCGTCAATTTATCCGCCGCAGAATCCAGTTTCTTCCGCCCCACATCGGCAGTCGAGTGGATGATCTGCCGCTGCAGATTGGTGTAATCGACCACATCGAAATCCACCAGGCCCAGCGTGCCCACGCCCGCCGCCGCCAGGTACAGCGCCAATGGCGATCCCAGTCCTCCCGTGCCAATGCACAGCACCCGCGCGGCCTTCAGCTTTTGCTGCCCCTCCATGCCGACCTCCGGCATGATTAAATGCCGCGAGTAGCGCAGGATTTCGTCCTTGTTCAGGGTCACTGGAATTTCGGTTGTGGTTGTCGCCATAAAGTCCTCGATTGAAATGTGGATATTCGGAAGCGTCAAAAGCTAAACCGCTAGCAGCACGAAGGGCAACAACAACAGCGGCAGCTTGTGAAGGAAGGTTTCAATTCTCTATTCCTGAGTTCGCCGGATCCTTGGTCACCGAGCGCCTCCAGCGATGGAAGGCACAATGGAAATGTTATCACCTTCCTTCACCGCGGTCGCTTCTTTCTGCAAGTAGCGAACGTCTTCGTCGTTCACGTACAAGTTGACGAACGCGCGCAGCCTCCCGTCCTCCGCATAAAGATGCCGGCGCAGATCGGGATGTTGCGCCAGCAGGTCGCTCATGGCTTCGCCCACAGTCGCGCCCTTTACTTCCACGGTTGATTGTTTTCCAACATATTGCCTTAAAGGAGTAGGGATGTGAATCTTGCTCATAGTCTAAGCATAAAAGATGCGGCGCGATTACGGGAAGATTCATGCCTGTATAAGTTCGGCCCCACGGCAGTCACTTACACGCCCTGTGGCAAGCCCATAGAATCAAACAGAGGAGAACTATGATGACGATCTTTGATCCGGCGCATGGCAAAATCGTTGACGGCGGCGGAGGGAGCTTCGGACTTCTGCGTCTGATCGGAATCGGGATCGCCGCATTTTTGCTGGTCATCCTTCTATTCAGTGCCGTCACGCGCGTCGGTACTGGTCATGTCGGTGTTCTCACCCTCTTCGGAAAGGTCACGGGCGAAACCCTCGGCGAAGGCATCCATCTCATCAATCC
This sequence comes from Candidatus Sulfotelmatobacter sp., assembly GCA_035272245.1. GTDB lineage: Bacteria > Acidobacteriota > Terriglobia > Terriglobales > Acidobacteriaceae > Sulfotelmatobacter. Next base: position 3,410 of record DATEQW010000043.1, on the reverse strand, counting down.
GCTGAAGACCAACAACGAACTTTCCATCCAGACGCAGACGTTAAAAGAATCGGCCAACGTTCCTTCCAGCGAAGGCCTGATGATGAGCCTGGACACATCGCTGATCTACCACCTCAATCCCGACCGGGCCTCCGAGGTTTTCCAGAAGATTGGCGCCGACTATGAAAATGTCGTCGTCGAGCCGACTCTCCGCTCCGCCATCCGCGAGGCCACGGCATCGCATACCGCCAATGCTCTTTATACCGGCGAACGCGAAATGGTTGGCAAGCAGATCTACGACCAGGTCAGCGCGCAACTCAGTCAACGCGGCTTAACGGTGGAGAACGTTCTGCTGCGAGATATCCAACTCCCCGCCACGCTGAAAGCCGCCATCGAAGCCAAACAACAAGCTGAACAGGAATCGTTGGCGATGAACTTCCGCCTGCAAAAAGAAACGCAGGAAGCTCAGCGTAAGCGCATCGAAGCGGCTGGCGTCCGTGACTTCCAGCAGATCGTGGCCCAAGGCATCACTCCGTCGTTGCTCGAATGGAAAGGGATAGAAGCTACCGAGAATCTGGCCAAGAGCGCCAACACAAAAGTCGTCGTAATCGGCAATAACAAGAATGGCCTTCCCTTGATTCTCGGCCAATAACCTGCGGCTGCTAACATGACATCGTGCTCCCGCTTCTGGACATCCGTCACCTGAACGTAGAGTTCTCGGCTGGACAGCCGAGGGGCGTTGCTCCCGCACGAACTTTGCCCGCCGTCCGTGATCTCAACTTCTCCATCGCTCCCGGTGAAGTTCTGGGCCTGGTCGGCGAATCCGGCTCCGGCAAATCGATCACATCCCTCGCCATCATGCGCTTGCTCCCGGCTCAGGCACACGTCTCGGGCGAAATCCACTTCGCCGAGAATGGCGCGTCTAGCAGTCTCGCCAATCTTCCTGACGACGCCATGCGCCAACTCCGCGGCTCGCGCATCGCCATGATTTTCCAGGAGCCCATGACCGCGCTCAATCCGGTCATGCGGGTCGGCGACCAGATCGCGGAAGCCGTGTTGGCGCACAACCAAGTGACGAAGAGCCAGGCGTGGCAACGCGCGGTCGATGCCATGAACGATGTCGCCATCCCCGATCCCTCCCGACGGGCCCGCGACTATCCTCATCAACTCTCCGGCGGCATGCGCCAGCGCATCATGATCGCCATGGCGATCGTGAACCATCCGCAGCTGCTCATCGCCGACGAGCCCACCACTGCCCTCGACGTCACGATCCAGGCGCAGATCCTCACCTTGCTCGCCGAGCTCCGCTCCAAGTTTGGCCTCGCTATGCTTTTCATCTCGCACGATCTTGCCGTGGTTTCGCAAGTCGCTGACCGCGTCGCCGTAATGTATGCCGGAAGCGTCGTCGAACTCGGCTCCAAACATGAGATCTTCCACACCCCCTCCCATCCTTATACTCGCGGACTTTTGCACTCCGTGCCCGACCTGAAAACGAATCGCAGTCGCCCGCTTGGCACCATCGAAGGCACTGTCCCGCCGCTGCATGCCTTGCCCCCCGGCTGCGCCTTCGAGCCGCGATGCGGACTTCGCCTTGCCCAATGCGCCAGAGTATTTCCTCCGCTGGAAGAAGTAGCCCCAGGGCACTGGGCCCGCTGCCCGATCGTCAACCCAAAATAGCGATGGCGGAATAAAACCTGCCCGTGTATCCTCTTTCGTCACGCTCGGTCTATAATCGCCATCCGTCTGGTGTTCATTGCGAATACTGCTGCTTAGCGACATTCACGCCAACCTTGAAGCCCTGGAGGCCTGCCTCGCCGCAGCTCCACCATTCGATTTTGTCGCGAACCTTGGCGATGTAGTCGGCTACGGAGCCTCTCCCAACGAAGTGATCGACCGCTCTCGCGACCTAGGAAAAGTCTTCGTCCGCGGTAATCACGACAAAGCCGCCACCGGCCTGCTGGAACTCGACGACTTCAATCCCATGGCCGCGGCCGCTGCCGTTTGGACCCGGGATCAACTTACGCCCGAACATCTTGAATGGCTGCGCTCCTTGCCGCAAGGCCCGCGCCCTTTGGACGACTTTCCCCACGTGCAAATCGTGCACGGCTCGCCCGAGGATGAAGACGCCTACGTGGTTTCGATCGGCGACGCGCTGGTCCCGCTCATCACCATCGCAACGCCCGTCACCTTCTTCGGCCACACCCACCTGCAGGGCGGATTCTTCGCCAACGGTTCGAGCGCCGACGGCTTCCGTCCCGAATATCGCACCGTAGGCAAAGCCGAGTCCGTTTCCTTGCAAATGAAATCCGCCACGCGCTACATGATCAATCCGGGCTCCGTCGGACAGCCCCGCGACGGGGACTGGCGAGCTGCCTTCGCACTCTTCGACACGGACGCCCAGATCGTTCACTTTCACCGCACGCCGTACAATCTGAAGGCCGCGCAAGACCGTATCTTCGCGGCGAATCTCCCCTCGAGGCTGGCAACGCGCCTTGCCGCCGGCCGCTGACACCATCGCTCCTCGTCCCGTCCGGGCGTTGTAAACTCGTTGGCATGCCCTACCCACGCGGCAACTCAACCAAATCGCTTTTCCCACAACGCGATAGTTCCTCCCGCGAGAATCCTCCCGAGCATTATTTGATCGCGCACAGCGACGGCGGAGCCCGTGGTAATCCCGGTCCCGCCGGCTACGGCGTTGTCATCCAGGATCAGTCTGGCCGCAAAGTCGCCCATCTTAGCGAGTATCTCGGCCACCAGACCAACAATTTTGCCGAGTACCAAGGCCTGATCGCGGCTCTCGAATACGCTCTCCAGCACGGCCCCAAGGCCCTCAAGATCATCAGCGATTCCGAGTTGCTGGTCCGGCAGATTAAAGGCATCTATAAAGTCAAGAACGCAACCCTTCAGGATCTTCACGGACGCGCCAAAGAATTGATCGCCCAACTCGACTGGTTCTCCATCGGCCACGCCCTTCGCGAACAGAACACCGAAGCAGACCGCCTGGCGAATGAAGCCATGGATAAAGGTATGGGCCGAAGTGTGGCGCGAGTACCCGCACCGGCGAGCACCGGAGGCAGCCCGGCGCAGGAACTGGAAGGCATCATCCGCAACGGAGTGGTGGAGTTCACAAACGGCAAACTCCCAGAAGGTACCCGAGTCCAGGTCCGAGCGAAGAAGTGAGGTAAGGAGAGCGGAGAGCGGAAGCCCAGAAACAGCTATTCCGCTGCCGAAGTGTGGTCGTGCACAATCTTCCAGCCTCGGGAAACTTGCGGAACACCAGCGTGAATAGCCCGTGCGGAGTCTTCCCGTCCGACATCGTCAACTGCCACGAACCGCGCGCGAAGGCTGCATCCGCGCCAAGCATCTCAATACGCAAGCCGGAAAATTCCAGCTTCCCCATCTCATGCCCCGGACTGACATACGCTGCGCGG
>DATEQW010000042.1:0-35442 GCA_035272245.1 Candidatus Sulfotelmatobacter sp. | reverse complement strand
TACTCGCCGTCGATGTAGTCGATGTAGCAATCGTCGGTATAAGCCCAGTCTCCCGGCCACGGATTCGCCAGCGCGAACCAGTATCCGCCGTACTGAAATCGCGGCTGCCCTTCGACAATCACGGTCTTCTGCACTTTGAACGTATGTTGCCGTCCAAAGTGCGACCGGAATTTATCGTCCGGTATTCTTTGCCCCTGCTGTCCAGCCGCCCGCGTCGCATGATCCTCACCCTTATTGTCATTATTCTGCGGACGATTTTCTTCTTTCCCCGCCTTCATCTGATCGTTCTGCTTCGTTTCATTGTTCTTCATCTCGTCGTTCTGTTTCTCGTTGTTCGCCGGCTTCGCATCCTCCGCCTTCGCCGGCGCCTGGTCTTTCGGCGGCTTGGCCTCATCCTGCTTCGGCTCTTCCTGTTGCGGAGGCCGCGCGTCGTCCCGCGCATCCTGTGCTCTGGCCGTTGCACCCACGCTCAACAACAGTCCCAGCAATCCCGTTCCCATCAATACCGCACTCAGGCTCTTAAATCTCACGTCTTGAAGTCTCATAGATCTCCTTCACGCAAGCTTCTGGTTTGCCTCCATTTCGGGCTTCCATCAGATGCCGCACGTCTGTTCGCTGGATGCTGTTGTCCTCTCCCATGGCTCTCTACCGGATCCACCCGATACGCCGCAAAATTTTGCGCTTTCCACAGCGACTTGCGCTAGAATGCCCTTGCACTTACGAGCGACCGATTGCCCCGGCACCGCTCTTGGCCTTCCCCCAGGAGGTAGTAGATGTATCGCTCTTATTCCAGTTCCCTGGCCGACGCTCGTCCGTCCTTGGATGTCCAGTCCCTGATCCGCAATCTTGCGCAAGACTTCGTCACCGCTTTCAACACTGGCAACTACGATCAAGCCGCCGCTCTCTTCGCCCCGGACGGCGCATTCCTCGCTCCGCACCATGACCCCGCCTACGGCCCCAAAGCCGTCGAGCACCTTCTCAACCTGCTCGGCGACGCCGGATATCAGGATCTTCGCCTCGAAACCGTCCGCGTCGAATCCTCCGGCGACATGGCCATGGAAGTCGGCCGCTACACCGTCGCCCTCCACAATCCCGATGGCACCATCCAGGGCGATCGCGGCAAGTACGTGAAAGTCTGGCGCCGTCTCGGTGCCTGGCTCATCGTCGCCGATAGCTGGAGCACCAACCTTCCGCTCGCTGGTTAGAACTTTCGACGAAATTAAGAAGCCCTGGGTGCCCCATCTTTCGCGTCCTTTGCGAAAGAGCCTGCCCTGAGCGAAGCCGAAGGGTGGGATTCCACGGACGTTTCGCTCTTCTCGAAAGATTTTGCCGCATAAAAATTCTTGTCATTCCCAGCGCAGCGAGGAACCTGCTTCCTCCGTCTCATCCCAGCAAGCCTGAATGGTCAGCCCCGGTTCGCCCCGCAGCAACTCCCACCCCTCCTGATACTTCCCATACTTCTGCCGCCGGCTCATCGGCGTGAAATGGATCGAACAATTCTTTCTCCCCATCACCTCAAACGGAATGATGTACCAGTCATCAATCGGTATCAGCAGGATCGCAAAAAAATCCACCGTCCCCGGCGCATACGGCTTCCGCTTCGGCCCCATCACATTCAAGCTGTAACACTCCCCTCGCCGCTTGTAGATCGTCGATTTCACCTGCACCCGCAGAATCCTCCCCTTCCCTTCCACTCCCACGTCATATCTCCCCGCATCTCCCCACGGCCTCGAGACCTTCAGCCCATGCTCCAGCGCCAGCATCATGAAATAAAGTTCCGCCCACTCCCCGCGCTCCTTGCACCCCTTGATCTTCCCGCCCATCCTCTTCCGATTCTCCATTCGTCCCTCGCACAAATAAAAATCGCGACCCCTAAGAGCCGCGATTGATCGCCTTTTCAATAATTTTTATAGGACGGCAGCAGCTCCGCCCACCCTGTCATCCTGAGCGAAGTGGAAAGTTCGCAACGCGAACTTCCCGCGCAGTCGAAAGCCTGCCCTGAGCGAAGTCGAAGGGGATCCCTATAGCGCCACGAGCGCACGTCCCTTCAAACTGTTTTTTCCACCCTACAATTCAATTATAGCCCTCCGCATACCCCCACTGGGACACATTAGCCCAAACTATTTCCTCTTTCCTTTCATCACGATGACCCCATTTTGTATCGTCTCACCCCCTTGACAGGAAATCTCGCGCACCTCGCCCATCCACCGACCGAGGGTGCCCCATCCTTCGCGTTCTCTGCGAAGGAGCCTGCCCTGAGCGAAACCGAAGGGTCGGATTCCACGACTCCATCCCTCTGGAGATTTTGGAGCGGCCCGACCGGGAAGGGCACGACTTCAGCCGTGCCGCAAGCCGCCCCCTAAAATCCCTGTCATTCCGAATCGGCTGAAAGCCCGGTGAGGAACCTGCTGCCTCCCGACACAACCACGACGAAGCGGCGCCCGCACGATGATGCAAATCAACCGAGGCCAAAAGGCCCTTTTCTCACATCTTTTCTTAACTTCGGACCCATAAGCCAGTCGAAGTGATCCCGCTGCACCGCTTCCATCCCGTCGAACTTTTTCTTGCGGTAGGCCGCCAACAACAAGCTGCAACTCGCGAAGGTTGCTCTTTGTACATTCGCAAAGCTTCTTAGAGACCCCTCGTCCATTTCGTCGCGCGGCGGTATAGTCGCGGCAGACCTAGCCAAGTGTCCTGCGTGCACATTGGCGTTTAATCTGGACAACGCGTTTCTCAGATTACCTACGGCGAGCGTGCCCAAGCCAGACGGCTCATCCTCCATTAGCTCAAACGCATATTCGAGATAGAAACTCAGTTCTCGGTGGGCGGCATGCGCTATCGGTTTGCGCGCATCTTGCGAAAAACCCTTTGAGCCGGCTAGAAAATGCTGCCACTCAACTGAATGGTCAGTGAAATATATTGCCCAAATTATCAATTCCACAAAGCGGCGAAGCTCGACCTCGGCAACAGAAAACTGCCCTATGCTTATCAGCACTGGGATGCGGACTGTAATAGTCCTCGCCGCCAAGACCGCCGGTCGGAGACCAGACCCGCCGAGTCCAATCAGAACCGTATTCGTCGTCAGAGAAAGCTTGTAAATTTCCCGAAATGCAATGCTCGTCGCCGCTCCCGAGAGAGCTTCAGAAACAATCGACTTAGTCGCGGCAAGGAAACTCTCGAGCTGAGTACGCAACTGCGACGGAGACGGATAGATGTTACTCATCCCGACTTGTCTTTATCACATCGATCCACCCCTGGGTTTGGCCTGAACGACTAGCGGACAGCTCGCGCATGATCTGCGACTGGCGGCCATCCGGCATCAACGTAATGGCGCGAACAACCTTTCTCGCCAGCCGATCCTTGCTCTCTTTCGGAGATCTTTGAATTCTGATGCCCAAACTCTTTGCAAATTCAACAATTTCACTAGTGCTTACAAAATACGGCGAAGAACGGAGGCAAGCGAGGATCTCACTCTCGGCGATTCTCGGAGCCGCACGCGGGACCGGCTCGCTTTGCCCTAGGGAACGTCCGGCGGTCATACTTCCCAGGCTGGAGCGCGTTCGGGCAGACTCGCTAGCCAGAGCATGTAGCGCCGTCCTAATTGCTCTCGAAAGGCCAGCATATCGGGACGCTTCGAGGAGCTCCGAATCTGAATATGAATTTAGAAGACCATGGACAGCACTAAGAATGCCGTGAATCTTGGAGTTAGCCACTATTTGCTCCCCCTAGCCTGCGCCGGTTTCGACAACGCGGCGATTCTTTTCTTTACTTCCTCAGCGATAGCCGCAGCTGCAGCGCGTGTCGCATCCTGCGCGTAAAGCGTTTCAAAAATGGGTGTCTGTTCATTGACCGAGCGAATGAAGGATTGAGAATACTTCAAACGAGATTCAAAGAGGTAGGTTTTCTCCTTTCTGGCGGCTAAGCCAATGTCCAGCATAGCCTGCGCCTCCACATTGGAAGATCCCGTGACCTGTGTAAATATTACTCCCAAGACCTGAACAGAATTAGGATCCGGGCAATTTGTACGGAAGCGTCTTATAGTCTCAGTTAAATTGGCAAATCCCAAAATCGAGAATCTATCTGGCCGCATCGGGATCAGGACGTAATTGGAAGCAGTGAGGGCCATCGTCGTAAGAACCGAGTCCGTGGGCGCGCAATCTATAAATACGTAGTCGTAGCTTTGCCGAATGCCGGCTATGACCTTCTCAAGCCGGTAGTCCATCTGGGCAGGATTTTTGACGATCCAGGCGAGATTCAAACTCCGCCGGCAGAATATCGAATTTCTTCCCTTTGGTCGTGCGTATTGTGTGCAACGCGGTTGCCGGGTTCTTCTTTACTTTCTTAAGTCGCGCATCGAGCTTCGGTTGGTCAATTAAGAGATCCGAGACCGTTCCGGCCTTTTCACAGTGATTTTTGAAGGACTTATAGTCCATCACGTACTGCGTGGCATTAAATTGAGGATCTAAGTCTATTAGAAGCACATTCGCGGGCTCGTTTTGGTGAATGTACCAAGCGAGGTTCACCGCTAGCGTTGTTTTTCCAACCCCGCCCTTCATATTGAGAAGTGAAACTGTCGTGGGCATTGTGACTCTCCTCCCGAGCGCAACAAGATGGAAACGGCGGAACGAAAAGGGGACACGGCGCGCCGTGTCCCCCTCACAGTACGTTCACAGTATTTTAAGTTCGACCTCAGCGGCTAAAGCCGTCGAGATTTGGTTCCCATTCGGCACGGCTGAAGCCGTGCCCTTTCAAAACCAATAGCAGCTTCCTCGGTCGCGCAAAGAACGCGCTCGGTCGGAATGACAAAAATCTAAAAGCTGCTCAGCCGCATCCGCTGGTGCTGCAGAGCTCAGATAGCCTTCAGCACGGCTCGCTCCGCGGCCTGCGGCAACTTGATCGGAACGAAATACTCTTCCGGATACAGATAATCCTCGCCCGACTCGTCGATCACGCGCACTTGACGATGCTTCGATGCCTGCTCATCTTTCAGCAGCCGATACACCTTACGCAGTTCCAGAGACGCGGGGTAATCGCGATTTCGCACGCAGAGTACGAAGCGCGCTACACCCGTATCGCGATCACTCGACGATCCGCTTGATTTTGTATTCTTTCGCGCCAATCCCATGAGCTTCGTACCAGTGAATCTCTGCCTCGCACATCGTACCATCCGCGAACTCGACCTTCGCGATTCCTTTCAGCTTCCGCCAGCGCGCCTTGCCATAATTCTTCCAGAGGCGCTTTCGCTCGCGAATCGCGGCGCCGGTCGCGATGATCTCCACGTCGGTAATCGGACCGACAATCCTGATGTGCATCCGTCACCAGGGAGCGGGTGCCCCACCCTTGTCGCGCTCTTGGCGACAGGGTGGGGACGTTGACCTCCCACGCGAAACTTCTTACGAGCAGCCGCTCGTGCTTCCGCAACTTCCGCAGCGATAGCACGAACCGTTGCGCGTCATGATGCTGCCGCAGAAGCTGCAGGTGGGAGCGTCGCCCAGGTCGATGATGTTGGCCAGCGCGTCGGCGGCGTGAATGGAGGAACCGGTTCTCAGTTCTCGGTTCTCAGTTCTCAGTGAATCCGGGGAACCGGCGGGCTCGCCTGCTACCGGCGGGTGAGAGCTGACACCTGACTTCGGCCGCAGGTTTTCGAAGAGCAATTGCTGCTGTCCGGTGAAGCGCAGCTGCAGCCAGCGGAAGATGTAATCCATGATCGACTTGGCGAAGCCGATGTCGGGATTGCTCGTCCAGCCGCTGGGCTCGAAGCGGGTGTGGGCGAATTTTTCGCAGAACAATTTCAGTGGCACGCCGTGCTGCAGCGAGATGGAGACGGCCAGCGCAAAGCTGTCCATCAATCCGCTGACCGTCGAGCCTTCTTTCGCCATGGTGATGAACAGTTCGCCGGGCTCGCCATTGGGATAAAGTCCGACGGTGATGTAGCCCTCGTGTCCGCCGATGTTGAACTTGTGCGTGATCGAAGCGCGCTCTTCCTGCAGTTTGTGCCGCACGGCGCGCGGAGGCGCATTCATATCCTCGGGTTCTTCGTGTCGCGCCGCGGCAGAAAGAGCGTTGCGCGCATCGTCTTTGGTGGAGTTCGCCGTCTTCGTTCCCGCCGCAGAAAGTGGTTGCGCCTTCTTGCAGCCGTCGCGATACACCGCGACCGCTTTCAGGCCAAGCTTCCAGGCCTGCAGATAAGCGTCCATGATGTCTTCGACAGAGGCGTTCTCGGGAAGATTGACGGTCTTCGATATAGCTCCGGAGATAAACGGCTGCGCCGCCGCCATCATGCGCAAGTGTCCCATGTAAGCAATCGAGCGCGTACCCTTCGCCGGCTTGAACGAGCAATCGAAGACGGCAAGATGATCGTCCTTGACATGCGGCGCGCCTTCGATGGTTCCGGTGGCGTCGATGTAACTGACAATCGCATTCGCCTGATCGTGATCGTATCCGAGCTTGAACAACGCCGTCGGCACCGTTTGATTGACGATCTTGATCATCCCTCCGCCAACCAGCTTCTTGTACTTCACCAGCGCCAAATCCGGCTCCACCCCCGTTGTATCGCAGTCCATCATGAAGCCGATGGTGCCTGTTGGCGCGAGGACTGTGACTTGAGAGTTGCGATAACCGTGTTTTTCGCCGTGGGCGAGGGCTTCGTCCCAGCAGGCTTTGCTGGATTCGTAGAGTGCGGTGGGGACGTTGTTTTTGTTGATGTTGTTGACGGAGGCGCGGTGCATGCGGATCACGTCGAGGAACGGTTCGCGATTGATGTACCAGCCGGGGCAGGCGGAGCCGGGCATCTTCGCGGCTTCTATGATGCCGAGGCGAGTGGAAACGGTTTCGGTTGCGGGAGTGAGCGGGGCGCATTGTTCGGCAATGCGACTGGATTGCAGATAGGCTTCGCCGCACATGATGGCCGTGACGCAAGCGGCGTAGTCGCGGCCGGCATCGGAGTCGTAGGGCAGACCGGCGGCCATCAGGAGCGCTCCAAGATTTGCGTAGCCGAGGCCGAGCGGGCGGTAGTCGTGCGAGTTGCGCATGATCATCTCGGTGGGATAGCCGGCGTTATCGACGAGAATTTCCTGCGCGGTGATGAGAACGTCGACGGCGTGGCGATAGGCTTCGACGTCGAAGGTGCCGTTGGGCGCGAACTTCAGAAGATTCAAGCTGGCGAGATTGCAAGCGGAATCGTCGAGGAACATGTACTCGCTGCAAGGATTCGAGGCGTTGATGCGATCCGTGTTCTTCGAAGTGTGCCAGCGATTGGTGGTGGAGTCATACTGCATGCCGGGATCGCCGCAGTGCCAGGTAGCCTCGGAAATCTTCTTGAGGAGATCCTTGGCTTTGTAGGTTGTCATCACATTGCCGTCCTGCACCTTCTTAGTGGAGAAATCGGTGTCGCGGAGAACGGCGTACATGAAGTCGTCGGTAACGCGGACGGAGTTGTTGGCGTTCTGGAAAAAGATGGAAGAGTAGGCGTCGGAATCGGGATGCGAGCCATCGTATCCCTGCGCGACGAGAGCGTGAGCTTTCGCTTCTTCTTTTTGTTTGCACTCGATGAAGTCAACGATGTCAGGATGGTCGACGTTGAGGATGACCATCTTGGCGGCACGGCGAGTTTTGCCTCCGGACTTGATGACTCCGGCGAAGGCGTCGAAACCTTTCATGAAGCTGAGCGGACCGCTGGCGGTGCCTCCGCCGCTGAGACCTTCGGTGGAGGAGCGCAGCGGAGAGAGATTGGTTCCGGTACCGCTGCCCCACTTGAAGAGCATGCCTTCGGTCTTGGCGAGAGTGAGAATCGAGTCGAGCGAATCTTTTACCGAATTGATGAAGCAGGCGGAGCACTGCGGATTGCTGTAGCCGGTGACGCCGAACTCGACTTGCTGCGTCTTGGGATTCCAGTGCCAGTTGCGAGCGTCGGAGTTGGGCTCGATGCGATCGCAGCCGACGTTGAACCAGACGGGCGAATTGAAGGCGGCGTACTGGCGAACGAGGATGTGGACGAGCTCGTCGTGGAAAGTGGCTCCGTCTTCGGGCGTCTTGAAGTAGCCTTGGGCCAATCCCCAGTTGCGAATGGTTTCGGCGACCCGGGTGACGAGCGCGCGGACTCCGGTTTCGCGCTCGGGCGTGCCGACCTTGCCGTGCAAGTATTTCGAGGCGACGATGTTGGTCGCGGTCATCGACCAGTCTTTGGGAACTTCGACGTCTTTCTGCTCGAAGATCACATTGCCTTGCGCGTCGGTGATCTGAGCGAGACGGAGATCCCATTCGAGTTCGTCGTAGGGAGAGACGCCGGGCTTGGTGAAGAAGCGGCGGAAGGAGAGACCGGGGGCGGTCTTCTTCTGTGCTGGAACTGCGGAATTGACCGCAGGTGTTTCAACGGGAGTGGTTTTGACCTCAGGCATTGATCTCTCCATTAATAATTAGATTCTATCCAGCGTGGCCCGATTCGGCGTCCATGGGGGTGGCGGGGGGAATTGGGCCGGGTGAAGCATGTGTTTTTAAAGAGCTTGCGGGCCCTTGCGGGGCTGACTGCTTCAGGGGCTAAAGCCCCACATCTTTACTTACCTCTGACGCGGCCCTCAAGGGCCGCTCTTCCACGGTACTGCTTACCTCATCGGAGCCACCTGCCTCAGAAGAGCTCCTTAATTCTGTCCCTCGGGGGCTAAAGCCCAAATTCATCGTGACCTCATACGGCACGACTGAAGTCGTGCCCTTCCCGATCTGTACGACTCAATGTCACGGCTTAAATCCTCTTCCAACCACGGCTTACGCCGTGGGCTGCATTCTTTCGCCGCTCCGCGGCTACCCTTCGCCAGATCCTCTTACCAGTTCCTCCGGTCAGAAACCAGAGGGGAGGGGGTGAGGACAGTGGAGATTCTTGTTGGCTCCGGAATCGAGATGAGGGAGCGAACTCACATCCGCTCCTCGCGGAGACTCTGTTGCCGGGGCCGGAACTGGGACGATGTTGGCAATGGCGGACAAGAGTGTCCGCCCCACACGGGGTGTGCCAAGCGACTCTTCCGCGGTACTTACTTCCAGCGACGAAGAGAAGCCGGCGGGGATGCCGCTCGCTTTTTCGGCGGAAGAGAGCATCCATTGATTGAGAGCGGTGCAGATGCTGCGGCGCTGGTCCTGGTCTGAGATGACGACGAAGCGGAGGAAGCAGCGTCCAGAGGAAAGGCGCGCGCGCATGGGATTGATGCGGGTAAACATGCGGTCGAGCGTGAAGGCCATGTCATCGTCTTCGGAGAATTGAAGGACGGCGAGCATACGCTTTGAGGCCGGGACCTCAGCGGCTAAAGCCGCGCTCTTTGGCTGGGGAGAATCGCAGCGCTGAAGCGCTGCGCCACCCAAAGGCAACACAGTTGTCGAGCGTTGCTCGGCTGGACAGCCGAGCGCGGCTGTCCCCACATGGGAATTGGCAGCGGGAGATCCTTCGCTCCGCTCAGGATTGCGGCTGCGGGGCTCAGACGCCCCGCAGAGCGCCGCAATCTCTTCAGCTATCGCGAAGATGCCGGGTTTACTGGGGACGACGAGGAGGCTGTGAAGGGAATCGCAACGGAACCAGCGAGACCATTGCAGGCGGTGCGGGTCGATGGGACGATCGAAGCCGTGCCGGGCCAGCGAATCGGTAACGAGGCGAGTTAAAGCTTCCATCCTGGGCTCCTCAAATTCGGTGCAACAGGGGCTAAAGCCCCAACATCTTTTTGCCTAGGATGGTACGACTGAAGTCGTGCCCTTCCCGAGCGTGTCATGGAAACATGAAGCTGAGCTAATTCCTTCACTAGTCGTTCACCCGGGGGAGGGTCGGGGAACGGCCACCGCACTTTGCTTTACTTTACTTTTTACTTTTCTATGACCGGTTTGGGGCTTCCGGCTCCCGGACCCGCCCCAGATCGGGCTAGCCGTTAAGGCTTTGTTTTGTTCGTTTTACGGAGCTGGCGCCGGGTCACCTCTGGCCTGGCGCCATCCCGTCCTCACTACTCTCTCTAGTTCACCTGCCGAAACCCGCCCCGTTCCCGCGAGGCGAATTTCAAAGCTATGGGATTGCAAAGTTACTCCCGCTTATTGTGCCTGTCAAGAGGGAAACACTACAGGTTGTATCTCCAGCAATGACGGGCTTGATGCGGGGATGAGGGATTGGTTTTCCACAAGTGGGATTCATCGGGCGTTCACAAAAGGAAGTGGGGTTTACCTCAGCGGCTAAAGCCGATTCCTTCGCAGGCGCAGACGGCACGACTGAAGTCGTGCCCTTCCCGAACCATTCTGTTTGGGAAAATCGCCGAAGCGGAAACGTGATACGAACTAATCCCTTCCACGCGAATCGTGCCCGCGTTAGTCGTAGAGAGAGCGAAGGTTGGAGGCGGAGTTGCGAGATCCGCGGTCGGGTTGAGGAAACTTGCGAACCGGAAGCGGAAAGTGGATCGCGGTTTGGCGCTGCCGTGTTTCCTGCGGCGTCAGAGTTTCTTGCGGTTGTGGAGTTTGAAGCGGCTCGGGAGTTTCGCTGGCGAGCAAGGGGACATAGATATCCTCGAAGATCTGGCGAGGGGCGATGCGGAGAACACCATCGGAGGATTCGACCAGATAGTCGCCCTTGCGTCCGGAGTGCTGACGGCCGAGGACGTCGGTGAAAGTGAGGCTGGTGGTGAGTTGTTTTGCTTTGACCAAAAAACGGGTGCGGTAGGTGATCCATGGATTGGTTGCTTTCATGAGTGCTGGCCAGCTCTTGTCTTTCGATGATGAAGGATGATGGTTGACGGAACGTTGCTAATGAAGTCCGCGTTTTGTCTCATACCGGTGACAGTCTCGGCTGAGGCGGTTCAAATTCTTGCGGAGGGCGAGAACGAATGTACGAGCGAAAGGTTGCTTGGTCAATTCAGTATTTTTGGTGCAGTTGAGGAAAATATTGGGAAGAAATTTTCGCGGAGCAAAGGGATCAAGGAGTTGGGCGAAGATAGCTGGCTAGGGCGCGTGGAGAGCGGGAATTCGACTGAATGCGAACGGTGGGGAAAAACTTTTTTGGGAAGAGGGAGGGCGGATTGTCCACAGGGGGTGCACAGGAAATGCAGAAAGGGAGTGGGCAGATTTCAGTTCTCGGTTCTCAGTTCTCGGTTCCCGGTTTCTTGTTTCTGGTTTCAGGTTTTGTATCGGCGGTTGCGGGGTGCTGGGAGAACCAACCGAGCAGGCGCTGTTCGAATTGGTGCGGATCGGCGCCGATGGCGCCGCAGTGATCTGCGCCCGGGACTTGCCAGAGAACTGTCTTGGAATTGCGGGCGTGGATGAGACGAGAGTGACGCAACGGAATATTGCCATCGATGTCTCCGTGGATGGGCAGAACTGGGACTCTCGTGGCGGCGATGGAATCTTCTGGCGAAACCTGTTGCATGTCGAGGTGATATTTCCAGCGAACATAGAGGAAAGCAAATTCAATGACGGGCCGGAGGAGGGTGCGTCCAAACCAAGGACCGAGGTGAAAGGGCTGCCCCATACGATCGTAGGCGATCTCGTGGAAGCTGGCAAACGAGGACTCGTCGACGACCGCGCAGAAACGAGGCTCAACCGCGAGCGATTGCAAGAGTTCCGCAGCGCCCATGGATTCACCGAGTCCGAAGATACAGCGGGGATGATCGCGCGCAGCGATGAAGTCAAACCACTGATGGATGTCATCGCGTTCGAGTAGACCATAGGTGGCGAGTCGGCCACCGCTGGCACCGTGAGCGCGCGCGTCAGGAAGAAGAAGGGTGAAGCCGTTTGCGAGAAGAATCTGCGCGTATCCAGTCATGCCAATGCGATTGTCACCGAGGCCGTGGAGAAGAATTACGGCGTCGCCGTTGTTGCGACGGGGCTGAATTGTCCAGGCGCGGAGAACGACAGAGTCTGGCGTAGTGATGGTGACATCGGCCAAGTCTGAATCAAGCTGGCGAGCAAGCTGGCGCGAGACGGATTCTTCCTCCGCAGTCAGAGGACGCCGAGCGGGATGAAGAGTTCCATCGGCTACGAACTTACCGGCTATCGCGCAAAAGATAAGGTAAAGCGCGAGGAATAGGGCTATCCGGCGCGATCGTTGCGTGAGGTGCACTGAGGATGGTACGCGTAGGTGAGGTAGATGGTTCCGCTAATTGGCTGGAGGATAGGGATCCTTCGACTGCGTGGCCGCTCCGCTGGGCGGAGCGGCCACTACGCTCAAGATGACAGTTCTGTTAGCGGCCCGCCATTGCCGGCTCGTGCAGTGCTTTGCCGGATTTGAAGGCTTCGTAACGGGCGTTGACTTCGTCCCAGTTGATGACGTTCCACCAGGCGGCGAGATATTCCGGGCGGCGGTTGTTGTATTTCAGGTAGTAGGCGTGCTCCCAGACGTCGTTGCCGAAGATGGGGAAATGGCCCTGGGTAATGGGGTTGTCCTGATTGGGCGTGCTCATAATGTGCACTTCGCCGCCGGGCTTGCCAGCGAGCCAGACCCATCCGGAGCCGAATTGTTTGACACCGGCGTCGTTGAACTTGGCCTGGAAATCTTTGAAGTTGCCGAAAGTCTTGGTGATGACCTGGGCGATGGGGCCGGTGGGATCGCCGCCGCCTTTGGGCTTCATGATCTTCCAGAACATGGTGTGGTTGACGTGGCCGCCGCCGTTGTTGCGGACCGCGGCGCGAATGTCTTCGGGGATGGCGTTGTAGTCGCGGATTAATTCTTCCGCAGTCTTCTTGGACAGCTCGGGATGTTTTTCGATGGCTGCGTTGAGATTCTTGACGTAGGCACCGTGGTGCATGTCGTGATGCAGGGTCATCGTCTGCTTGTCGATGATGGGTTCGAGCGCCGCATAGTCGTAGGGCAGGGGCGGTAATTCATGAGCCATGATTTTTCCTCCAGAGTTCTTATTGTACTGATGACGGGATCCGAAATACGGATTCAGGCGAAACGATTTCTCGTGCTTGGATGATGAGAAAGGGCGTCGCGGTTGCGAAGAGAATTTTACACCGAGGAGGGGGCCTCGGGGGCTAAAGCCCGGCATCTGAGGGAGAGCTTGATCACAGCGCTGAGGCGCTGCGCCACCCAAAATCGGGTCGTCGCTCTATCGTGACTCGGCGCTAAAGGGCTGCTCTCCTCGGTTCCGCAGGCGGCACGGGCGCGGTGCGGAATCATCGATAGTGGCGGCAAGTACAGAGGTCCTTCGCTTCGCTCAGGATGACAATACGGTCGGAGGAATTAGTTGGCCGGCGGGCCGAGGACTTCGCGGACTTTGCGGGAAAGGCTTTGCAGGGTGAAAGGCTTTTGCAGGAAAGTTTTTTTGCCGTCGGCGGGAAGCGGGCTGGCGAAGGCGTCTTCGGCGTAGCCGGAAAGATAGAGGACCTTGGTGCCGGGGCGCGCAGGGAGAAGTTGCTCAACGAGCTCGTGGCCGCTGAGGCCGGGCATAACGACGTCGGTGATGACGAGGTGGATGGTTTCGGCGTGAGCGGCGGCCAGGGCGAGAGCGGCATTGCCGTTGGCGGCTTCGAGAACGTGGTAGCCGCGGGACTCGAGCGTCTCGCGAACAAGCTGGCGAACGGACTCTTCGTCTTCAACGAGGAGAATAGTTTCAGTTCCGCCGACGGCGGCGAGAGAAGTGGGAGCGGCAAGAGCTTCGGAGGGCTCATCGACGCGCGGGAAATAAATGGTGAAGACGGTGCCGCGGCCGGGCTCGCTCTGAACGAAGACGTAGCCGCCGCTTTGCTTGATGATGCCGTAGACGGTGGAAAGTCCGAGGCCGGTACCTTTGCCTTTTTCCTTGGTGGTGAAGAAAGGCTCGAAGATGCGAGCCTGGGTTTCACGGTCCATGCCCTGGCCGGTGTCACTGACGGAAATCATGACGTAGGGGCCGTGCTTGATGAAAGTATTTTCCGGACGGTAGGTCTCGTCGAGGGTAACGCTGGTGGTGCGAATGCAGATTTTACCGCCGTTGGGCATGGCGTCTTTGGCGTTGACGACGAGATTCATGATGACTTGCTCGAGCTGGCCGGCGTCGGCGCGAGTGCAACCGACGGCAGGAGCAAGATTGGTGGTGAGTTCGATATCTTCGCCGATGAGCGGGCGCAGCAGGCGCTCCATATCGGCTACGATGGCGTTGACGTCGATGACTTTGAGTTCGAGAAGCTGCTTGCGGCTGAAGGCGAGAAGTTGACGGGTGAGGGTGGTGGCGCGATCGGAGGCTTGCTGAATGGCTTCGGCCTTGGCATGCAGAGCATTTTCGGGAGTGAGCTGATCGAGGAGAACTTCAGTGTAGCCGCTGACGACCATGAGCAGATTGTTGAAGTCGTGAGCGATGCCTCCGGCGAGACGGCCGACTGCTTCCATTTTTTGTGACTGGCGAAATTGATCTTCGAGGACGCGACGCTCGGTGATGTCTTCGGCGATGGCTTCGAGAACATCGGCGGGCTCGTCTTCGGTGGCGACGGCGCGGCCGCTGATGCGGACGGTGATGGCAGATCCATCCTTGCGCTTCCAGCGGGCTTCAAAACCATCCATGCGGCCGGTGCGGCGGAATTCGTCGACCAGGCGGGTGTACTCGTTCGGATGGAGGAAAACATCTTTCTGTGGGTCCAGGGCCAAGACTTCGAGAGCGGAGTTGTAGCCCAGCATTCCGATGAGAGCTGGGTTGACGTCGAGAAACTGGCCTTCGAGGCGCGAGCGATAGATTCCGTAGACGGCGGTCTGGACCAGAGAACGGTAGCGAACTTCAGAGCGACGCAGAGCCTGCTCGTTGCGTTTGTGCTCGATGGTGGCGGCCAACTGGCGCGAGATTAAAGTGAGCACTTCCTTGTCGCGCTCGCGAAGAGGAGTTTTTTCGGAGTAGCTTTTGAGGACGAGCGCGCCGAAGACGTAATGATTGGCGCGGAGCGGAACACCCAGCCAATACAGCGGAGACGGGCCGGCGAGTTCGATTTCGCGGCGCTGATGCATTTGCCGCAAGAGTTCCGGAGTACAGAGCAGCGGCTCCCCGGTGCGAAGAACATATTCGACCGGGCCGCGCGCGGCGCGAGCGGGAGCGGGAGCGGGTTCCTGCTCATCGACGAAATAAGGGAAGCTGAGCAGCTGCGACTCCGGATCGTGAATGGCGATGGAGAAATTGCGCGCGGGCATGAGTTCATCGACGATGCCGTGGACGGCGGCGAAGAACTGCTGCAGATCCTGGGTATCGCAGGCTTTCTCGGCAACGTTAAAGAGAGCGGAATTCAAAGTTTCGGCGCGCTTACGATCAGAAATATCGCGATAGACGAAATAGTAAGCTCCGCTGCGGCCGTTGACGATCAAGGGAGCGGTGGAAAGAGAGACATCGAGCAGAGTTCCGTCGCGATGGCGGCGCTGGGTTTCGAGGGAAAGCTGTTCGCCACGCTGCAGACATTGCGCAATCCATTGGGCTTCGGCGGCGCGATCCGTGGGAAGAATCAGGGAATCGATGGGCTGCGACAGAATTTGCGCTTCGGAGTAGCCGAAGACACGCTGAAACTCACGATTGACGGCCTGCGCGTGAAAAGAAGAGTCGACCACGATCAGAGAGTCGGGAGAGTTCTGAAAGAGCTGTTCGAGATATTGGCGGCGAAGATCGAGAGGATCCTGCTCGGTGGTGACGCTGGGATTCGATTCGGCCGGATTCCACGAGAGAGACGATGGCTGCGCGGCGGTGGGGCTGCCGGTGGGAATAAAGGAGGGCGACGCTCCGCACTCGAGCGCCTGGTGCAACGACTTGGCGCGCAGAAGTTCACGGGACTGCGCTGACCGGGTGACACGACCACCCATTGATGGCTCCCCCTCTGAAGCCCAGCAGACTGGATAGTAAAACGCGAGAGGTTTACTCGAAAGTTACTGAGGTAATGGAATGAAAAAGTGGGCAGTGATCAGTGATCAGTGGTCAGTAAAAAGACAAAGCTCGGATTTTCTGGCCAGTAAACACTGGCCACTGGTCACTGTTTGGTGGAATGAAGAAGTGGGCAGTGGTCAGTGGTCAGTAAAAAGGCAAAGCTCGGATTTTCTGGCCACTGCACACTGGCCACTGTTCACTGTTTCGTGGCGAGCATTTCGCAGACGCGGCGGATGGTTTCGCGCTGAGGTTCGCCGAGGGTGAGAAATTCGAAGCCGTAGCGCAGGCCCTGGCGATAGCGAACGATGGCGCGAACTTTCAAAGGATAGGGACTGAGAGGTAGAGGGATATCGAGAGAAACGATTTCGCCGGTTTCAAGTTCTCCGGTGAGAGTGGCGCCGATGCCATCCTGGCCAAGTTCGGTGGAGCGTCCCCAGCAACTGCGGAATTCGCCGGACTGAAACATGCGGACTTGCAGGCGAACGTCGATGGCGAAGCGGGGATAACGGCGCACATAAGCCGAAGCGGGCGCGGGCGCGGTTTTTTTTCCGGGAGCTGCCATGTTTCAGTGGTCAGTGGCTAGTGGTCGGTGGTCAGCAACAAATCCTGATTTTTTCTGGCCACTTACCACCGATCACTGATCCTTTCTAGTTACCGTGCAGCAGGTAGCCGGGTTCGAGGGGAAGTTTGCCCCCGACCTTGACGACCGCAACACTGCTGTTGATGGAGTACACATCCACGACGCCAACGGCTCCGGGAGTGGAGGCCACCGCGTTCACAAGTTCTTCATCGGAAGTGGCGACCAGAATGGCCGGGTGATTGGCGCGGGCATGATTGGACGAAACGATGAGACTGCTGAGTTCGCTCTCCGACATGCCGTAGAGCTTTTCGAGAACGACCTTCATCTCGGGCGCGGAGGGCGAGCGCATAACAAAGGTGACGGGTTTGCCGTCGGGCCAGCGATTGGTCTGAGCCTTGCAAACCTTGACCAGATCGGCAACGGTGATCGCGCCCACGGCGTTGGATTTATTTGAGACTAATGCGAGATCGCGTGCGGGCGCCAGCGAGGCGGCGAGGAGCACGAATATGAAGACACGAAGAAAGCGTTGGCAGAGCACTCTGGTTCTCCCGCGATCTGGACGTAAGTCTGGAGAGATTGTGCTTGATGAGGGGTCATTCATTAAAGGTAACTAAGGTCACGAAGAGGACGGGCGGATGGACCGGAGAGGTAAAAGTGGGCGCGGCTGGTGAGCCGCGCCCGATGGTTTGAGTGATGTGTGGGCGAGCTAGTTCTTCTTCTGACGAGCGACGTGCGGATGGAACATGGGCCGGGCAACGGCGATGTGCGGACTGGCTGCCGACGAACTGCCTGCGGAGCTCTGCTGTTCCAGGATCCCGCTTGCGACCTGGCCGTTGGCATCGGTTTCGATGAAGACCAACGTCGAGCTGTTCACCGCGTAGAAGGTAAGAATGATCTGTCCAAGCACGCTGTTGCTGTTAGTTTGCAGGTTAGGGAATGAAATGGTGCCGCGCCCGTTGGAGTTGTTCGCGTAGGTAGCACCGCTGCCCAGGCTTTCGTCGGGAACGAGGGCACCCTCGTTGTTGGCATCGTAGAGCCCACTCAATCCGCCGCTGGAGTCGGTGGAGAACTCGGCGATCATGTCGACCTCGCCATTGGAGTTGGCTCCGGAGAGGTTCAGGCCATAGCCCTGAGACGCGGCAAGAGAAGTGGAAGTCTGGGGATAGGCCGCTCCTCCGAGGGTTCCGTCGCCAGCGCCAGCGCTGTCGATTTCCAGCAGTTCGATACCGCCGTTATAGGGATATGCGGCAAAACTATATGTGTTGTTAGCTACCGTGCCGCCAACGATGTTGTAGATGCCGCTTAGGGTGAGCTCGGTGCGACCACTCGCCGAGGTGAAGCTGCCGGTCACGCTGGGCGAGTTGGCAATGCTGCCGCCTGCGTTAACGTCCTCAGTTCCGCTGCTAATGGCGCTGGTGCCATCAGAAGTGAGCAAGCCACCAGTCACGAACGGTCCGATGGTACTGTTACCGCCGGACATTGTGAAAGCGAGTGCACCGGAGGGAAAGGAGGTTTGGCCGGTGGAGACAAAGGCGTCGCCAGCGAGCACGGCGGTCGAATCGGTTTCGATCAGTTTGATGTGCGATGCATCGATGACCCAGGCATCGAAGGTAAAACTGCTGAGTAATCCTGCTGAGGCGGTAAGGTTAAGCACCCCAGACGGTGAGCCGACGGTAAGCGCACTGGGACTTGCCAGCGCGAGAGCCGTCAGGTTTGACGAGCTTCCATTGTCATTAAGATCTTCCGTACCGGTGGCGTTGCCGGAGGCGTCGAGGGTGATCGAACCCACGGTTCCAAGCGGATTGCCGGTCGAATCGATGCCGTTGACACCGAAGGAATAGGAACCTACGAGGTTGCTCTGGGTGATGCCGGAGGCTTGCAGATCGAAGCTGCCGCTGCCGGTTCCGAACTGATCGAATCGGGTGATCAATCCGCCGGAATTGGAGGACAGAACGAAATCGATGCCGAGGGGCACACTCGTGCCATTTACCGATACAGTGACCGTGCCGGTGCCGCGGCCATCTGAGGTGACTTTGTAATTTCCGCTGCCAGTCACGCCGGTGAAGACGTTCGTGGTAGTCGAGTTCACCGCCGCCGCCAGCTCGGGATCGTTGATATCCATGGTTGCGGTCAGGGCGCCGCTACCATTAGCGCTAAGCGTACCGACGACTGCAAAAAAACTCGCGCTTGACGCGGTGCTACTACTGGTGACGTCGGTACCTGAAAACGAAAAGACGTAGGTGCCATTAAAATTGGAAGCGGTAAAACCGCCAGTGGGAGGCGGTGTAGATTTATTGGAACTGCTGCCGCAGCCGGCAAGAAATAGGAGTGTGGAGAGTGCGAGGAGCAGGACGATGGCGTTGCGTGCTGACATAACTTCCCCCTGGGTTGAATCGAGCGCGGATCGGGTCACTATTGACTCTGAGGTTAGCACAAGTCGTTTCAGTTGCCTTGAACCCGAACCATGAAAATAAGTAGCGCCAGCGGAAGAAAAATATTTTGCAAGTGCAATATATACAGAACTTTACATTCCGGAAGGGAGGGCTGGTTTTGGAGGGCTTAGGGTGGAGGTTTCGGCATCCTAGGGGGGAACGAACGCGAGGCTGGCGGTGGGCAAGTGTGCGGGAGTGGGGAGGGTTCCGGTAGAGTGGAGAGTGATTGGAAGACTCCAAGGAGCGGGACCAGCACGCGGGTTGATGGTTGGCGTCGGTAAAGTGCATAGGTCCTTCGCTTCGCTCAGGATGACAGAGCTTGGGGGGGTGATTAGCTTGGGGGATTTCAGGATGATGAAGGTCGGACAGCGAGTTTTTGTGTGCCTGGTCGCGGTTGCGATGAGCGGGGCGGGGTTCGGGCAAGCGCAAGCGGCACCGGACTCCTCCGCACCGGGGAAGAGTGCGGATGAGGGGCTGGTGATTGAGCCGACGGAGTTGCCGACGACGTATCCGCAGGGACAGTATCAGGTGAATTTTCACGGGCGGGGTAATTATGTGCCGGGGCTGCATTGGCGGGTGCAGAGTGGCGCGTTGCCGCCCGGGATCCGACTGGAAGATAACGGAGTATTGCACGGAGCGGCGGAGCGGGCGGGAGAATTTCAGTTTGTGGTTTCGGTGAAAGATGGCGGACAACCGCAACAGGCGGTGCAGAGGGGATTCGTCATCAAAGTGGTGGAAGCGATCACGCTGGCGTGGAAAAATCCTCCGCGGGTGAACGTGAGCCGGATTGAGGGTAGCGTGGAAGTTTCGAACACCACGGCGGACGACATTGATCTGACATTTGACGTGAAGGCGGTGGCGGAGAATGGGCGGGCGACGGAGATTGGATATCAACACTTTCCGCTGAAGCGCGGAACGGAACGCATGGCGTTGTCATTTGGCGAGACGCTACCGCATGGTGCGTATGTGATCTATGTCAACGTGGCAGGTGAAGTGGCGAAGCGGAATGCAATCTACCACCAGCGGCTGCAGACACCGGGGCCGCTGCAGGTGGTGGTGGGACCGTAAGAAAGTGGGCGGTGATCAGTGGTCAGTGCGCAGTTTAGCGAGCGGCGGAGAATTGGTCTTACTGATCACTGAACACTAGCAACTGACAACTCTAGGATGCTGGTACGATGGTCATGTTGACTTGAATTTGAGATTTTTGAAAGACTAGCCGCTGGGTTGTAGATCGATTCACCGTGTATGGAGTTGCTGCTCAATCTCGTGTGGCTGTTGCTACTATTGCCGGCCTATTGGCTGTGGCAGCGGGGCGCGGGAGCGCGAGTGGCGCGCAGGGTGACGGCGTTGCAGTGTTTGCTGGCGCTGGGATGCGTGGTCGTACTGCTGTTCCCGGTGATCTCAGCCACGGATGATCTGCACGCGATGCGGGCCGAGATGGAAGAGTCGGCCTCGAGCAAGCGCACGGTATTACAGGCCGCGAGCGAAAGGCACTCAGCGTGGGTAAACCGGCTGCAGGGATCTCCGGCGCTGGCGGCGAGTGCGGCGCAGTTCCCTGAGCTGGAAGAGGGACTGCTTGAAGTTTGTGTTTCGTATTTGGCACCACCGGCGAGGCCTTGCGTTTTGCGTACAGGGCGCGCTCCTCCTAGTTCCCTCCTTGGGTAGTTTGCCGAGTCCCAGTTAACTCATCATTGTTAATTCATCGCTGGTTGAATCGCTGATCGGATGCAGCAATAAATCCGCAGCGAGGATTCTGATCTTTAGAGAATCCTTACGGGCGAGCCTAGATACTCATTTCCGGGTGTGTTTTTGGAGCGACGCTTTGCTGAAGGACGCACTGCGTTACATCTCCGCCGCGGCTTCAAGAGTTCGGAGACATTTGTGAGGTCGAGATTTGTGGAGTCATTGATGCGAAGAAGATTGCGGAGGAGTTGTGGCGTGTTGATCGCGCTTGGTTGTGCCGCGGTTCTGGCCGGGGCGCAGGCTGCGCCGACGCCGCCGCAGGCTCCGCCACAAGCGTGGACATGGGAACAGGTAAAAGACCGGCTGGAGTTGAATAATCCGACGTTGCTGGCGGGGAAGTTGAATATCAGCGAATTCCAGGCGGACGAGATTACGGCGCATCTGCGGCCGAATCCGAACTTGACGCTGTTGGCCGATCAGATCGATCCATTCAATGGCGGGCCCTCGCACGGACCCTTTGCGTACTGGCTGCCTTCGGCGACCGTGAGCTATTTGCACGAGCGGGCGCACAAGCGGGAATTGCGGACGGAAAGTGCGAAGGAAGGGACAGCGATTGCGGTTTCTCAACAAAGCGATCTGGAGCGAGGGCTGTTGTTCAGCTTGCGCAGCGCGTTTGTGCAGACGCTGCAGGCCAAGGCGGTGTTGCAGGTTTCGAAAGACAATCTGGAGTACTACGACAAGGTCCTGAAGATCAGCAGTGACCGATTTCAGGCGGGAGACATTGCGCAGATCGATCTGGACCGGCTGGAATTGCAGAGGGTGCAGTACGAATCCGACGTGCAGACGGCGATCGTCAATTTACGGACGGCGAAGATTCAGATGCTGATGCTGTTGAACGACCGCACGCCGGTGGAGCAGTTCGATCTGGTGGGCGCGTTTGATTTCAACGATCAGATCGATCCGCTGGAGGCGTACCGGCAGATCGCGCTGGATAACCGTCCGGATTTGAAGGCGGCGGTGGAGGCGGTGGACAAGGCGCAGACGGACTACAAGCTGGCGGTAGCGAACGGATCGACGGATCCGACGTTCAGCTTTGACATGGGGCGGAATCCTCCGATTGATCTTTATTTTGGCGTCGACGTGAGTATCCCGCTGCGCATTTTCGATCGCAACCAGGGAAACAAGCTGCATACCAAGCTGGACATTACACGTAACGAGAAGCTGCGCGATGCGGCCGAGGCGCAGGTATTCAGCGATGTGGATTCGGCGTATGCCACGTTGAACAGTAATGTAATTTTGCTGCGTCCTTACAAGCAGAAGTATCTGGCGCAGGCGGTACGGGTACGGGACACGATTTTGTTTTCATACCAGCACGGCGGAGCTTCGCTGCTGGATTTTCTGAACGCGGAGAGCGATTACCGCAGTGTGGAGTTGAATTACGTGAATCTGGTGGGTTCGTATTTGACGGCCGCGGCGCAATTGAACCAGGCCGTGGGCAAAGAGGTTGTGCAATGAAGAAACGACGGAGCTGCTGTGCGGTCCCTAAAGGGACTCTCTTGACGATGGGGCTTCCCCCGGACTTACGTGGGGCGCTAATGAATGCCGTCGCTTCGCGACTGGGGTTGGGATCCGGACCCGCGCGTCTGGGCGGAGTTGCATTGTGTTTGGTTCTGGCGGCGGCACTTGCGGGATGCAATGAAGGCAAGGCGGATCCGAAGGCCGAGGCGCCGCCTCCGGCGAATGTTCAGGCGGACCTAGACGCGAACAATTTCAAGGTCGATCATCCGGAGCTGTTTCCGTTGGCGACGGCGGTGGAATACAAGGCGGCGCCGGCTCTGAACGTGACTGGCGTAGTGCAGCCGGATATTGCGCGTGCCGTGCCGGTGATTTCGCTGGCCGCAGGACGAGTAGTGGAGATCAAAGCGAGGCTCGGGGACATCGTAACCAAGGGACAATTGCTGCTGCGAGTGCAGAGCAATGATGTTTCCGGCGCTTACCAGACGTATCGCAAAGCGGTGAACGACGAACTTTTGGCGCGCTTGCAACTGGAGCGACAGAAGACCCTTTACGAAAAAGGCGCGGTCGCCAAGAGCGCTGTGGAGCAGGCGGAAGACGTCGCGAAAGATGCGCTGGCGGATTTGGACGCTGCGAAAGAGCAACTGCGTACGCTGGGCATCAACAAAGATAATCCTTCGGCGGTTATCGATATCGTTGCGCCGATCTCGGGAATCATTACCGACCAGCAGGTTACGAACGCGTCGGGCGTGCAGGGGCTGGGATCACCGAATCCTTTTACGATTTCCGATCTTTCTTATGTATGGATCGTCTGCGACGTTTACGAGAACGATCTGGATGCCGTTCACGTGGGTGAGTACGCCGATCTTCACTTGAACGCCTATCCGAATCAAGTATTCAAAGGGCGGATCGATAACATCCTGCCGGTGCTCGACCCCAACATACGAACGGCGAAGGTGCGGCTTGAGGTAGCGAATCCGGGAACCATGCGCGTGGGAATGTTTGTGACGGCGACTTTTTATGGCAAGCGGACGGAGACGTATGCGGCGATTCCGACGACTGCGATTCTCCACTTGCATGACCGCGAGTGGGTATATGCGCCGCTAGGCGCGGGACACTTCAAGCGCCGGGAAGTGGTTACGGGAAAGACACTGCCCAACAACATGCAAGCAGTGGTTTCCGGAATGAAACCGGGAGATCAGGTGGTTTCGAACGCTCTGCAACTGCAAAACACGGTGGAGCAATAGATGATTCGCAGAGTCGTTGATTTTGCTCTGAACAACCGATTGCTGGTGCTGGCGTTTGCGCTGATCCTTTTTGCGGGGGGTATTGTCGCATTCCGTGATCTTCCGATTGAGGCTTACCCCGACGTGGCGGACAACTATGTGGAGGTGATCACGCAGTGGCCGGGAATTTCGGCGGAGCAGATCGAGCAGCAGGTTACGATTCCGCTGGAAATCGTGATGAATGGGATTCCGCACGTGGTGCATCTGCGATCGTTCTCGCTGTTCGGGCTCTCGGACCTGAAGCTGATTTTTGATGACGAATCGGACAACGACTGGAACCGGGAGCGGGTGCTGGAGCGACTGAGTCAGGTTACGCTGCCGCCGAATGTTGTGCCGCAGATGGGAACGGACTGGAGCCCGGTCGGACAGATTTATTTTTTCACGCTGCGCAGCACGAATCCGGCATATGACCCGATGGAGCTGAAGTCGATTGAAGACTGGGTTGTAGAAAAGAATTTCAAAGCGGTGCCGGATGTTGTCGACGTTTCGAGCTTCGGCGGACCTACGCGGGAATATCAGGTGCGGGTCGATCCGAACAAGCTTGTGGCGTACGGATTGAGCCTGGCACAGATTGAGCAGCAACTCACCAATAACAATACGAACGCAGGCGGCAGCTTCATACAGGAAGGACTGCAGCAGATCAATGTGCGCGCTGTTGGATTGGTGGACCGGTCGCAGGATATTGCGGAGACGGTCATCCTGACGAAAAATGGCACGCCGCTCCGGATCAAGGACATTGCGGTGGTTTCGCAGGGGCCGAAGATCCGGCTGGGGCAGTTTGCCAAAGCGATTCACCGGGAAGACGGAAAGATTATTGATAACGACGATGTGGTGTCAGGCATCGTGCTGTTGCGGAAAGGCGCGGCGGCGGATACGGCGCTGCAAGGGATTCATGCGAAAGTGGCGGAGATGAACGATCACATCCTGCCGCCGGGGGTGAAGATTGTTCCATTTATCGATCGCAGCGATCTGGTTCACTTCACCAGT
The DNA here is from genome assembly GCA_035272245.1 of Candidatus Sulfotelmatobacter sp. GTDB lineage: Bacteria > Acidobacteriota > Terriglobia > Terriglobales > Acidobacteriaceae > Sulfotelmatobacter. The sequence goes on along the minus strand of DATEQW010000042.1, from coordinate 11,135 downwards.
CATACCGTGCTGCATAACCTGACGGAAGGAATGATCCTGGTCTCGATCATTCTGTTTTTGTTTCTGGGGAATATTCGAGGGGCGCTGATCGTGGCGGCGACAATTCCCTTCTCGCTATTGTTCGCCTCGATCTGTTTGGACCTGAGACATATTCCCGCAAACCTGTTGTCCCTGGGCGCGCTGGATTTCGGCATGGTGGTGGATGGCGCGGTGGTGATGGTGGAAAACATCGTGCGCCATCTGGGATACAAAGCCGAGGACGGCAAAACGCCGAGCGAAAGAATCAGCGAAGCGTCGCACGAAGTGCAGCGTCCGGTGTTTTATGCGATCGCCATCATTATTACGGCGTATTTGCCCATCTTCACGCTGGAGCGGGTGGAGGGTAGGCTCTTTCATCCCATGGCTTGGACCGTGGCATTCGCGCTGCTTGGGGCTTTGGTGTTCTCAATCTTGATTGCGCCGGTACTGGCGAGTTTTGCCTTCGCCAAGGGAGCTAGCGAGTGGAGCAACCCGGTGATGCATTTTCTGATTGAGCGCTATCGGGTTGCGGTGAGGTGGGCCATTCGCCATCGGGCAGTCACGATCGGCGTAGTTTTGGTGATGGTGCTGGTAGGAAATTATCTAGCCTTCAGCGGTGCCATCGGTTCCGAATTCCTGCCTCACCTGGATGAAGGAGCGTTGTGGGTGCGGGGAACGTTGGCGCCGAGCACCGGTCCGGACGAGGGGATAAGGGTAGCGAATCAAGCGCGGGTCATCCTTTGTTCTTTTCCGGAAGTTCCGCAGTGCACGAGCCAAACGGGGCGGCCGGATGACGGGACCGATACGACGGGTTTCTTTAATGTCGAATTCTTCGTCGATCTCAAGCCCAAAGAAGAGTGGCGGCCGGTATTTCACCAGGATAAGGACGAATTGATTGCGGCCATGCAGCGCGAACTGGATAAGATTCCGGGCGCGGTGTGGGGATTTTCACAGCCGATCGAAGACAACATGGAAGAGGCAGTAAGCGGAGTCAAGGGCGCACTGGCTACGAAAGTTTTCGGCGACGACCTTAAGGTGCTCGAGCAAAAGAGCGACGAGGTGGTGAATGTGTTGTCCAAGATCAAGGGTATTGAGGATCTTGGAGTGTTTCGGGTGCTGGGCCAGCCGAATTTGAATGTGACGGTGGACCGGGCGGCGGCGGCGCGTTATCAGATCAATGTGGCCGACGTGCAGGATGCGGTGCAGACGGCGGTGGGAGGGAATGCGCTGACGCAGGTGCTCAAGGGCGAGGCGCGGTACGACCTCACGTTGCGGTATCTGCCGCAATATCGGAATACGCAGGAGGCGATTGAGAATATTCGATTGCTATCGCCAAGTGGAGAGCGCGTGTCTCTGGCGCAGCTGTGCAAGATCACCGAAGCGGATGGCGGCTCGGAAATCTATCGCGAGGGCAACCAGCGCTATATCGCCATCAAGTACAGCGTTCGCGGGCGTGACCTCGGCAGCACGGTGGAAGAGGCGATCAAGAAAGTAAATGAACAGGTGAAACTGCCCATCGGGTACAGCTTCCGGTGGGAGGGCGAATACGCCAGCCAGAAGAGAGCCAACGCACGGTTGCTGATCGTGTTGCCCATTACGATTCTGATTATCTTCATTCTTCTTTACACGATGTTCAAGTCGCTCAAATGGGCGCTGCTGATTATGGTGAATGTTGCGATCGCGCCCATTGGAGGGTTGCTGGCGCTGTGGTTCACAGGCACGAATTTCAGCGTTTCTTCTGGCGTGGGATTTCTGGCGCTGTTTGGCGTGTCGGTGCAGACGGGAGTGATCATGCTGGAATACATCAACCAACTGCGCGCACGGCGATTCACGGTGGAGGACGCGGCGGTGGAAGGGGCGGTGCTGCGACTGCGTCCGATTATGATGACGATGCTGGTGGCGACGCTGGGATTGCTGCCGGCGGCACTGTCGCACGCGATCGGTTCGGACTCACAGCGGCCGTTCGCGATCGTGATCGTGGGAGGACTGATCGCGGCACTGGTCATGAGCGTCTTTTTGCTGCCGACGATTTATGTGTGGGTAGCCGGCGAACGGGACGTGCTGCCGATGGCGGAAGAATCGTTCGAACTGGGCGAGCACGTGGATTAGGAGGCAGTGGTCAGTGGGCAGTTTCCAGTTTCCAGTTTCCAGTTTCTGGTTTCTGGTTTCTCGGAGAAATGATCTGGTCGGTTCGAGATGTGTGATTCCCAACGCTGATCTTCCGAGCGCGAACGGTATATCCTGAACCAAGAGTGGTAGCTTCAGGAACCAGCCGATGCCCGACAAACTCGAGACAAATGTAGAAGAGGTGCTGGCGCGGCAAGCGCTGGAGATCGCCAGACTAAAGGACGCCTTCGGCTTGCTGGGGGTCAGTGACTGTTCGTGGTGCAAGAAGTTTCTTCGGCGAACCGATCCTGGGGCGCTGTTTGATGCCGGCGAACTGATTTGCTACGGCTGCATTCCCGAATGGTGGCCGCAGCGGTGCGCACAGCTGAGCGCGAAAGATCGCGAGAATCTGGAAGGCAAGCTGGTCTTCTGGCTGCGCGACTACCATCATGCTGAGTTATTCAAGGATCCGGCGAAGCTGCCGGAGAATTCGCTGCAGGAGTTGCATATGGTGGCCAGCTGCCTGGAGTGCCGGGGAACGGGAAAATCCTTAGGGCAGGAAAGTTGTCGGTTTTGCGAGGGACGAGGAACGGTGTGGGTGATTGTGGCGAGGAAGAAGTAAGTCTCAGTTCTTAGTTCTCAGTTCTCAGTTCTTAGTTCTCAGGTCTCAGGTCTCAGTTAGGGCGGAGGCCATGCCAAGGGACGAGCAGGGAATTCAGAAACTGAGAACCGAGAACTGCCTTCAAAAAAACTAAGAGTTCCGAGGTGGTGTTGAGTCCATTCGTCTCGGCCAGTAGCTCGCGTTAGACCCTCGCTTGACCTGCTGTGCCGCTTCCCTTGCGGGTGCTCTGCACGCGATCTTCACTCGGGCTCCGGGCTCACCGCCAACCGGATAAACCTACTCAACGCCTCGGAACTCTATCCTGCCTTCGACTGGGCTTCTCGTTCTCCTCGACCAGCGCTTTGCTATAGACCCTTACTTGCCTTCCCTCCGCATTTTGCAATGTGGAGAGTGACTCAGCTTGAGCCCCGGACGCCGCACCAACCGGAAAAACTTAAGAAACTGTCAAAGAACGATCTTGTTGTACTCCTTTTAAATTTTGAGTCAACGAAAAGAACGCGACTTTATGTGGCTTATTTTCAATCGAGTGCAGGTCGTCCACAGGCGGGTGACAGGATTTTGTGCAACCCCGACAATAGATTTGCGCGATTTGGGGGACTGGGCGGGTTTGGCGACATGGGGTGACGCAGGATGGGAACTGCAGCTTCTTGCGGTCGAGTGGAGGTTGTGAATATCGGGCGAAAGCCGCGCCGGATAAGGGATTTAACGGGTTTGCAGGAAAGAAGACTGGCGCTCGGGAGGCAACAGGGCGCGCGTTTAATGGCTTGACAATGCGGGTAAGTCTGCTAAAGTGCGAGAAAAGCTGCATAAACGATGACTCGCAGGTACCCAAGCTTATGAAGAATGTTTATGAGGTTCTGAGGCAGAAGGAAATGGAGTTGACCCGGCTGGAGAAGGAAGTGGAAGCGTTGCGGCTGGTGGCTCCGTTGCTCTCCGAAGAAAAGGAAATAAACTCCGACATGGTGAAGCCGATGGCTCAGGCGGTGAACGGACCGCAGGCTCCCATTCGCATTCCATCGGCGCCCGTGGTGGCGGCGCAGCCGGTGCGGGCGGCGGGTTGGGACGACACGGCGAAGCGCTGGCCGTAAACTGCTCGCGAAAATTGATTGCTCCTCTCGACGCGTGGGTTCGGCACGGTGGAGCGGTGATCTTCTCAGCCTGGGATTGCTCCCGGGCTGTTGTGTTTGGGAGGGAGAACTCCTCAGGGGCTAAAGCCCGCATCCTTATTTGAGCTTGACGCGGCGCCGAAGCGCCGCTCTTCCACAGTCGCGCCACGCCGCGGTTTCTTTTCCACATCCCAGATAGAAGGGCCTGCGGAATCCCATGTCTCGCAAAAGACGAGACATGGGGCACCCCATCTCATTCCCCAGCCAGTTCTAAGCTTCCACAATTTCTCGGAGCGCGGCGAGCAGGCGATCGACTTCTCCGGCGGTGTTGTAGTGAACGAGGCCGATACGGAGGAAGCCGCCGGATTTTTCCACGTCGAGTTGTTCGGTGAGGTTCAGAGCGTAGTAGTTCCCGTCCCATGTGAAGAAGCCGCGGTCGCCGAGTTTGGTGGCGAGGGCGAGGGGAGTTTGGTTTTCGTTCTGATTCACGACGCGGACGGCGAGCGTGGGGCAGCGCCAGTCGAAGCACGAGGGATCGGTGATGCCGTAGATCTTTATTTTTTGAATTTCGGAAATACCGGCGATGAGGCGCTCCATCAATCTGCGCTCGTGGCGGTGAATGGCTTCGAAGGCGGCGACGATGGCGGCGCGGCGGGATGTGGTTAGAGATCGGGCTTCGCCCGACGGACAGCCGGGGGCGGCTGTCCCCACATTTATTAGCGAGTGGCGGCCGAGGTCAGCGAGGTAATCGACACAGGCGGTGATGCCGGCGATGCATTCGTGGTTGAGCGTGCCCCACTCCCAGCGGTTGGGGACGGCGTCGATGAGGGGGCGAACTTTGTAGGGACGCAGACGTGCGAGATGCTCGCGCTTGCCGAAGAGAACGCCCATGTGCGGGCCGAAGAATTTGTAGGTGGAGCAGACGAGGAAATCACAATCGAGCGCGGCGACGTCGATCAGGCCGTGCGGACCGTAGTGGACGGCATCGACATAGGCGAGGACGCCGGCGGAGTGCGCGAGGCGGACGATTTCTTTTACAGGATTGATGGTGCCGACGGCGTTGGAGGCGTAGCCGATGGCTACCAGTTTCGTTTTCTTGTTGAGCTTGGCGGCGAGATCCTCGACATCGAGAGTGCAATCTTCCCGGTGAATCTCGGCCCAGCGGATGGTGACGCCTTTTTCTTCGAGGGCGAGCCAGGGGGAGACGTTGGCGTCGTGGTCGAGGCGGGTGACCAGGATTTCGTCGCCGGGGCCGAGATCGCGGCCGATGGCGCGGGACATCATGTAGGTAAGGCTGGTCATGTTGGGGCCGAAGACGATCTCGTCGGCGGCGCAGTGGAGGAAGTGGGCCATGGCGGCGCGGGCGTCGGCGAGCATGGCGTCGGTGTGGCGGCTGGTGGAGTAGGCGCCGCAGGTGTTGGCGTTGTCGCGGCGCAGGTAGTTGGAGATGGCATCGATGACGCGCTGCGGAACTTGCGTACCGCCAGGGCCGTCAAGAAAGACGGCGGGATGTCCGTTGACGGTTTGGGCGAGTGAGGGGAATTGGGCGCGGATGTAGGTGAGGTCGAGGGCGGGGGCGAGGGTTTCGGTGATTGGCATGGTCGTAGTTATTTCTAATACTCCGGTTGATTCATTGAACAGGATGTCGAGATGGTTTTGGCCCGCTGCCCTCGATGACTTCTATCTCTGGGGCGAACGTTGAAACCACGTCGATGAGATGGTTGAGGCATATGATCTTGTAGTGGCGAAAGGGTTTGAAGTGACCGCCGGTGTCGCGTGCGATGTGGTCGAGTAGGTGCGATTTTTCGTACGTGCGGAAGAACCTGCCAATGAAAACCTCGTCTCCACGCACTCCGCAAGATCCAACCGCCTCCTCTGTGACGAGATAGGCTACGTACCGCGGCCAATGAAGCACAAATGTCTTGCACGTTCCTGTCGATTCGATCGGGGCCGCGCCTGAAAGGATCGCTTTCGGTATTCCCTGAACCCCGGCTGGAGCTTTCGCGCGGTTTCCAATTGCCTCTTGCACAACGATTCGCAGCGAGTTGTCGCGCGGTTCGGTGATCTGGCGAAGGTACAAGTACTCAGATCGGTCTAGTAATGCTAGTTTTTCAGAACCCTCGTCCATTAACGTTCGCCTGCCTGGTTTTTCGGCAGCCGAGCTGCCAACTGTAAGAATAACCCAATCCCAACGCTGGAGACGCCACCGTTGTGAGGCCTTGGCGGGAAAGCGTCCGAAGGACGCACGCGCAAGCGAGCATCCGACCAATCAACTTTTTATCCCCAGACGTGTTGCGGATCGTAATCAATACCGTTCTTTTTCAAAAACGCCAGAAACTCTTCCTCGAAATTACGCTTGCGATGATGCTCTGCTTGTCTTTGAATGTATGCAATCGTGTCGCTTTTCTGCGATACGCCGACGGTAAACGCGCCGTATCCCTCCTGCCACGCGAAGTCTGCCATGAATTTTTCGTTCATCCAATGGGACGACGCTCCTTTCATCAATTGCATCGCCTTCGCAGGCGGCATCGTTGCGGGCAGAGACAAGAGCATGTGCACATGGTTTTCCGTTCCGCCCACAATGAGAGCTTTGAAGCCATTTTTGCGGGCTATGCCGCCAAGAAATTCCCAAAGCTGCTGTTGTACCTCCGCCGAAATTAGATTGCGGCGTTGTTTGGTGGAGAACACGCAGTGGATTAGTTCTGAAACGTAGGTGTGCGCCATGGGGACTCCGCGAGGGTTCAGCCGTCCCTACGGGACGGGTTCCGCTGTAGGTCAGCTTACCCGGCGTTGAAACGCCGGGCTACTATCAAGCGTCCTTCGGACGCGGAGCTTTCCAGGAACGGTCCGTGTGAAATCGACATTCGCATTGCAGCAAGTTTTCAATTATCGAAACACGATTACGAAACCGCGCGCACAAAATCCGCGAGCATGCCGTAGGCGGTGGCGTACAGGCCGGGATTTTCTTCGGTGAGGGCGATGCCGGGGAAGATGTCGGTTTCGAAATAGATGTAGGAGGAGGTGCCGGCGATTTGCGACATGGGATCGGTGAGTGGGACTTGTTCGGGGCGGACGATGGCTTCAATTCCCTTCTCCGTCTTTTTTGCGCGGCAGATTAGTTTGTAGGGGCGGCCGGCTTTTTTTGCGGCCTGGACGGCTTGGGCGCTCAGGTTGCGGATTCCTTCGCGGTTGATCTCTTCCAACTTTATTGGGACATCCATCAGGACGGTGATGAGGGCGGCGGTTTTTACGGCGGCGTCCCAGGCGTCGATGTCGTGGGTGGCGTCGGTTTCGGCGATGCCGAGGGATTGGGCTTTCTTCAAGGACTCGTCGAAGGTGAGGCCGTTTTCCATTTCCGTGAGCATGACGTTGGTGGTGGAATTCAGGATGCCGTGGAATCCGTGGAGATGGATGACGGGGAGCTGATCGAAAAAAGAAAAGATGGGGACGCCGTCCATGACCGTGGATTCGAAGAGGAAGCGCTTGCCGCGGGCGGTGGCGAGATCGCGGAGCTCGCGGTAGGCGTGGACGATGGGTCCTTTGTTGGCGGTGATGGCGTGGGCTCCGTGATGGAGGGTGGCGCGGATGTGATCGACGGCGGGCTGGCCGGTGGCGACGTTGAGGGAGGTGGCTTCGAAAAGGACGTCGCAATGTGCTGCGGAGAGCCAGGTTTCAACGTCAAGCGACCTCAGGGGCTGAAGCCCGTCTTTTTCAGAGGCCCTTTCGGCACGGCTAAAGCCGTGCCCCTCCCGATCTGAATTCGGGCAAAGAACAGTAGTCGTGTCTAATCCGTTGGGGTCGGCGAGCCAGCCTAGACGGCGGGAGGCGATGCCGGTGATGCGGAAAGAAATTCCGTAGCGGGCGCGGAGGTCGGATTCGCGGTCGCGCAAGAGTTCGACGAGCGTGCGGTTGACATTGCCGAAGCCGAGGAAGCAGAGGTTGTAGGTGTGAATTAGCGTCCCTCGCCCAGGAGCGTGCCCGAGTATTCAACGTGCTTTGTACGTTTTGCGAAAGCCACCGTGCGTTTATTCACTGGTCATTCTCCTGTTCCGCTTGCCGCATATGGGTTTGGCCGAACAGCCGGGCGAGTAATCCGATGCCTGCCAACAGGCAAAGGGGAGCCGTGACTAGTCCAGGGAAATACCTTCCCTGCATTGCGCTCAGGAGTAGGTGGCCGGCACCGTTGCCCAGCCCTCCCGCCAGAGCGAGGAAGAGCACTAGGAGGTAGGCGAGCGAAACGCGCCAATAAACACCCAGCGCTGCAAGTACAAACAGGGCAAGCCATGCCATATTGAAGGCCACAAAACGCGCATCGCTCCACTCGTATCCCATCAGCTTGGGGAACTGGCGCTGGAAGCCGGTCAGATATTCCTCGGCGAAGTGCAAGCACTGGATAGCAATGGCGAGCAGATACATGGGCAGGACCGAGACGGGATCGTTCTTCCAGCGGGACGCGATCCAGAATACATAAGCCACGACCAAACCCACGCTAAGGAGAGTAGCGGCTACGCCCATCCAGCGGGTTTGCACGATCACCACGACCAACACGAAGACGGCTCCGGCGATGCGATCGCGCGAGCACACCTTTACCCGATCCGCCACGGCTCGGCTAACCCATGACCTGGGTGTGCTCGGGTTTGATTTTGTAGATTACGCGGACTTCGCCGGGCTGGCCGTAGGGATATTTGTCGACGCCGAGATACTTCTTGGCCAGCTTGTTGATCTGGGCGTCGGCGCCGTCTTCGGTGATTTCGACCACGCGGCCGCGGATTTCGATGTAGCGATAAGGATTCTCGGGATCGATGATGGCCATCGAAACGCGGGGATCGCGGCGCACGTTGCGGTCTTTCTGGCGTCCCTTGGCGGAATTGAAGATGACGTGTTCGCCGTCAAAATCGCACCACACGGGCGTGACTTGCGGGCGGCCGTCGGGCATCAGCGTCCCCAGGCTGGCAAAAGCCCGCTTCTGAAATAGATCGAGATATTTCTCGGGGATGACTTGCGGCATTATGGCCTCCGGGAATTGGCTTGCAGCAGCATTATAGACTTCTCCATGCGCAGGGCGCGACGCTTGGCTTGGGTGGTTGGGTTTCGTTTAGAATTGCGGCCTGCAAATTCGGGGCAGCACGATTTATCTCAAGGGGGGGAACGACATTGCGAGGCAATTTCAGGCCGTTTGTTATTTGCATATTGGTTCTGTTCTCGCTAGCGGCGGGTCCGCGGGCGTGGTCGGAGTCCCCACTTCTCGCAAAGGACGCGAGACCCTTCGGCTCCGCTCAGGGCAGGAATGGGGCACCCGGCGCCGCGGAGCAGAAATATCCGCCGACGATTGTGTTTATGACGGATTTTGGGGTGGTCGACGATTCGGTCGCGCTGTGCCGCGGCGTGATGTATTCGATCATGCCCGACGTGCGCATTGTGGATTTGACGCACCAGGTAACGCCGTTTTCGATTCTCGACGGAGCACGATTTCTCTATGGCGCGACGCCGTACTTTCCGGCGGGCACGGTGTTTGTGGTGGTGATCGATCCCACGGTGGGAAGCACGCGGAAGGCGATTGTGGCGCGATCGAAGCGTGGGCAATGGTTTGTGCTGCCGGACAACGGGCTGCTGACGCTGGTGGAGCAGCGCGACGGGATTGAGGCGGTGCGCGAGATTACGAATCCGGAGTGGATGATTGGCACGAAGTTGTCGTCGACGTTTCATGGGCGCGACATTTTTTCGCCGGTGGGCGCGCACATGGCGCGTGGGGACGACTGGACGAAGGTTGGGCCAGAGATCGCGGTAAAAGACCTGGTGCGCCTGCAGTTGAAGGCGGCGACGCTCGACGAACGCGGCCTGAGCGCTACGGTGATCGCGACCGACGGGCCCTTCGGGAACCTCGTCACCAATGTGGATGCGGATGATTTTCTGAAGCTGGGATACCGGCGAGGGCAGGAAGTTCCGGTGACGGTGGGCGGCAAAGAGATGAAGATGAAGTTCGTGAAGACGTTCAGTGATGTGCCGCTGGGCCAGCCGCTGCTCTATATCGATTCGCGGGGACATCTGGGGCTGGCGGTCAATCAGAATAGTTTCGCGGCGACCTATGGGGTGAAGCCGCCGGCAGAGTTGATGATACCGAGGGCGAAGTGAGTGTCCCTAAGAAGGTGAGAGCGCAACTTGCGAACGCCTTGCGAGGTTTGTGGTGACGCGGGCGGGCACCGGGTCCTTCGACTTCGAGGCTGCTTCGCTTCGCGAATCAGCCACTCCGCTCAGAATGACAGTTTCATTGCGTCTCGGCTATGCGCGGTAGCACCGCGCGCAGCAATGCCTCGAAGGTGGTTTTGACGCGCTCGCCGGTTTCCAGGACTTCGGCGTGGGAGAGTGGCTGGTCGAGGATGCCTGCGGCCATGTTCGTGACGCACGAAATTGCGAGCACTTTGATTCCCATGTGGCGGGCAGCGATGACTTCGGCGACCGTCGACATACCGACCAGGTCGGCGCCGATGCGGCGCAGATATTCAATTTCCGCCGGAGTTTCGAAGCTGGGGCCGAGCATGGCGGCATAGACGCCTTCGTGCGGGGCGATGCCCAGCCTCGCGACTTCTTCGCGGGCGATCTGGCGATATTCGCGGGCGTAGGCGTGGGTCATGTCGGGGAAGCGGACGCCGAAGCGGTCGTCGTTGGGACCGACCAGGGGATTCGTGTCTTGCAGGTTGATGTGGTCGCGGATTAAAACGAGCGCGCCTTGCGAGTAGCTGAGATTGATGCCTCCGGCGGCGTTGGTGAGGACGACGGCGCGAATGCCCATGCGTCCGAAGACGCGGATGGGGAAGGTGACCTCGTGCGGCGAATATCCTTCATAAAGGTGAACGCGTCCTTGCATGGCGGCGACGGGAACGCTGCCGGCGTGGGCGTTGTCGACACGGCCCAGCACCATCTGGCCAGCGTGGCCGATCGCGGTTGAGCGCGGGAAGGCGGGGATGTCGGCGTAGGGGATGCGGATCGCGTCGGTAAGAGAGTCCGCAAAACCGCCGAGACCCGAGCCGAGGACGAGGCCGATTTTCGGGCGGAGTGTGGTGCGGTTCAGGATCAGCTGTGCGGCGGAGTCGGCGAGTGCGAATTGGTCAGTCATGAGTAAGGTCGACTTACAGGTCGCCGTCTGCGAGGTGGCGGCCGTGGCCGTTGCGGTCCAGCCAATCATACAGAAATGTCTGGTAGAGATAAGAGGCGACGATCTCCTCGCCGAGTTCGTGGGTTTCGGTGCAGATGAAGGGCATGCGCAGACCGGCCAGCACGGCGAT
>DATEQW010000041.1:0-4391 GCA_035272245.1 Candidatus Sulfotelmatobacter sp. | reverse complement strand
ACGCCGACCACCGCACACTCGGCTACCGCCGTATGTTGCCGCAGCGCCTCTTCAATCTCCAGCGCCGATACTTTATGTCCGCCCGTCTTGAGGATGTCGATATTCGTTCGGCCAAGAATGCGATAGCGGCCGTCCTCCAGTACTGCTGTATCGCCCGTGCGAAACCACCCATCGCGGAACGTATCGCGTGTAACATCAGGTTGGCCCCAGTATTCCGCAAACACGCTAGGCCCCCGAACTTCAATCTCCCCCGCGACTCCCGGTGCAACCCGTTCGCCGTTCTCTCCGACCAGCTGAACCTCTACGTTCGGCAGTGGTGTCCCCACGCTCCCCGGCACGCGCTCGCCGTGTAACGGATTCGAAAGCGCCATGCCAATCTCGGTCATCCCGTAGCGCTCCAGCAATGTGTGGCCGCTTATCTCTTTCCAGCGTTCGAGCGTGCTCACCGGCAGCGCGGCCGAGCCGGATACCATCAACCGTAACCGTCTGCACGCATCGCTTAAACTCGCCCGTCGCTCCGCCGAAGCCGCCTCCCATGCGGCGATCAGCTTCACATAAACCGTCGGCACCGCCATAAACAAAGTCAACTTTCCGTCCGCGATGCGATCCCAAACCGCATTCGCGTCGAAGCGCGGCAGCATCTCGCAGACGGCGCCCGACCACAGCGCACACGAAACCACGTTGATAATTCCGTGGACATGATGCAGCGGCAAACACAACAGAATGCGATCGTCAGCAGACCACTCCCACGCCTCTACCAGCGTCGTAATCTGCGCCGTAATGTTGTCGTGAGTTGTCACGACGCCCTTCGGCCGGCTCGTTGTTCCGCTGGTGTAGAGAATCATGGCGCGCCGCTCGCCGCCGATATCCGAAGGGAGGCTAGACGCTTCAGGGGAATGCCGCTCGAGGAGTTGTTCATAGGACAACGCGCGAATGCCGCGCGCTGCCGCGATCGGCTCCAGCAGGGAAGCGCCCTGCTCATCGAACACCAGAGTCGATGCTTTTGTATCGGCGACAAAATATTCCAGCTCAGGCCGTGCAGAATTGACCGGCAACGGCACTGCAATACCACCGGCCCGCCATATTCCCCACAGCACCGCAACCCACGGAAATCGCGGTGTGATCAGAAACCCCACACGCTCTTCGTGAAGGTCTCCGCGCCCAGCGAGCAGCGCTCTCGCCACGCGTGACGAAGCATTCAACAACTCGTTGTAGGTGAAAGACTGTTGCGAGTCTACGATCGCGTTGCGTCCGCCATGCCGCTCGGCCTGAGCGATGAGCGGAAGACGACTGAGGCTGCTGCTCACACGCAGACTCTACTTCGTTTTCTGCCGGATTGTCCACCGGCGGGGCTGCAACTTGCTTAGGAAATGGTGCCGGCAATCGCCGTCTTAGGCGCTTGCAGATGGAACAGTCGTTGCAACGCAACGGCCATCTGTTCCTGCTCCATCTTTTCTGGAAGTTCCTTGAGTTCACGGGCCAGGGACCCTGCAATCTTCTGCGTCATACGGGACATCACCGCGTTCAACATTTCGTCCTGGTCCTTGGAAAACGGCCCGCACTCTTGGCGGAAGGAATCCAATTCTTGCCGGCAAATTTCGTCCAGCCGCTGGCGCAACGCAACTATCGTCGGTACCACCCGCTCCGCCAGCAGCTTTCGACGGAACCCTTGCGCCTCGGTCTGCAGAATTTTTTGTGCCTGGGTCGCGGCAGCCTCACGCTCTCCCGCATTGTGGTCCACTACATTTTCCAGATCGTCGAGATCGTAGAGATAGACGCCTTCGACTTTGCGCACCTCGGCGTCAACGTCGCGCGGCATGGCGATGTCCACAATCACCAGAGGCCTGTCTTTTCGCCCACGAACCATGCTCTCGGCTTCCTCGCGGCTGAGGATCGTGTGCGGACACGCGGTCGAACTGATAATGATGTCGGCCTCCGCCATATGTTGCCAGCGCTCTTCAAACGGGATCGCGCACCCGCCCAACTTGGCCGCAAGCTCCGTGGCATGCTCCAGCGTGCGATTGATCACACACACGGAAGCAGCACCCTGGTTCAGCAATCCACGGGCGGAAAGTTCGCTCATCTTTCCCGCACCTAATAGAAGAACCTTTTTGTTTTCCAGCCCGCCGAAAATCTGCCGCGTGAGTTCCACTGCCGCATAAGGGATGGAGACCGCCGCGTTGCCAATCGCCGTCTCCGTGCGCACGCGCTTCGAAACCGTCAATGCCTTCTGCATCACGGCGTCGAGAAATCGCCCCGTGGAACCAACCTTCTGCGCCTGCTGCCAAGCCTGCTTTACTTGCGAGACGACCTGAGGCTCACCCAGCACCATCGAATCCAGGCTGGATGCAACCCGAAATATGTGTAGAAGCGCAGCTTCATCCAGCAGACGGTAGAAGTGCTTCCACTCGCACAGCATCAGACCGTACTCGGAGCCGAGGAACCGCATCACCGAATTTGCCGCCAGCGTAATGTCGTTGGCCCACAGCTGAAACTCAGTCCGGTTGCAGGTGGCCAGTACAATTACTTCGTCAATTCCTTCCGCCCGCGACAATTGCAACAGTGCCTCGTAACGCCGGTCCTCGCTGATCCAGAAACGCTCCCGCACCGCCACTGGGGCCGTACGGTAGTTCAGGCCAACCACCATGAGAGCGGGTTCCACGTCGTTAACTCCTGTACTCCACACTCTAGAAAAGCACCCGCCGTGCCAAACCGGCGCTCTTTCTGTATGCAAGCAAGTGTCATTTTTTCAATGAGTTAGAGTGCCTATTGCGGGAAGGGAAGCAGGAGAGGAACGGTTCTCTTAGTGGGATATCACGCTGCGCTCGTGTCTTTTGGCCCGTCCGGCGTGTTTACCATAGAGACACAGCCGTAGAGAGAACCGACCAAACACTGGGGGAGGTCCAACCTTGAATCCGATCGGATTTGATTTTTCTCTGTGGCTTATGCCTCTGTGGTGAACTGCCTCTCGACGCCCGCTTAGCGAGAGACTTCCGAAGGCGTAATATCCTTTTCCTTCAAGACCTTAGTGTGCGGTTCGTAGACGCAAAATGGTTCCTCATCCAGATAGTTTCCGGTGACGGCAAACGCCCGCGCCCGGCAGCCCATGCAGATATTCCGAAACTCGCAGCAGCCGCATTTTCCCTGCAGGTTATTGGTATCCCGAAGCTGATTGAACACAAATGAGTCCCGCCAGATATCGGCAAACGACTGTTTCTTCAGATCTCCTGCCAACGCCGGCAGATAGCCGCAGGGATAAACTTCGCCTTGATGCGAAATGAAACACACAGCCGTCCCCGCCAAACATCCTTTCGTCATGGCATTCATATCGGATGGGTGAGTTCCAGGATGTCCCACGGCCTTGCCGATCCCATGCGGTTTCAATTCGATTCCGGTCGAGCCCGGCATCGCCATCTCAGTCGGGCCGATGTGTTCTGCCCCATGGTCTGCCGAACCATCAATCGGCGAATGGTGCGGCGCTTCGACCGCTGCCTGAGCAGCTTCCGCTGCGGCCGCGGAACGATGTTCCGCTACCCTCCGTTGCCGGACCACGCGGAAATAATGCGGTGCGCACGTCGCCTTCAACTCGATGCCGCCTTCTAGCGAGCGATCATAAAACCAGTTCAACATCCGTTCATATTCCTCCGGTGGAACCATCTGCTCAGCGGCGATATCCACACCGCACCCCACCGGTACCAGAAGAAACGTGTGCAGCGCGTCCGCTCCCAGCGACTTCGCCAGTTCGAGCACATCGGGAAGCTGATGGGCATTGTGACGCGCGATCGTAGTGTTGATCTGCACCGACATGCCGAGATCCTTCAGGTTGCGGAAACCCGTAATCGCAGCGTCGAATGCTCCCGGAATCCCACGAAACGTATCGTGTGTAGCGGCATCCGCACCGTCCAGACTGATGGCCACACGCTTCACACCGCTGTCGGCAATCTTCTGCGCCACCGCTTTCGTGACCAGAGTGCCATTCGTAGCCAGCGCCACGCGCAGCCCTTTATCAGTGCCATATCGCGCCAACTGGAAAATGTCTGAACGAAAAAGCGGCTCGCCGCCGCTCAGCACAAGAATAGGAGACGATACTTCAGCGATCTGATCGATGATGTCACGTGCCGCCTGGGTTGACAGGTCAGAGGGCGAACTCAATTCCGTTGCACTGGCCCGGCAATGGATGCAGCGAAGGTTACATCCTTTCGTCAACTCCCAAAAAATCAGCCGCGGCTTTTGCGTCACTTGATTTGGCTGCCCCTTGCCGTTTGCAGTAGTCATGGTGCTCTATTCCTCCCAGAACCGGGCGCTATCGGCCCACCCACGGCGCAACAATAAAAGAGATCCCAAACCCCAGCGGTGATGGTCATCACCCCAAATTGTGATTTCCGTCACCA
>DATEQW010000040.1:0-8645 GCA_035272245.1 Candidatus Sulfotelmatobacter sp. | reverse complement strand
CGCCGACCGGCTGGAAAAAGAGTTTGGCATCTCAGCCGAGATCATTGATCTGCGGGCGGTCAATCCGCTCAACTACGAGCTGCTGGTGAATTCGGTGCGGAAGACAGGCAAGGTGCTGCTGGCGAGTGACGCGGTGGAACGTGGTTCGGTGCTGCACACGGTAGCCACGAACCTGACCCAGCTCTGCTTTGACGATCTGGACGCGCCGCCGGTGGTCGTCGGCGCTCGCAACTGGATCACGCCGGCTCCGGAACTGGAAGCCATGTTCTTTCCGCAGCCGGAGTGGCTGCTCGATGCGGTCCACGAGCGCATCCTGCCCCTGAAGGGTTATCGGCCACACACCAACGCCACCCTCGGAGAACTGGCGCGCCGGAGTCGCCACGGCATCTGAGCGCCAAGTCGTATGTGATCCGGGCTCTGATCGTGGGTAGCCTGCCCGATGATGACGTTGAGTCCGTTGCTGATCCCACGCGACAACGGGAGCCAACCGGCATGCCAATCGAATCCATGGTGCTGATAGAAGTGCGCGTCCTCTGCGGTGATTAGCGTGTGCTGGAGATCGGGCGAGATTTGGTTGAGCGGGATGAATTTGTAGCGTTCGCGATACGGCGTGTGGTGAATCCAGGCCTGTAAGCGGCGCTGGATGTGCACCGCGGTTGTCAATGGGTCGATCCACCGGGCGGCCACCAGGATCAGCGCCGCAAGCGACCAAAGAAGCACCACGCCGATGATGAGCCCCGACCCCGAATATAGGATCGGAGGAGGGAACCCGTCTGCAGCGGGGTCTTGGTAGGGGTATTCGGCACTGCCGTCACATTTCAGAATAATAGCCGGGCTGGGCTGCCGCTGATGGATGATCTTGCGCGCGCGTGAACAATGTGCAAGGGCTCGCCCGATTGTCCCGGATTGCTCCCAAATGACGGTAACCCGGAAGTATTCCGGACCGAGCTTGAATATCTGGTCCAATCAGGGTCCGTTAACCGTTCCTGAGAGTTCCTCACAACCCCAAAAGTGGCTGCCAGTGCCGCTGAATGTCAATCTGTTACCGTGGAACAGGCCCTTGACACGGTAGAGGTCCGGGGTTCGAGTTTCAGGGCCGCAGCCGCGTTGCCTCCGCGAATTGTTGGTTCCGGTTGGGCCAAAGCTCGGTTTGGTCTTGCAGAGTGGTTTGCCTGAGCTGACGATTATCCTTAGCGTGGTGTTGGAGTTTCACAGTGGACGTTTATCTCGTCGACGGCACCTACGAACTATTCCGGCATTACTACGCACTGCCTTCCTCGCGAGATGAGGACGGCCGGGAGGTCGCCGCTGTTCGAGGCGTCCTATCGTCCGTGTTGGGGATGATCCGTGGCGGCGCC
Organism: Candidatus Sulfotelmatobacter sp.; assembly: GCA_035272245.1. Lineage (GTDB taxonomy): Bacteria > Acidobacteriota > Terriglobia > Terriglobales > Acidobacteriaceae > Sulfotelmatobacter. The sequence goes on along the minus strand of DATEQW010000040.1, from coordinate 7,287 downwards.
ACACACATCGCGGTTGCGACCGATCACGTAATCGAGTCGTTTCGCAACGAGTTGTGGGCAGACTATAAGACAAGCGAAGGCGTTGAGCCTGATCTACTGGCGCAATTTCCACTCCTGGAAAGCGTGTTGTCGGCGGCCAGCATTGTTGTCTGGCCAATGGCCGAGTTCGAGGCCGACGATGCGCTGGCTGCAGCAGCCGTGGTCGCTGCTCGCGATGCCCGAGTCGAACGAGTGATTCTGTGCACACCTGATAAGGACCTCGCCCAATGCGTGCGGGGCACGCGGATCGTTCAACTAAACCGGCGGACGCGCGTTACGCTGGACGAGCCGGGTGTAGTCAAGAAATTTGGTGTGTCACCGCAATCGATCCCGGACTATCTTGCGCTGGTGGGCGATTCCGCGGATGGCTATCCCGGCCCGCGCGGCTGGGGTGCAAAATCGTCGGCCGCTGTCCTGGGCAAGTTTGGCCATCTCGAATCAATTCCTGCGGACTGGCGCGAATGGCACGTGAACGCCGCCAACGCCAGTTCTCTGGCAGATACTCTTAGCCGTGAGCGTGGTCGCGCGCTGCTCTTCCGTACGCTGGCCACACTACGAACCGATCTGCACTTGTTTGAGGACGTGGACCAATTGCGTTGGAAAGGGCCCACACTTGCTTTCGACAAAATCGCGGCGCGACTGGATGCCGCACGAACAGAAAAGCGCCGACCATCCGTTCGCCGCGGGCCGAGCGCACGAGTCACTAGGTCCACTACCAGTCCGCACTCTTAGCCGGTGCGGTTACAGCAGCTGAGAAATTGTGTGTCCGTCCCCGTGCCGTTAACATGGAATTGCACCGAATTAGCCGCGAAAGACGCCATCTGCCGCGGTCTAAGTGTTTGAAACTACGTTTGGCCGGGGATTCGAGTCCTACTCTCTGGCAGTCATTGGTCGTTCTGGCAGAGGACGCGCACACGGGACATGGGCAACGCCTTCGAAGCCAACGCAGCTGCCGCATTGTGCTCACTACAGCCGTGCTGATCCCGCTGTGTCCTTTTTGTGTCCTTCGCAATTAGATGCCGTTCGATTTCGCCAACTTTTCCAACGCTTCTGAAAACCGTCCATGCGGGTCTTTTGATCGTTAAGTTATTGTCACGGCTACAGTTGTCAACTCCGTAGCCACATCGGGCAACATAACTCTTAATCAGTAGGTTGTAGGTTCGATTCCTACCGCGCTCACCACATCTTTCCTTTATAATCTGCGGATTAGCCCGTGGTTGTTGACGTTTCGTGACCACTGGAATACTGTTCGAATACAGTCCGTTTCGGTCGCCGTGGATACACGGCGGATACACGGAAAGGGGCGCGGACATGAACACCCACATCACCCAGAGGTCAGTGGAGGCGGCCAAGCCGCCCGTGAGCGGCTACATCATCCTGTTCGACGACAAGCTCGACGGCTTCGGCATCCGCGAAAGTCGAACTCGCGTTGGACCTCCAGCGACAGGGTTACTCACAAAGGAAAATCTCGGAGGTCACGGGCCTTGCAAGGGACACGATTCGCAAACACACCGCGGAAGGGGGCGCAGCATAGATGCCTCGACAAAATAACTTTCTCTTGGGCCATGGTGAACGTCTCACTCAGCGTGTAGATGTGCCATCCGGGGGCGGCGACAAGAACCCGCCCTACAGTTTTCAGCAGGCGCGCCGTCGCATCGTCGCGCGCATGGCGGCGGTTGCGAGCGCCCTTAGTCAGATCCCGGATGACGCCGCTCCGAACGGCCAAGTGGTCGCCGTGATGACGATGCACCCGCGCTACGTTTCGAAGAGCGATTTTCCGACAGACCTGCTGAACAGCCTTGGACTGAGCGATCGGCAGCCGCTCGCGGACGGTGCAGCCGGAGGCGTGGGGGATTCAAAAACACCCTGACGCGGCCGTAACCGAAGAGCTCTTCGTCACCGGGTCGAGAGCCACGTTTGCGGGATCGGCCCGAGAGGTCGGTACTTGGACGCAAGATCACCGCGGAGCGGAACATTTGTCGCATGTCGAGGACGTGTCCGACTTTTCTGCTAGGGAAAAACTTCGCATGGTTCCGACTGATCGGACCGAAGGCGTCCTCGAGGTCGTGCTGCACAATGCTGGCGACGAAGGGGTCATTGATGCATTCATCGAATATGCCAGAAGGCACGGTGCCTCTCCCATCGCGGACCGCCGCCGAAGTGTAAAAGGGTTGACCTTCGTCCCGGTGCGCACAGACTTTGCGTTGGCAGAGCAGCTGGCCCGCTTCCGACAATCCCCATTACGGACCAGCCCGCAATCCCTGGGACCCAACCCGAGTTCCTGGGGGATCAAGCGGCGGGTCGGCAGCTGCGGTCGCTAGCTCCCAATGCGCAGCTTCGCTGGGATCGGACAGCGGAGGGTCGATCCGGACGCCCGCAGCGGTGTGCGGAGTAGTAGGTCTGAAACCCACCTATGGCCGCGTGAGTCGTTACGGAGCGATCCCTCTGGCATGGTCACTCGATCACGTAGGACCCCTCACCAAGAGCGTGGAAGATGCAGCGATCATGCTGGCCGCCATTGCTGGCCCAGACCCCAAGGATCCGTCCGCGAGCTCACGCCCGGTACCCGACTACCGTACAGAGATGCAGGGGAGCATTCGTGGCCTGCGGCTGGGCGTCCCTCGCCAGTACTTCTTCGAGCACGTCGATCCGGAGATTCAGACAATCGTCAATGCGGCCATCCGCCAGCTGGAAAGTATAGGAGCGACGCGTGTAGAGGTTGACATTCGAGACCTGGAAAACTGTTCGTCCATGGAAGCACACATCACGCTGGCGGAAGCCACTTCGTATCATGAGCCGTATTTGAAAAAACAAGCAGATGACTACGGCCCAACAGTGCGAACCAACCTGGAAGCCGGACGGTATCTGCTCGCGACCGACTACGTGAAGAGCCAGCGAGCGCGCACCTTGCTGCAGCGCAACTTCAACGAAGCTTTCAAGCGGGTTGATGTTATCGTCTCTCCGACCTTGCCTGCGCTTCCGCCTCTTGTCGGAGAGGTATGGGTGCAGTCAGGAGACCTGCGAGAACATGTGGTTGACGCGTTTCTACGCTTCAATATCCCCTGCGATCTGACCGGCCTCCCGGCAATCTCTGTGCCCTGCGGATTCAGTTCAGCCGGATTGCCCATTGGCCTCCAGATCGCAGGTAAAGCATTCGACGAAGCTACAGTTTTGCGAGTTGCGAATGCCTGTGAGCAGTCAATCGCGGCGCATCCTATTCGATATGGCTCGCTGTCGTGAAAAAGCGATTTTGCATGAACAGGTCCCATTGCCGCGCTTGTAGAGGAGTAAGTTCCGGAAGATGTTGGATCGTGACCTCGGCAAGTCCGGGAAGGATCGCCGCCAGATAGTCACGAACCAAGGACCTCCGTGCAGGTGAATACCAACCGCACATTAGGAAAGTTCTGAATTACAAGCATTGGGACATGCGGCTGCGGAAGCCGAAACGGCGAGTCCCACGCTGTTTTTCCTCTTACCTCAAAGGTCGTTTGGTGTGGGCTGCGATCCTGTTCAGCTAACCTGAGACCTGAGACAACAAACTCCTCTCTGAGTTTCCTCTTCTGGCCTACTTACTTACCGAGAACTTGTAGATTGTCCGCGACCGGTAGACTTGGCCGGGTTTGAGGATAGTGGATGGGAAATCGGGATGGTTGGGCGAGTCAGGAAAATGCTGGGTCTCCAAGCAGAATCCAAAGCGTTGCTGGTAGACGTGTCCCTGTTCCTCAGCGATCACCCAAAACCGGCCAGTGATTATCACCTGAAAACCGGCCAACGAGAATAGCGTCCGGGACATTGATTCCCGCGGAGGCTTGTAGGCTCCGTGGGCATGGCCAATGTCTTGAATGAAGAGAAGAAACAACAGGTTTTAGCTCTGGGACGGCTGGGCTGGTCGCTGCGGCGCATCCAGCAAGCGACCAAGATCCGTCGCGAAACCGCCAGCGCATATCTGAAAGCGGCGGGGATTGCAGTGCGTCTGCCCAGTGGTTGGGGGCGGTGCGAACCAAAACCGGCCAACGAAGTGATCACCGACTTTGGCGCGGCGAAACCGTCCATTCCGGTGATTCCCGATGCCTGCAACCCCAACCCCAAAAACCCTTCCAATAAGGGAAGATCAAAAACAACTTCAAAACCGGCCAACGAGAACGAGGTGATCACCGACTCTGCCGTGGTCCCCGGCCCCAGCGCCTGCGAGCCATACCGGGAAGCCATCGACTTGGGGATCAGCCGCGGACGAAATGCCATGGCCATCTGGCAGGACTTAGTTTCCGAGTACGGCTTCGCCAGCAGCTACCAAAGCGTGCAACGCTTCGTGCGCAAGCGGCGCGGAACGCAAACCCCCGAAGCCCGCGTCGTCATCGTTACCGCGCCCGGCCAGGAGGCGCAAGTCGATTACGGCACCGGCCCGATGGTGCGCGATCCCGAGAGCCGCAAGTACCGGCGCACCCGGCTGTGCGTGATGACGCTGGGCTGCAGTCGCAAGTCGGTTCGTCTGCTGACCTTCCGCTCCAGTTCGCGCATCTGGGCCGAACTGCACGAACGAGCCTTTCGCCGACTGGGTGGCGCTACCCGCATCGTCGTGCTCGACAATCTGCGCGAGGGCGTGCTCGTCCCCGACATTTACGATCCCGCTCTCAATCCCCTTTATCGCGATGTGCTCGCGCACTACGGCGCGGTGGCCATGCCTTGCCGCATTCAAGATCCCGACCGTAAAGGCAAGGTTGAATCGGGCGTCGGTCACGCACAGAGAACACCGCTGAAAGGCTTGCGCTTCGAGAATCTGGAACAAGCCCAAGCCCACCTCGATCACTGGGAGCAACGCTGGGCCGACACGCGCATCCACGGCACCACCAAACGGCAGGTGGCCGCCATGTTTGCGGAAGAGAAACCCACGTTGCTGCCGCTGCCACTGGAACCGTTTCGCTATTACCAGTACGGCGAGCGCATCGTGCATCTGGATGGCTGCGTCGAAGTCGAAGCGGCTTACTACGGCGCCCCGCCGGGCTGGATCGGACGCGTGCTGCGAGTGCAATGGGATGAGCTGTATGTCCGTCTGCTCGATCCCAAGACCGGGCAACTGCTGCGCGAGCACGTACGCCAGAAGCGCGGCTGGTATCGCATCAAAGAAGAGGACCACCCCAAGCGAACACCACTGCGCACCTCCCAACTGCCATGGCGAGCGGGCCGCGCCGGGTCGCACATCGGCGCGCTCTGCGACGCCATTCACCGCCAGCAAGGCGAAGTCGGTGTGCGCCGCATTCTCGGCGTTCTCTCCCTGCCAAGAAGTATGGCACTGCGGCCGTCGATGAAGCCTGCGCCGCCGCGCTTGACATGGGAGTGCAGGAATACCGCTTTGTCCGCCGCTATCTGGAACGCTGCCCGCAAGCGCCACTCAGTTTGCAGCAAGTCGATCCCCTGATCCGCGAACTAGTGCAGTACCGCGACTTCATCAACTACAAAACCAAGGAGATAGAAGAATGAATCTGATCGAACTCGAGTACGGGTAGTCCAACATATGCTCCCCGGCTGTTAACCGAAGGGTCGTAGGTTCGAATCTCAACCGGCTTGAAGTGAGAGTTGTCGGCCCTTTACCCATTCCTGCAGCATGCGCTCACCCACTTCCTTGAAGTCGGGATGTTCGTTGATGTAGGACCGAAGATCGATTTCGGTTTGCGAAAGAGCGTCTGACACCCGCTCAAGGATCGCGCGAATTTTTGCGGGTGTGCCCGTCATCCGAGTTTCTCCGAGGCGACGGAGAACTTTGTTGTCGGGCCACTGTGTTGTTCCGTTGAGCGTAAGCGCCAGACTATCCTTCGGCAGATAGATGGAAGTGGTTACGAGATCGTAGACCGGTGCGAGTCGAGCTTCACCGAGCACGTCGTCATAGACGATGCCGAAATTCTTGAGGTGAGCATCGCCGTTGCGCAGTGCGCAATTCAGCACGATCAGCGTGAATAGCTTTTCAGCATCTGCGAGTACGGCGGGTGAGTTTGCAAACTGCTGAAATCGCTTCATGACTGACGTTTCATAGCTGCCGCGATATTTCTCATCCGTTCTTCTCGCGTTCAGGACGCAAAAATCTTCAAAGCCCCGGTAGCTGCCATCGGGGCGCAAGTCGAAACGGTCAACGACAAGGGCCATTCCGTCTTCTGCGAGCCGATACCGAGGTACGTCCAGCCCGCAACGCTCTGCGGCCTTCAGGCAGAAGTATTCGTTCGCCGCGAGCTGCGGAAATTCGTTTGGCTCCCAGAACTTCACGATGTGAGTTGCACCCCTACAGCTCGGTGAGATTCGGGGTTGCGCGTTTGTCAGGGTGAGGGACGCATTCTCGTCGCGCACAAGAACCTTCGGCTGGACGCCACTGATACCGGAAAAGGCTGCAAACTTCTCAATGAGGAAGCGAAACAAGTCCCCGTCGCGGCGACTCGCCAGAATCTCGTCTACCGATTGAAAAGGAACATCCTCGTTGAGCCGCTCCTTGTCGCCGGTGTACCGTATGCGGCCAACTTGTGAGCGGCCAACAATGGCGAGCAGGTCAAGATCATCGAACGTTCCAGTCGCTTTCGCAAAGGCCAGGCGCAACCGTTCCCGCAACGCGCCTTCCGGGAGGTTCATCTCGAAGATTGGGGGCAGGCCAAAGGGCACGTCCCAGGAGGGAAGCCGCACGGGCATGGTAACGGAGACGGCACGCTGTGGGACTGTCTCGGGCAAGTACGCAAAAGCGCTTCCGCGATCCCGCTGCCTGTCCAGCAGGCCTGCCTCAGCGGCGTCTGTCCAGACCTTTATCATCACGATCCTCTTCTAAGAGCTCGTCCAAAGTGGGCCGTTGCAGGTTTGCCTCTTGTAGTTTCAACTCTAGGCCGAGCGCCGACAAAATGTTGGCGACCTTGGAAAAGCCAAGTTCACCTGATCGGCCATTTTCCAGTGCATCGAGCGTTGCCCGACTCACACCGGCCTTGTCAGCCAACGCGGATTGGCTAAACCCGAGAGCCTTCCGTCTGGACGCTATTTGAGCGCCAATGGAATGCAGCTTCAGCATGGTATGCATAATATACTAGCCATATTATCAAATAGTCAATGTTGTGACTAGTCTATTGGTCGTTAATTTGAGGCGCTGAGCACGAAGGATACTCTCTGCTATGGCTGCCGGAACTTTGCTGGGTTTGCGGCGTGCAGCAATTGCCGCCTTTTCTGGGAAGACAGTCCTGCATTCTGCCAACGATGCGGTGGAAGAGTTTGGAAAATCACCGA
>DATEQW010000039.1:0-8939 GCA_035272245.1 Candidatus Sulfotelmatobacter sp. | reverse complement strand
GACAAAGGGTTTGCCGGGATCGAGAAATCGTTGGCGAAGTTTGCCGAGCGGCCGGTGGAGAAGGGCGGGATCACGGCGCAACAGAAGGATGCGATCCGGGCGCGGCTGAAGGGGACGACAAACAAGGCGGATCTGGCCGATTGCGACATTATTATTGAGGCCATCATTGAGAACGTGGAAGAGAAGAAGAAGATGTATGCGTCGATTGATGGCGTGGTGAAGAAAGACGCGATTTTTGCGTCGAATACTTCTTCCATTTCGGTGACTGAGCTTTTGACTTCCGTGAAGCGGCCAGAGCGATTTATCGGGCTGCACTTTTTTAATCCTGTGCCGCTGATGAAACTGGTGGAAGTGGTGCGAACGATCGCCACGGCAGACGATGTTTATGAGACGGCTTACGAGTTCGGAAAAAAGCTGGGCAAGGTTCCGGTGCGAACCTCCGACAAGACGGGGTTCATCGTAAACCGGCTACTGGTGCCGTATTTGCTCGACGCGATCCGGGCGTATGAAGAGGGCGTGGGTTCGATTGAGGATATTGATAACGCGATGAAGCTGGGCTGCGGCTATCCCATGGGGCCGTTCACGCTGCTGGATTTTGTCGGGCTCGATACGACTTACTACATTACGCACGTGATGTATGACGAGTTCAAGGAGCGGCGGTTTGCATCGCCTCCGCTGCTGAAGCGGCTGGTGATGGCGGGGTGGTACGGAAAGAAGACGGGGAAAGGGTTTTACGATTATTCGGACCCGAATCAGCCGAAGGCGAATAAACTGTAGTATCGAAACCCCGAGATCGAAGCGCCATGTTTAAACGCAGAAAAACCGATCGGATGCCGGATGAAGGCAGCCAGCAGGACGTCGACATCTATCGACGAGCCTGGCACAGCTACGTGGCACGACGGAATCTGGTGGTGGTGCTCTTCCTTAGTTTTGTCTTTCTAGGTTTCATGATTGGGAAGCTCAAGCTGGGAGAACCCGCTGATTTCGCCATTTTAATGGGCTGGATCGGGGTGTACCTGGCGGGCGGGTGGTGGTTGACGGAGTGGAAGTGTCCGCGGTGCGGGAAAGTGTTTGGGCACCGGATATGGACGCAGCGCTGCATCAGTTGCGATCTCAGCAAGGATGACATTGCGGCGGTAGTGCGGGCGAAATGAGGTAGTCGCCACGAATTTTCGTGGACCGACACGGATCTAAAATCTTTCACCACGGAGTCACGGAGCAAATCCTCAATCGATTTTTCTATTTCGTTTTCTCCGTGTCTCTGTGCCTCCGTGGTTAGAATGGCTTTGATTTTATGAATTTTGAAAACATACTTCTGGAAAAGAAAAACGCGATTGCGTACGTCACGGTGAACCGGCCGAAGGTGTTGAACGCGCTGAACATGGCCACCATGGAGGAGTTACGGGCGGCGTTTCATGACATCAAGAATGATGCGTCGATTCGCGTCGTCATTCTTACTGGTGCGGGCGAGAAGGCGTTCATTGCGGGTGCAGACATTGCGGAACTGGCGAAGCACGATGCGGTTTCGGGCAAGGAGTATACGCACCGCGGGCAGAACGTTCTTAATCTGATTGAAAATCTGGGCAAGCCGGTGATTGCGTGCATCAATGGATTTGCCCTGGGCGGCGGCTGCGAGATTGCGATGGCTTGCACGATGCGCCTGGCGAGCGAGAACGCGAAGCTGGGGCAGCCCGAGGTGAAGCTGGGGATCATTCCGGGCTATGGTGGGACACAGCGGCTGCCGCGGCTTGTCGGCAAGGGCATTGCAATGCAGATGGTGCTGGCGGGCGAGATGATCTCGGCGCAGGAAGCGCACCGCATTGGGTTGGTGAACGAGGTTACCGTCGCGGCGGAGCTGATTCCGCGGGCGGAAGCGATTGCGTGGAAGATCATCGCCAACGCTCCGCTGGCGGTGCAGTACGCGATGGAGGCCGTGAACAAGGGTATGGAGATGACTTTGAGCGAGGGGCTGTATCTGGAGGCGGTTTTATTCGGCGTGGCCTGCGCTACCGAGGATAAGAAGGAAGGGACTGCGGCGTTTTTGGAGAAGCGGGCGGCACAGTTCAAAGGCAAGTGAGCCTTTTGCCACGGATTTCACGAATTAAGGGCGAATTCACCACAGAGACACAGAGGCACAGAGAAAATCTTGATCAAGTGGGTGGATGTCGAGGCGCTTGCGAAGTCATCGGAAGACTTCACAGCTTTAGTGAAATTGCTTGAGTCCCTGGGGTTGCGCAAGGGATTCGTCGGAGAAAATGACATCTCTCATTCCGCTCAGTTCCTTCCCACTCAGCTCCGCTTTAACCTGATTTACCGAAAAAAACCATGGGACGATGTCGATCTGAGTTTGATGGTTACCGATCCCGATAGTGCCTTCGAGCTCGTCAAGCGGCAGGGACTGGAGGTTCTGGAGGACGGTTCAGGGCCCGAACCCTCGCATTCTGCGCGCCACTTTGTTGTTCGATTGCCGGGTGGAACTCGGTTGATGATTGCTGGAGGGCGAGTAGATGGCAGTGTGACCGATTATGAGCATATGGCTTCGTTCGAAGGTGATCTTCGTGCGGCGGGCAAGAGGTTCGCGGTCGTCGTAAGTCGATTCAATTCGTTCATCACAGAACGGCTACTGGCCGGTGCCATCGACGGCTTAGTGCGTTGCGGGGCAAAACGCTTTGAAGCGTATCCGATCACGCGCGTGCCGGGGGCGTTTGAGATTCCACTCGCCGCGCGGAAGTTGGCCGAGACTGAAAAGTATGACGCGATTATTTGTCTCGGTTGCCTGCTGCGCGGGGACACCGCCCACTATGACGTGATTGTGAATGAAGTGACGCGCGGGATTGGGCAGTCGGCACAGGAGACAGGCGTGCCGCATGCTTTCGGCGTGCTTACTTGCGAAACTCTGGAGCAGGCTATTGACCGTGCCGGGCTAAAGATGGGGAATAAGGGATTTGAAGCGGCGCTGGCAGCGGTGGAGATGGCGTCGCTGAAGGAAGCTATCGGCCATCAGCCGTCAGCTGTCAGCAAAAAGCAGGTTCCTCGCTACTGTCGGAATGACAAACTTAACGGGCGGAATGACAAACCGGAAAAGCGGACTGAAAAATCCGAAAGACGGAAGCACAAAGCTAAGCGCGCTACGGCGAAAACGACACCGCGCAAGTAACCTTCCTACAGTAAACTGACAACTAGCAAGCGGAAACTGGCAACGCCTCTATGGGGACACGTCGTAAATCGCGCGAACTGGTGCTGCAAATGCTGTTTCAGGCGGATATGGGCAAGCAGACGGTGGATCACGTGCGCCAGACATTTTGGGCGGAACATGCCGGGACCAGCGCCGACATACGAGGGTTTGCGGACGATCTGTTCCGAGTGGCCACGGACCGCGGAGCCGAGATCGATAAGTTGATCGAGCGCCATGCGGAGCATTGGCGCATGGAGCGCATGGCGGCGGTCGATCGCAATCTGCTGCGCGCGGGAGTCGCGGAGTTTCTGGCCTATCCGGAGACGCCGCGCGCCGTGGTCATCAATGAATCGCTCGAGATCGCGCGAAAATTTTCCAGCCTGGAATCGGTTCAGTTCGTCAACGGTGTGCTCGATAGCGTGGCGAAGGAACTGCAGAAGCCCGCGTAGAAATTTTGTAATTTTGCAATTGGCTAGTTTTGCAATTTAGCCTCTCTCTTTTTGCATCTGATTTTCCCACCGCACAATGACCGGCTCGCCCAATCACTCGATCCTTACGGCTTGACCGCGACCAGGTTCAGCGCGCAAGAGTAGGACGAGTAGCAGAAGTTGTTAGAAGAGTCGGACAGTTGCAAGAACTGAACGTCCATTTGATCCAGGGCCAGCAGCGTATTTAATTCGTGCAGTAATCCATCGCTGCCGGCAACGTAAAGCAACGTTCCATCGACGGTCATGTCTGCAGCCAGGGGAGCCGCGTTTCCGTTGAGCGGGATCGCGCTTGTGGTCTGGGTGCTGAAGCTGTAGACGAGGACGCCCTGGTCGCTGGTGACGATGTAGGTCTTGGAGGCGTCAGGGGAGAGAAAAAAGCTGAGTGGGTGGAAGGTCCCCCTTTGCAGATCGATGTGGATGGGCGTGAAGGTTGTCGGAGAAACAATCGTTGCGAGGGCAATCTGCTGCAGTGGGCAAAGACTGGTAGTCGGCGTCACCGTGAGGGGGGTCGTCGATGAGGTTGCGATCACGTCAATGCCCGTGTTGTCGACGCCCAGGAGGATATCGAGACCTTCGGATTGCAGAGGCGTGGGGAAGATCGCGTTGCCCATCGGAACATTGCCGGGGGGGACCATCTTCAAAAAAATGGGGGTAGCGGGGAGTCCGGTGATCGAAAAAGTTCCTGTTGCAGGCGCCGGAGACGTGGCTGGCTGATTATTGCAGGTGTTAAGGACGGTGACGTTGGAACCGGAAGTTCCGCCAGCGATGAAGGCGAACGCTCCAGTAGAAGAAAATGCGATGGCATCGGCGGGCGCGGTCAGGGGATAGCTTTGCAATGCCTGCAGCGGCGAGTACACATATAAGGTGTTGCCCGCATCGCCCAGGATGAAGGCCTTCGAGTTATCCGGCGAAAATGCGGCAGTGGTTGCACTGTTGATGTTCAGGAAGGTAGACGCCGACGAGGAAGCCGTATTGACGACGTAGACCTGATTGGGAGTCGAGATGGTGTCGGAGAAGACGGCGAGGTTTCCGTTCGGGGAAACGGCGAGGACTCTGCCGGTTACCAGGCCGAGGGGCGTGGCTGCCGCGGGCAGAAATGTAAAGGGACTGGTCGAGGCAGATCCGATGTTGGCGGTGGTGATGAGGAACGAACCATATTGGCTGCCGGCATAGGCCTTGTCTCCGCCTGGATCGAACATCAGCGAGTTGGGGGGAGTGGGCATTGAACTCGGCGTGCCCGCGACATTGGTGGCGGTCGAGACGTCATAGAGCGCGACGGAGCAGACAGAGTTGCTATAGCAATCCTGGCTGGATGCCAGAACACTGGCCGCCGTGGTGGCTCCGCTTACCAATCCGGAAATGGCGGTGACTGGAAAAATCGGTTGGGGGAAATAAAGCGCAGGCAGGCCTCCGGCGTTCTGCGGATTCAGTGGGAAGCCGACATTGCAAGTGGGCGGTGTACACGACGCCGTAATTGCAGCAGCCCCGGGCTGGGTGGTGGCAATGGTGCAAGTTGTCCCCGCAGTGCATCCGGCGGTGACGCTGCCTGCCGTCGCGGCAGCGGGCGCGGTTGATGTCCACGTCAGAGGGGGCTTCGGGACGACGCAGCCCTGGACATCCACAGCGGTCGCGGTAATGGTTTCCGACGTACCTTTGTTAGCGACGAAACTGGTCGTGCCGATATTTTGCGAGCCGTTAGTGCCCAGTTGCAGCGAGATGCACTGCACCGGGCAGGTTTCCGCAATCTGAGGCGAGCTGGAAACTCCTGAAGCGGACGCAATGACCTGGGTTTCGCCCGGCGTGTTCGATACCACCGTGGCCTGGTTGGTGGGAACATTGACCGAAGAACTGTTGGCTGAGGTTACGATCGGCGTAATCGTAACCACGTTCAAATTGGTTTGGCTCCAGGTGAAAGGTCCGACGGTGGCGGTGATGTCGACGCCGTTGCTATAGGCTGTGGCCTGCAAAGTCTGAACCTGGTTTTGCGAAACACAGTAGTTGGCCGCCTGAGTGTTGAAGGCGATCTTGCACTCGGCCGGAAGTTCCGTCTGACTAGGGCAGGCAGGGGGCGGAGGATTGACGGGCGGAACGACGGTGACCGTTATTGCATCGATGGGCGGGTGCACGAATACGACAGTAGGGGGACTGGTGGCCCCCAAAGCCGAGGCGGTGATCTCAGCCTGGCCAATGCCGGCAGGCGTGCAAACACTATAGTAGGGGGCGTTCCAGCTGCCCGCGCAGGCGGCGCCGGCGGGAGAAATGTCAACCACCCCGGGATTGCTCGAGGTGAAGGTGAAAGTTGGCGAGATGGCAGCGTTGGTTCCGTTTTGAGCACTGGCGCTGAACACCATGGTGCTTCCGGCCTGCATGGAGGCGCTAGTGGTGGGGTTCAGAGTAATTTTTGCGGGAAAGGGATTCGAGCCCGGCGGCTTGTGTCCTCCACATGCTGGCAGGAGCGAGAATAAAAAGATTGTGACGACGACAAACGCGTACCGAACCCAATGCAACCTTCCCATGCACCCTCGTGTGGCTCGCCCGGACGTCCGCTGGGCGAACCCTTATCTTTGAAAATAAACATTGAATGGAAAACTTGTGTAGTGTAGAGGCTGGAAGCGGATTCAGCAAGCTGACGACGCATGCTTCCCCGCGATCCTGCCTCGTTTTCAGTGGGATGCAAAAACATGAGTTGACGATGTTTCGCCGGAGTTGCTATAGTAGTTTGGTTCCGCGAGTTAATCCAAGCTTGCTGTAAGGCCGTGAGTTCTGCGGAGTATTGCGTGGACTTGTGGTTGAGCTTTTGAGAAATGCGTTTTCGGCTTGCGTCTGAGTTCGAAAACTTTCCTCGCTGAAATGTTCCTGCGCTGCCTTTCGCCCTCGGGCGTCCGCTACGATTGAATCACTCGTGCCGGTAGTCTGCGAAAGGATATGCAGGACAGAGCTGGCGATACGGAGTACCCCCGTAGCTTAGGCCGGGTGCCACCGTCGACAGCGCAAATCTAGAACGGGAACCCAGAATCTCTCTCCGCGATTTGATGCGCGGCGAGAAGCATGGCTGGCCACTTGAGCCCGCCAGCCCGGATTGTGAGATTAGAGACCGGGAAAGCGGATGACGCTGTGCGCTGCCTGCCTGCGAGGGCAAACTGCGGTGCGCGACGTTGCTTAGTGATAAGGAGCGGCGAAGAGTGCCTACTTTTAATCAATTGGTGGCGAAAGGCCGCAAGCGGCCACGGTATAAGACGGCGAGTCCGGCGCTGCAGGGATGCCCGCAGAAGCGTGGCGTTTGCACGCGCGTTTATACGCAGACCCCGAAGAAGCCGAACTCAGCGCTGAGGAAAGTGGCGCGCGTACGACTGACTAATGGGATTGAGGTTACGACCTACATCCCCGGAGTTGGCCACAACCTGCAGGAGCACTCCATTGTGCTGATCCGCGGAGGCCGGGTGAAGGATCTGCCGGGTGTGCGTTATCACGTGATTCGCGGCACGCTGGATGCGGTGGGAGTTGCGAACCGCCAGCAAGGGCGTTCGAAATACGGCGCCAAGCGCGCGAAGAAGGGTTAAGAGGAGCTGAATCGGAATGCCTCGTAAAGGACATACAGCAAAGCGGACCGTGCCAGCCGATGCCGTGTACGGCTCGAATCTGGTGACGAAGTTCATCAACTCGATGATGTGGCAAGGCAAGCGCTCGACCGCCGAGGGCATTTTCTACGAGGCTCTCACCAAGGTGCAGGAAAAAGGCGGAGACGAAGCTTTGAAGCTGTTCACAAAGGCTGTCGAGAACGCGAAGCCGTTGCTGGAAGTGAAAACCCGCCGGGTAGGTGGCGCCAACTATCAGGTGCCCGTGGAAGTGAATGCCGACCGGCGTACTTCGCTCGCGATCCGCTGGCTGCTGACTTACGCACGCGGCCGCGCCGAACGAGGCATGGTCGACAAATTGAGCAATGAATTGCTGGACGCCGCTGCCGGAAAAGGCGCGGCCATCAAGAAGAAAGAAGATGTTCACCGCATGGCCGAAGCCAATAAGGCTTTCGCGCACTACCGGTGGTAGGAAGAAATGTATAGGTCCTTCGCGGCAAAGAGCGCCGCTCAGGATGACAAGAGATAATTCGGAGCCCAGAAAGAGTTCATTGTCGTGCCCAGAACAGTCCCATTAGAACGCTGCAGGAACATCGGCATCATGGCCCACATCGATGCCGGCAAGACCACTACGACGGAGCGCATCCTGTTTTATACGGGAAAGACGCACCGCATCGGAGAGGTGCACGAAGGCACTGCAACCATGGACTGGATGGAGCAGGAGCAGGAGCGCGGCATTACGATCACGTCCGCGGCGACGACTTGTACCTGGCGCGACATTCGCATCAACATTATTGATACTCCCGGCCACGTGGATTTTACGGCGGAAGTGGAACGCTCGCTGCGCGTCCTCGACGGCGCAGTCGCTGTGTTTGACGCGGTGCACGGCGTGCAGCCGCAGTCGGAAAAAGTTTGGCGGCAGGCCGATAAGTACGGCGTTCCGAGAATTTGTTTCATCAACAAGATCGACAAGATGGGTGCAGATTTTGAGCACGCCGTCGATACCATTCGCAAGCGCCTCAGTGCCAAGCCCGTCGCCATTCAGATTCCCATCGGCCAGGAAGATAAATTCAAGGGTGTCATCGATCTGATCAACATGAAGGCGATCGTGTGGGTAGATGACACGATGGGTGCCGAATATTTGACTGAAGAAATTCCCGCCGATCTGAAGAAGAAAGCCGAAGCGTTTCACGCCCAGCTGGTCGAGAGCATTGCCGAGAACGACGACGAAATCCTGCACAAGTTTCTGGAAGGCGAAGAGATTACCGCCGATGAACTGCGTGGGTCGCTGCGCAAGTCAACGATTGCGCTGAAAGTATTTCCGGTTGTGGTGGGAACAGCGTTCAAGAATAAGGGCGTGCAGCCGCTGCTCGATGCGGTGGTCGACTATCTGCCATCGCCGCTTGATGTGCCCGAAACGCATGGAATCGATCCCGAAAACGGGGAGAAGATTTTCCGTCACGCGGATGACAAGGAGCCGTTTTCGGCGCTGGCGTTCAAGATCATGGCTGATCCGTTTGTCGGCCAGCTGACTTTTATCCGCGTCTACTCCGGCCAGCTGAAGACCGGGGACTCCGTTCTGAACACGGGCCGGCGCAGAACTGAGCGCATTGGGCGGCTGCTGAAAATGCACGCCAACAAGCGGGAAGAGATCAGTGAAATTCTGGCGGGCGATATTTGCGCTGCGGTGGGGCTGAAGGG
>DATEQW010000038.1:0-10170 GCA_035272245.1 Candidatus Sulfotelmatobacter sp. | reverse complement strand
ATGCGGCGTGCCCTGAGCAATGATGCGGCCCTGGTCCATCACGAGCACGCGTTCGCCCAGCGCCATCACTTCCTCGCGGCTGTGCGTGACATAGAGAATGGGGATGCGGTGAAGCTGATTCCAGCGGCGGAGATCGTCGATAATTCTCGCCTTGGTCGAGGCGTCCAGAGCGGCGAGAGGTTCGTCGAGGAGAAGGGTGCAAGGGTCGGTGACGAGAGCCCGGGCCAGAGCAACGCGTTGGCGTTCGCCGCCGGAGATTTTCGCCGGGAGTCGTTGGCTCAAATGTTCGATGCGGAACTCCTGCAGCATCGCGGCGACGCGTTCTTTTCTGGCGGACCGGGGCAGATGCGCCAAACCATAGGCCGTATTCTGTTCGACTGTCAGGTGCGGAAACAGCGCGAGATCCTGCAAGACGTACCCAATGCCGCGCTTGGCAACGGGAACGCAAACGCGAGGGTTTCCGTCGAACAGGACGCGCTCGCCCACGAAAATCCTTCCGGAGTCCGGAACGGCCAATCCGGCCACACAATCGAGCGACGTAGTTTTCCCCGCGCCCGATGGCCCGAACAAAATGGTGAATCCGGGCGCTGCGTCGAGGTCCACGTCGAGGGAGAACTCGCGCTCTGTGGCAGCGAAGCGCTTACGGACGCGTGCGCTCAGCGACGGATTTGCGGATGCGGTTGCGGATTTTAATTCCGCGGTCGTGGACATTGAAGTTTGTTTACTCAGGACCGATGGGCCATGATTTCTGCTTTGGCGTTCTCCGATGCACTCCATATACCACGGTGAGGACGACGAAACAGAAGACTAGCAGCAGCAAGGCCATCCCGTTAGCTGCGGCATAATTGGAAGCTTCAACCTGATCGTAAATGCTGATGGAGACGGTACGGGTCACGCCGGGGATATTGCCTCCAATCATGAGCACCACGCCGAATTCTCCCATGGTGTGCGCGAAAGCCAAGGCTACCCCTGTGATTAATCCGGGAACCGATAGCGGAAGCACGACGCGGAAAAAAGTGCGCAATGGAGAAGCACCCAGCGTGGCGGAGGCCGCAAGCAGTTTGCGATCGACCGACGAGAAAGAGGTAGCAAAGGGCTGCACTGCGAATGGCAAGCTATAAAGGATGGAGCCGATCACTAGCCCGGTGAAAGTGAACGCCAGAGTGTGGCCGGTAATGGACTGCCACCATTGTCCGAGCGGACTGCGGGAGCCGAGAGCAACCAGCAGATAAAATCCAAGCACCGTCGGAGGGAGCACGATCGGCAAGGCGACCAGAGCTTCTACAAAGAATTTCCAGCGCCAGCGCGAGAAGCCGATCCAGTAGGCGAGTGGCAGGCCCACCAGGAAAAGAATGGCGGACACCAAGCATGCTAGTGCTACGGTCAGGCGGAATGCTTGCCAGTCGATATACATTTTATTTCGCCGTCTTTATTTAGGTGTTTCCTATTTAGCTGTTCCCTGCTTCGGTTCGGGCAACATGAACCCATAGAACTGCAACACGGACGATGCTTCCGTGGTCTTTATATAGTCCAGAAATGCCGCCGCATTTTGTTTGTTCGGCGAGCCTGAGATTACGACCACGCCTTGATCCAGCGGAGGGTAGACCTCGGCCGGAACGATCCAGTATTTTCCCTTGCCTTGCATGGTTGGTGCCGCGGCGTGAGCTAGCGCGACAAAACCAACCTGCGCATTCCCGGACTCGACAAATTGCGCCGCTTGCGAAATATTTTCTCCGAGCACCAGCCGGTCACTGACTTTTTCGTACAGGCCATAATGCTTCAGCGCGGCAACGGCTGCGCGGCCGTAGGGAGCATGCTGCGGGTTGCCGATGGAAATTTTTTTCACGGATGGATCGAGCAAAACATCCATGCCCTTCTGTTCGACATCGAGCGGCGAATCCTTGGGAACCCACAACACCAATCGTCCCACGGCGTAACGATATAAGGTTGCGGCGTCGGCTTGGCCGCCAGCGATCAGCTGGCGCGGGTAATCCATGTCGGCGGAGAAAAAAATGTCGAAGGGTGCGCCGTTTTGAATCTGCTGGGTCAACGCGCCCGAGGCGCCAAAGGAAAGCTTCACCGTGACTCCTGTGCGTTTCTCGTAGCCGGTTGCGAGTTCCTGCAGAGCGGAGCTTAAGTCTGCAGCAGCAGCGACATTGATCTCGCGATCCGCAGCTGCAACCTGCGGGATTGAAAGCCAACACGCCGATACGACCAAAGCAATCAAGCTGAGCGAAAGCAGACGCCGCATCCACATCCCAACACCTCGAAGCGTTTCCCATCGATACGAGAATCCGAGGAGATTGTACAGGCACTCCATTGCCAGATCACAGCAGGCCCTGATACCGCACGCAACTGCGTGGTAATTCCCAAAATAGTTTCCCGAATTGGTTTTGAGCCGCCTTTATTTGTTTTTGAGGTTGCTTGACGCTCTTCGGCACTCCGATACTGGCCTCATTGATGGAAGATTATGACTTGCTCCAGGTTCTCTTACGTAGTTCGCACTTCCCTGCTGGCATTATTCTTAATTTCGTTGCAGCGGATCACGCTAGCGCAGGGCGGCAAGAAACCACTGCCGGAGACACCGATTCGAGAGGCTGATGCGGATCACGAAGAGGAGCGCTCCGAGTGGTTCCTGCATGGCCGTGTCGTGCCGGGGAAATCATCTGCCGAATTGCGTCACCGCGCATATCAAAGCAAGATGCAGGCCCGCGCGCTCCGACCATCCCGCGCTCAGGCCCCACAAACTGCGCCACAGGCGGAGTTGTCGTCGGGTGGATGGATGCCTTTAGGTCCGGTGCCACTCGCTTCCGACGCCACGGGTACAGGCTTTCAGGATTATCACCAGGTCTCCGGCCGGGCGACTGCGATTGCGATTGATCCGGCGGATGGTAGCGGCAATACGGTTTATATCGGCGGGGCACAGGGAGGAGTGTGGAAGTCGACGAATGCGGCTACGAGTATCGCCAACAACGTCACATGGACGCCGCTCACCGACGATCAGGCGACGCTATCGATCGGCTCGATCGCGATTCAGCCGGGGAATACAAATCCTGCCGAGAGTGTGGTTCTCGTCGGGACGGGCGAAGCTGACAATTCCGCAGACTCTTATTTCGGGCTAGGGTTTCTGAGGTCTACCAACGGCGGAGCCACGTGGGCGCCGCTGATTTCTACGGCGAATGGCGGAACACTGTCTTTCAGCGGCTTGGGCGCGACCCGTGTGGCATTCAGCACCGCCAGCGGACAGACCAATATCGTGGTTGCGGCCATGGCGGCGACCGGGGAAGGCATCACGGCGGGGGCTCTGACGAGCAATTCCTACCGCGGCCTGTACACCTCGACCGACGCCGGACAAACCTGGACGTACGACGCACTCTTCTCCGGAGGCGCGAGCCAGGCGACCTCGGCAACGTCGGTGGCTTACAACGCCGCCGCGGGACTGTTTTTCGCGGCACTGCGCTATCACGGCTTTTACTCTTCCCCCGACGGCGTGACGTGGACAGCTCTAGCGAATCAGCCGGGCGCACCGGGACTGTTGAGCGCGACGGCGTGCCCTCAAAGCTACGTGACGACGTGTCCAATCTATCGGGGTGAAATCACTGTGGTTCCGGGACGAAATGAAATGTATGTGTGGTTTGTTTCGGCGAACTCGAACGGCGATCCGGTGGATCGAGGAATCTGGCAGAGCACGACCTCCGGCGCTTCATGGAACCAAATCAGCGACGGCGCCATCATCAACTGCGGCGATTCCAACGGCTGCGGAGTGGAGCAGGGATTTTACAACCTGGAACTGGCCGCTGTTCCGAACTGCCCCACCAATAACCAGACCTGCGCGACCAATACAGATCTCTACGCGGGCGCGATCAATCTTTATAAGTGTTCAATTGATTCGGACAACTCAACGTGCGCCAACCAGACCTTCATGAATCTCACGCACGTTTACGGCTGCGATCCGTTGAGTGCGCTGGCGCATGTGCATCCGGACCAGCACGCGCTGGCTTATACAATTCCGGGGTCGGGCGCGGACCTGATGTATTTCGCGAATGACGGCGGCATCTACCGCGCGCTCAACGGATTCGCAGGGCTCATGACCGGGTCGTGTTCCGGCACGAATCAATTCGACGATCTGAATCAAAATCTGGGTTCGATGACCCAGTTCGTCAGCTTC
Organism: Candidatus Sulfotelmatobacter sp.; assembly: GCA_035272245.1. Lineage (GTDB taxonomy): Bacteria > Acidobacteriota > Terriglobia > Terriglobales > Acidobacteriaceae > Sulfotelmatobacter. Next base: position 6,002 of record DATEQW010000038.1, on the reverse strand, counting down.
TCGCAACATGCGAGCAATCCCAACACGATGTTGGGAGGCACGCAGGACAATGGGTCTCCGGCAACGGCTACGGCTACTACCAGCACGGGATGGGGCAACGTCTTAAGCGGAGATGGCGGGTACAACGCAATCGACTCCCACACCGGCGATTGGTTCGCGTCAAACCCGGATACAGGATCGGGGAGCCTGGCGATTCAGGAATGTCCGTCGGGCGTGAATTGCACCGACAGCCTGTTTAGTGTGGTCGTAAGCAGCGGCGATGTCGGTGGCGACGATGGATCGTTTTACTTTCCCTACATTCTCGATCCGGAATCAACCGGTTCCATGTTGGTCGGAACTTGTCGAGTATGGAGTGGGCCGCGATCGGGCGGAGCATTCACGCTGCTCAGCCTTAATTTCGATACGCTTGGTGTCGGAACCTGTGCCGGCACCGAGGTGAATGTGGTTCGCGCGTTGGCAGCCGGTGGTCCCGAGAACTCCAACGGTTCGGAAGTAATCTATGCGACCACCGACGGGCTTGGGCCCAACGATTTATCAACACCGATCGGGGGAAATGTCTGGGTCACCACGAATGCGCTCGCGGTCGCAGGCACAGTTTCAACATTTTCCAATGTCACGACCAATGGCCCCAGCGGCGACAGCATCAATCCCAACCAATTTCCAATTTCAGGCGTCGCCATTGATACTTCTGATGCAACCGGCAACACGGCCTACGTTACGGTAATGGGCTTTACCGGGGGCCCCGGGCATGTGTGGAAAACCACCAATGCTGGAACAACCTGGAGCGACTTCAGCGGGACTGGCGTGAATGCCATTCCAGATTCACCTGCCAATGCAGTCGTGATCGATCCGGTGGCGCATATGGTTTATGTAGGCACAGACGTGGGAGTTTTTCAGAGCTCCACGTCGGCTTCCGCATGGACCGAAGTGGGGCCGATCCCTAGCGCCACGTCAGCCGGATTTCTGCCGAATGTAGCTGTGACGGCGCTTGCGCTTTTCAACTCCGGCGGGCAGAAACTGTTACGCGCGTCCACCTATGGCAGGGGGCTGTGGCAGTTCAATTTATTGGCTAAGCCTGATTTCCAGATCGCAGTTTCGAATACTCCTTTGACAGTCTTTGTCAGCCAGAATGCTGTCTTCAACGGCACGCTGACCGCCGTAAATGGATACGACAGCACGGTGGAATTGAGCTGCATCGCGGGTTCTTCGAGTCCGCCCAATCCCTGTGTACCGAGTCCGGCGACACTCACGCCGACTCAGGACGGCGCTGCATTTTCAGTGAGCGCCGGCGCCGCCGGTGTGGCCGATTACTACTTCAATGCGCAAGGCGTTGGATTCGATCCCAACAGCACGACGCACGTTGCGGCGATTACCTTGCATGTGGTGAATTGGACCGTGACCGCGCCTTCTCCGAGTAGCGTGAATGAGCCTCGGGGCGCAACTTCCCCGCCGGTCAGTTTTCAAATTGCCGCGCAAGGGACGTTCAATCAGAGCGTAGGTTTGAGCTGCAGCTTCACTCCTAGCATTCCGGGAGCAACCTGCAATTTCACTCCAGGCGCAAGCTTCAACTTGAGTACCGGTTCGCCGGTAACCGCGACGGCGACGGTAACCGTGCCGGTGGGAATCACGACTGGCTCCTACGGAGTCACCATTCTGGCCAGTACGGCGGGGGCGACCCTAACCACTTCGTTCATTGCGAACGTCGTTCCAAACCCTACCTTCGTCCTCAATCTAACCAACGCCTCTTTCTCAAACGTCAAAGCCGGCAGCACGGGCACGACCGGCTCGATTACGATTGCGTCTCAGGACGCGTTCGCGGGCACAGTCAACTTGAGTTGTGTGTCGGCGTTTGGAAGCGGTAGTTGCAGCATCAGTCCGGCTTCGGTGAGCGTCGCGCCCCCACCAGCCGCGCCAGCAACGGCCACTCTCACCATTAACGGGACCAGCTTTTCCGCCGGTAGTTACGAGGTCGCCGTGCAGGGCACGTCAGGTTCGATTACAAATTCGTTGGAAGTTCCCTTTAACGTCGGCGATTACGTAATCGCCGGCCCAGCGACAGTGATTGGTCTTCCGCTCGGTCCCGTCGACCCGGCCACGGCGAATCTTACGTTCACTTCGATCGACTCCTACAGCGGCACCGTCAGCGCTAAGTGTGACGCTACGGCGCTGACCGGCGCACAATGCACACTCAGCCCAGAGGGCCCTATCGTGATCGGCAGCGGGGCTGTCGTGGCTGTGATCGCGACCATCGCCGTTCCGAATGGCTCTGCTCCCGTCACGTACAACATCAAGATCAATACCCAGGACGCCACGGGCGAACCGAGCCATGTATGGATAACCGCTCTCAGTGTGCAGGATTTTACGTTTGGCGCAGTAACGCCTCCCACAGCCACCATAGGCTCGGGGCAATCGGCCAGCTACAACCTCAGCGTCATGCCGGTGGGGGCATCTTTTGCCAATGCTGTAAGTCTGTCCTGCTCGGGTGCTCCAGCGAACTCCACTTGCAGCGTAAGCCCTAACACCGCAACTCCTGGCAACAGCCCCGCGGCAGTCGGGGTGACGGTCGCCACCACCGCAGCAACAGCGCAAGGCTACTACAACCTCGTAGTTACTGGCACGTCCGGCTCGCTCTCGCACTCGGTTACATTTCCCCTCACGATAGCGAATAGTTTTACACTTGCAGTCACTCAGCCTTTTCCCAGCGGGGTGGATGCTGGATCGCAGAACGTGGCGGCCAAAATCTCTGTGACGCCCGACTACAGTGGTTCCGTCAAGGCAGCCTGTGATCCCACAGCGCTCTCGGGAACCCAATGTGCGCTCACTCCTGCGAGCCCAATTGCGATTAGCGGCTCTCCTCTTACGGTGACCGCGCTCATCAATATCCCTAGCAACGCCGTGCCGGGCACGTACAACATCGGGATTAATGTCCAGGATTCCAGCGGCACTCCCAATCATTCAGTGACGATTCCGTTTACCGTGATCCAGGACTACGACATTGCCAACCTCTCGGCTACCAGCCAGACCATCACCGCCGGACAGTCCATCACCTACAACCTAAGCGTTTCGCCGGTGGGAGGGACGTACAGCAATCCGGTCACTCTCAGCTGCAAAGTGAGCCCGGCGCTTGCGGGATCAGCGTGCAGTTTCTCTCCGAATCCCGCGGAATTACAAAGTGGCCCAGCGGCGGTGGTCATGACAGTTACGACGCAGGCAGCGAGCGGACAGTTATGGCTTCCACGGGCGAAGGCCGATCCGTGGTTGTACGCGGTTTGGCTGGCCCTTGCGGCAATCGTGCTTTGGGGCACGACGGGCAGGCGCCGCTTGAGTCCGGCGTTACTGCTGGGACTGGTATCTTGCCTGATAATTTATTTGCCTTCGTGTGGCGGGGGCGGACAGAACGGCGGCAGTAGCAATCCAGGCGGCAACACAACCCAGGGGATACCTGTAACCTATACGATCACGGTGACCGGCTCACCTGCCAGCGTCGGCCAATCCAATGGGGCATCTGTTACGCTCATCGTGCAGTAAATTGGGTATGTTATGGCCGATGGGCGCTACGACGTCATCCTTGTGGGCGGAGGTATTGTCGGCCTGGCGGTGGCTCTCGAAATCACGCGGCAGTTCCCGCGGTTTCGGCTGTTGTTGCTGGAAAAAGAAGAACGCGTGGGCCGGCATCAAAGCGGCCACAACAGCGGCGTGATCCATTCCGGTGTCTACTACAAACCGGGCTCGTTGAAAGCAAAGTTATGCGTAACCGGTGCCGCCGCCATGGTGGAATTCTGCCGCGAACATGGGATCGCGCATCAGATTTGCGGCAAAGTAATTGTGGCTACTCGCGAGGAAGAGTTCCCGCGCCTCGAAGAGTTGCGTCGGCGCGGCGAGGCCAATGGGCTTACTGGCCTGCGTTCTATCGGACCGGAAGAGCTGCGGCAGATCGAACCCCACGCGAGCGGGCTGCGGGCGCTGGTCGTCCCCTCAACCGGCATCACTGACTACGCGGCAGTCTGCGATAAATATGCAGAGCTGATTGCCGCGAGAGGTGGATGCCTACTCACGTCGACTGAAGTGACTGGCATCAGACGGCAGGGGGGCGAAATCACGGTTGGGACCCGAAGAGGCGCATTCTCCGGAAAATCACTGATCAACTGCGCAGGACTATTTAGTGATCGCATCAGTCACATGGCGGGGGACAATCCACCAGGAATGATTGTGCCTTTTCGCGGCGAGTACTATGACCTGATCCCCGGGCGCTCGTCGCTGGTGCGCTCGCTTATTTATCCCGTTCCCGATCCGCGGTTTCCTTTTCTCGGGGTTCATTTCACGCGCCGCATTAGCGGCAGTGTGGACGCCGGACCGAACGCCGTGCTTGCATTTCGACGGGAAGGCTACCGGCGGACAGACTTCAACATGCGCGACTTAGGTTCATGCCTGGCGTTTCCCGGATTCTGGCGTATGGCGGCGAAAAACTGGCGCAGTGGAGTGGGAGAATTCTACCGGTCGTTTTCCAAAGCTGCGTTCGTGCGAGCGTTGCAGCGTCTCGTCCCCGAAGTACGCGCCGAGGACATGGTTCCAGGTGGGTCCGGAGTCCGAGCCCAGGCTCTTACGCGCGAGGGCACACTGGTCGATGATTTTCAGTTTGTGCCCTCAGAGAGGATGCTGCACGTGCTCAATGTCCCGTCCCCGGCGGCAACGGCCTCCCTGGTGATCGGCCGCACGATCGTGAGCACGGCCGCGGAAGGACTACGTTGGCAGTAGATCAGAAGCAGGCCTTGTAACGTCTGGCTGGAATCAGATTTCAGCTGAAACCCGGGACGGGGCGGCCAGGGTTATCCGGTTGGCCGGCTTTGCGGACCGGGCGAGGAGAGCGGGCCCCAACGATTCGGGGGAACTGGTGGCGGAAGCGCCCACCCAGTCCTTGCGAAACCGGAAAACGTAAAGTACGACTTCCACGCGGCTGGATACACCCAGCTTATCGAAGATGCGGAAGAGGTAATTTTTGACGGTGTGTTCCGTGAGTCCGAGGCTGCTTGCGATTTCACGGTTCGATAGTCCCTCCGCCACACAGCGAACCACATCTTGCTCGCGCTTGGAAAGAATCGCTGCGCCGCCGGAATCAACCAGCCGTATCGGTTCGGATGCACGCAGGGCTTCCATCACATAGCACAACTCCGCGCTGTTGGCCCAGACCTGGCCCTCGTGAACGCTATGGATGCACTTAGCAAGACTCTTGGAAGATTCCGTGCGTGAGAAAATTCCACGGGCTCCGCAACGAAATGCCTGAACCACGGCGGAGGGGTTGGATGCGTCCATCAAAAGGATGACTCGAGTGCTCGGAACCGTTGTAGAAATCTGCCGAGCCAGATCGAAACCCTGGGTTCCGGAATCCTCCAGCGCCGAACTGATCAGAACCACGTGCGGCTTCTCCTGAGCCACAGCCGCCAGGATTGAAGCTGGCTTCGGCTCGATCCCGGTGACTTCCAGCTGGCTATCCTGCGCCAACGCATCGGCCAAAAGCTGACTGTTCATGCGAGTGCTTTCGGCGGCAAGCACTTTGATCCTTCGGAATTTCTCTGGTAGTGGAACTGCGTGTTGAGCCATTTCTGTTTCTCCTTGGATGCTGATCTGGACGCAGTTAAAACGTACCCATATCCGGCGCAGATGATTCGGAATTACGAAGGGGGACCACTTAAACCATCAAGACGCGGCAACCTTGAACCAGGAATACCCGCTTGGATACACCGTTGAGAGACTTTAGTCTTCAGAGACCGGGGCGGTAAATGGCACAGACGTGCTATGTGGGTGGCCGGGGACAGGGTGAGAAACAGGGTCTGGTTGGACGCGGCTGGCGTGATTTTTGTGCACCCGGCACTGGTAACCGGAGGGAGGGTTACCGTCGTTGACGCAGGCAAATAGAGTAGAAGGTCTCTTGACACGGTGATCGAATAACGGTCATAGTGGGCGAACACAGAACGTTGATTTAACCCCCCAAAAGCAAATTTTCG
>DATEQW010000037.1:0-20608 GCA_035272245.1 Candidatus Sulfotelmatobacter sp. | reverse complement strand
CCTTCCGGCGTTAGTTCCTGAATCAGCGCGGTGATGGTCGGCCAGAACATCCAGAAGCCTGCGGCGACGAGTGTGTTCATCAAGTAGAGCTGCCAGACCTGTACACGGTGCCGAAACGCGAGGATGGCGACGGCCACGATGATCGCGGCGCGAACGGCGTCGAGCCACATCACGAGCAGACGACGATCTTCGCGATCAATAATGACGCCGGTGAAGGGAAGCATAAGCATGGCGGGAATCGTCTGCAGAACGGCGAAGGTGCCGAGCGCCATTTCGGAGTGCGTGGCTTCGAGGATGTACCAGGCGACCGCAGCCGAATTCATCCCGCTGCCCAACATGGAGATCACGTTGGCGGCAAAGACGAAGCGCAGCGGGCGCTGGCCGAGGATGGTACGCATATTTTTACTTTAGCTGAAGTGCCGCGAGAAAAGTTCGCGTAGGGCAAGCTACGCGACCGCTGGTAATCGTTCCGCTTCCTCGCGAATTCTCCGCCATGCGCGTTCGACGTGCCTGGCTTGCGTGTTGGTCTGGCCGACGCACAGCCGCAGAGTCATTTTTCCATTCAACTTCGTATGGGTGAGGAAGAGATCGCCGCTCCGGTTTAGGTGATCCATGATGGTTTGATTCGCGTTGTCTCCAACTTTGTGACGAAAGCAGACCAGGTTTAACGGCGCTGGAGCGGCGAGTTCGAAGTTCTTGTCGTTGCGCACCCAGTCAGCAAATTGCTGCGCGAGTTCCACGTGACGCCGAATGTGGTGCTGCAGGCCTTCCACGCCATAGTGGCGGATCACAAACCAGAGCTTTAGCGAGCGGAAACGCCGGCCGAGTTGAATGTGCCAGTCGCGGTAGTCGATGACTGCGCCGGATTCCGTGGCTTGGTTGCGAAGGTATTCCGGCAGAATACTCAGAGTCTTGATCAGCGCCTTACGGTCGGCGACCCAGAAACAGTTGCAATCGAAGTTGGTGAACATCCATTTGTGAGGATTGAAGTTGTAACTGTCGGCGAGGTCGACTCCGTTTTGCAAGTGGCGAAACTCCGGACAAAGTGCGGCCGTGCCGGACATGGCCGCATCTACGTGCAGCCATAGATTGTGCTGATGGGCGACGCGGGCGATCTCCGAGATCGGGTCCATCGCATTCGACGACGTCGTTCCGACGGTGGCGCAAACAAAGCAGGGAATCAGACCGGCGCGCTTGTCGGTTTCAATCTGGCGCGCAAGAGCCTCAGGGTGCATCGCAAAATTGTCGTCGACTTCAATCAAGCGAAGATTGTCGACGCCGAGGCCTGCGATCATCGCCGCCTTCTCAAGCGAGGAGTGCGTCTGCGTGGAGGCATAAGCTACGATGCGACCATCGCATCCCTTTTTGTTGCTGGTGTAATTCGTGGCGCGTTCGCGGGCGGCCAACAGGGCGCACAGCGCGGCGCTTGAGGCGGTATCCTGTATAACTCCGCCGCCGGAATTGGACGACAGAAACTTCTCCGGCAGTCCGAGCATGGGCACTAGCCAGTCGAGTACATGTGTTTCCAGTTCGGTGCAGGCCGGGCTGGTGGACCAGAGCATGCCCTGCACGCCCAGTCCGGAAGAAAGAAGATCGCCGAGAATTCCCGGGCCGGAGGCGTTGCACGGGAAGTATGCGAAGAAGTTTGGCGACTGCCAGTGCGTGACTCCGGGTAGGATGAGCTTCTCGACGTCTTTGAGCATCGCGTCGAACGGCTCGCCGTGTGCCGGAGGATTAGCCGGAAGCGACGCGCGAATCTGTCCCGGCTTCGCCTGCGAGAGGACGGGCAACGACTCGATGCGGGAATGATAGTCGGCGATCCAGTCGACCACGGCGTGGCCGTAGCGGCGGAATTCGTCGGGCGTCATATGAAAAGATTTTTCTTCGGACACGGTGCCTAACCTCAGAGGATGAAACCAGAGCAGATCGTAGCAGAGCAAATGATGTTTCTCTTAACTCAATCGTCCGAAATATAATCGAGTCTTGTACTCGAAGGTCGCTCGTCCCGATACAGAGTGTGCATCGAAGATGCGGCGCAACTCGCGAAGCATGGGCGCGTGTTGCGGATGGTCTGGTCCCGGCGCGTATGAGGACGACAGCAGACGGCCCTCAATACCGGTGTAGTCAAATTCCTGGCGCATCTCAAACTCTCGTTCTTGATAGGGAGCGGGATCGAAGAACTGATTCACCCCCGAGGTTGTCTTCTCGTGGCGGATGTCCTGATAGTCAGTGCCGTAGGTCAGCAAGAGTTGCTCATAGTCGCGCAGGAACGCCGTCGAATCCGTGAGGCGCTCGTTCCACAGAAGCACCAACCAACCTCCGGGCTTGAGGATGCGAGCGAATTCCCCTCTTGCGCGCTCGCGGTGGAACCAGTGCGCGGCTTGCGCCGCGGTGACGAAATTCACGGACCGGGACGGCAGAGTAGTAGCTTCGGCAGTTCCTGCGATGCTGGTAAACCTCGGAAATCCTGACAAGAGCCGTTCGCCGGCTTCGCGCATCTCGGCATTGGGCTCGACGCCAAAGACGGAATTTCCATTCTCCAGCATCACGCGCGACCAGATTCCAGTTCCGGAGGCGAAATCAGCCACTACATCAGCCGGCGCTAGACCACACTCGGTTTGCAGAGTCTGAAGCGCTTCGGGAGGATATCCCGGCCGGTAGAGAACATAGTTTTCGACGCGATCGGAGAATCGGCTTGTGGCATTGGAGGTGGGCATTGATCAAGAAGTGGCAACTTTTTTCATCTTGCCACACGGTCATTTTAATTGCACGATAGACATATTGTCCTTGCCCGCCGGACTCCCTGTCCCCGCGCGCCGGGGGCTTCCGTAGAGAATCTAGAGAAGAAATAACGGAAATCTCGTCTGGCGTTAAGTACGATACCATTCCAAATGAGCCTTGAGAGCGTGATGGAAGAATGAGGATCGTGATCAAAGTCGGCACCAGCCTGATCGCTCCCGGCGGGCAGATTGATGCGAACATTCTGCGCTCCATGGTGGATCAGTTCGATCTTCGCAAGAATGAGTATCTGATCGTTACCTCCGGTGCAATTGCCGCAGGAATGTCGGGACTGGGATTGGGTAAGCGGCCGAACGATGTTCCCGGAATGCAGGCGTGCGCCGCAGTCGGCCAAAGCAAGCTGATGCACACTTATGAGCGGCTGTTCTTCGGCAAGAAGGTGGTCGCGCAACTTTTGCTTTCGAGTGATGACTTCACGTCGCCGGTGCGCTATCGCAACCTGCAGAACGCGATGGCTGAGTTGCTTTCGCTGGGCGTGGTACCGATCGTGAACGAGAATGACAGCGTCAGCGTACGCGAATTGGTGGGCGCTTTTGGGGACAACGACGAGCTGAGTTCATTGCTGGCTACCGCGGTGAAAGCCGACTGGCTCCTGTTGCTGACCGACGTGGACGGTTTCTACATGCCCGATGGAAGGGAAAAGTCACGCAAGAAACCGCGCCTGGTGCGTGTGGTGCGCAAGTTGACGCCGGCGCTGGAAGCGCAATGCAATGGCAAGAGCACTCTCGGGCGTGGCGGAATGATTTCCAAATTACGGGCGGCGAAGCTGGCCAGTGAGGCAGGTGTCCACGTGGCGATTGTGAATGGACGCCATCCGCAGGGGATCGCGCTGGCGGTGGAACGCAAGATCGGAACCTATTTCCCTCCGGTAAAAAGGCGAAACTAAATGGCGGTAACGGTCACCCAATCAGTGTCCACGAAGGAAAAGCTGCTGCGCGCGCGTGAAGCTGCCGGGAAACTGGCACTACTCTCCACCGGCGAGAAGAACGCGCTGTTGCTGGCGATGGCGGATGCGATTGAAGGCAATATCCACACGATTCTCGCTGCGAACCGCGAGGATGTGGAGGGCTCCGGTCTCGAAGGAGCGATGCGCGACCGCTTACTGCTGACGACTGAACGCATCGAGGAGATGGCACAAGGTGTGCGCGACGTGGCGGCGCTGGGCGATCCGATTGGCGAGACACTCGCGGAGTGGACGCGGCCGAACGGCCTGCGCATCCGCAAAGTGCGTGTGCCGCTGGGAGTGGTGGGAATCATTTATGAATCCCGGCCGAACGTGACAGTCGACACAGCCGTGCTCGCTCTGAAAACTGGCAACGCCATCGTGTTGCGAGGTGGCAAGGAAGCCGCGCGCAGCAACCAGCAACTGGTAGAAATTCTTACGGCGGTGCCCGGAGTGCCAGAGGGAGCGGTCGAACTGCTCGATTCGAGCACGCGACAGTCTGTCGAGGATCTGATCAAAGCGCGTGGGCTGGTCGATGTGATCATTCCACGCGGCGGAACTGGACTGATCACATTCGTTACTGAAAACTCGTGTGTGCCTGTGATTGAAACCGGAGCAGGGAATTGCCACATCTTCGTGGACGAATCCTCCGATCTCGAGATGGCCGATGGGATCGTGATCAATGCCAAAACGCAGCGGCCGTCGGTGTGCAACTCAGCGGAGAAGCTGCTAGTGCATGAGCGGATCGCCGCGGAGTATATCCCACGAATCGTGAGGAAGCTGATCGATGCAGGAGTGGAAGTTCGCGGCGATGCGAAGTCGCGCAGCCTGGCGCCTGGGACGAATATTGTGCCAGCCGAGGAGCAAGACTGGTACGAAGAATATCTCCGGCTTTGCATGGCGGTTTGCGTGGTGGCGAATGTGGATGAGGCGATTTTCCATATCAATCGTTACTCGACGAAGCACTCGGATTCCATTGTGACGCGCAGTGAAGCGAATGCCCGCAAGTTTCTGCGTGGAGTTGATTCTGCCGCGGTCTACTGGAACGCCTCAACCCGGTTCACTGATGGTGCGGAATTCGGCTTCGGCGCCGAGATGGGAATCAGCACGCAGAAGCTCCACTGCCGTGGGCCTTTCGCACTGGCGGAGCTGACGTCCTCCAAGTACGAGATTATCGGGACGGGGCAGGTGCGGTAATCTCCCGCTGCGCCCCCGATTCTCACGCGCTCGTCTGCATACTTCACAGCCGCTGTGCTACCTTACTTACTTTCCTGACGGGAGCATCATGCGATTCGTTTACTCGGCGATTTTTTGCTCAGTCGTCTTTCTCTGCTTTGTATTAGCCAGCGTTAGCGGCCATGCGCCAGAGGCTTCTGCGGCGTCGCAACCTATCTTTGGTTTTCGCGATGCGGCCGCGGAAAACGCCACTGAAGCTCGCTTCCTTTCGGTGCCTGATCCTAAACTCGCCGAAGAGCACCTGCGCACGCTGACTCAAGCTCCGCATATGGCCGGCACGCCTGAAGACAAGGCGACGGCGGACTACGTAGCGCAGAAGTTTCGCGCGGCCGGGCTCGATACCGAAATCGTCGAATACAAAGTGTGGATGAACTATCCGCAGGAAATCAGCGTGGATATTACGGCGCCGGCTGGAGTGGAAATGCACGGGCCCACGCGCGAGCACGTGGATGGAGATCCTTATCAGGATGATCCACGCGTAGTGATACCGTTCAACGGCATGTCGCCCTCCGGAGACGCCGAGGCGGACGTGGTGTACGCCAACTACGGAACGCCGGAAGATTTCGAGAAGCTGGAGAAGTTGAAGGTCGATGTGCGCGGCAAGATTGTGATCGTACGGTACGGGCAGAATTTCCGCGGAGTGAAGGAGTTCATTGCGCAGGAACACGGAGCGGCGGGAGTGATCATCTATTCGGATCCGTTTGATGATGGCTGGCGGCGGGGAGATAAGTATCCCGATGGGCCATGGCGGCCGGATACCGGCGTGCAGCGGGGATCGGTGGGATACATGTTCGAATTTCCCGGCGATCCAACCACGCCCGGATTCGCGTCCGTACCATCGTTGCCGGAGAGCAAACGGATCTCTCCAGAGCACTCCGCGCAGATGCCGAAGATTCCGGTCACCCCACTTTCCTACCACGATGCCTGGCCGATCCTGCAGCATCTGGGCGGACCTGATTCCCCCCGGGAGTGGCAGGGTGCGCTGCCTTTTACTTATCACGTAGGACCAGGGCCGGTGCGGGTAAAGATGCACCTCAAGCAGGACTACCAGTTCCGCACTTTGTGGGACGTACTTGGCCGAGTGCGCGGTACCGACTCGCCGGATGAATGGGTGATCGCGGGGAATCATCGCGATGCGTGGGTTTATGGAGCGGTCGATCCGAACAGCGGTACGGCGGCGATGCTCGAGGCGGTCCACGGCGTGGGTGAATTGTTGAAGTCAGGTTGGAAGCCGAAGCGCACGATGATTTTTGCCAGCTGGGACGGCGAAGAAGAAGGGCTGATGGGTTCGACCGAATGGGCCGAGCAACATGAATCCGAACTGGCCAACGCTCCCGCATATTTCAATATGGACGTGGCTGTTTCGGGGCCAAAGTTCGGCGCCTCGGCGGTGCCAAGTCTGAAACGATTCCTGCGCGATGTGACCAAGGCCGTGCCCAGCCCGAAGGGCGGAACGGTTTACGAAGCGTGGCAGAAGGTAGATCAGCCCGCCGCTCCGTCGACGCAATCGCCCACGGAAGCGATTGGAGACGGCCGCCGCGCGCCGGCTGCGCCAGTCAAGGGCGAGGTTCCAGTTGGCGATTTGGGCAGCGGCTCTGATTACAGCGCTTTTCAGCAGCATCTGGGTGTGCCTTCCAGCGATATCAGCTCTACGGGACCGTACGGCGTCTACCACTCGGTGTTCGATAATTTCGCATGGTTCAAAAAATTTGGAGATCCGGATTTCGTGTATGAGCAGCAAATGGCCAGAATCTTCGGACTGGAGGCGCTGCGCATGGCCGACGCCGACGTACTGCCCTACGATTACCAGGAATACGGCGAAGAAGTTGCTGCATACCTGGACGCGGCGGGAAAACGGGCGGAGACCAAATTCGGCGAGCACGCACTGGATCTGGGCGCGGTGACTGCGGCGGCCAAGCACTTTCAGGATGCAGGAGCGAAGATTTTATCGAAGCAGAAAAATCCGCCGCGTGATGCAGCGCGGCTGAATCGGGCGTTGCTCGGGGCGGAGCGCGCGCTGCTGCTGCCGGAAGGGCTGCCGCACCGTCCGTGGTTTCGGCATGCGATTTACGCTCCCGGCGAATATACCGGGTATGCGGCGGTGGTGATTCCGGGAGTGAACGAAGCTCTCGACAAAGGGGATGCGGGACAGGCGCGGCAGCAGTTGGCGGTTCTGGCTGCGGCGCTCGAACGGGCTGCGAAGGTGTTGGAGGGATACCGGTAACGCGATGAACACCGCGCACGCTCTTGGGCAGTTTCTGCGCACGCTGCCGCACTCGGCGGCGGCAACATTTCTCGCGCTGTTTCCCATCGTCGATCCGTTCGGCGGCATTCCGATTTTCTTCTCGATGACTTCGTCGTGGACGGCTCAGGATCGGCGGCGCACCGCCGTGAAAACCGGTTTGTGGGTGTTTGCCATCCTGGTCACGTTTCTGTTCTTTGGGCGCTTCGTGCTTTATTTCTTCGGCATCTCACTGCCGGTTTTGAAGATTGCCGGTGGATTGATCGTGGCCAATACCGCTTGGGGGATGGTTACCTCTCACTCGCGCATCACGCCGGAAGAAACTCATGAAGCGGAGGACAAGGAAGATATTTCGCTTACGCCGCTGGCGATGCCGCTCATGTCCGGACCGGGCGCGATTGGCGTGGTGATGGCGCTGGCGGCCCACGTGGATAGCTGGGCTTCGTACATCGGCATGGTCATTGGAATCGCAGGGATCGCACTGTCGGTGCTGTTGTTCTTCTGGCTGGGAGGTCCGCTGGTGCGGCGGCTGGGGCCGAGCGCGGTGGGAGCCATCAACAAGATTTTTGGCTTTCTGATTCTGGCTATTGCCGTCCAGCTGGTGTGGGACGGAGTCGCGGACTTCAAGAACTAAAGTTTGCCTGGAGCCTATCCTCTCACGAAAAAGCCGAAAGGATAGGCTGCCAGTCAGGTTGAGAGTTATTTGTAAGTTGCATCCGTTCGCGCCAGATAATCGCGGTGCTGACTGAAGTCCACCATGGAGCCGAAACCGGTACCGCCCATGGGATTTGCCTTGACAGCATCGCGGACAGCCGCGTTGACCTTGTCGAGACCTTCCGCATTGGCCGCGATGTAGTCAATCCAGAATGTCCCCGGAGCTTCGGTGTGGATGGCTTCGGTGTCGATCTCATACTCGTGAATGACGCCGTCGGCCAGCATTTTTTCCATGAGCGGGCCGACTAGATTCTTGGCAATCATATCCACGGCGTTGTCGGGGGCATCCGCTTTCAGTTTGTACATCGACGCCTCGGAATAGACACCTTTCCATGATCCGGAATGCCAATTGTAATAGCGGCTGACGAGCATGGCGTCGGAGTGTTTTGTGGCGCTCACGTCCACAGGAGAAGTCGGCGAGCCCGACTTGTAAATTACGTCGAGGAGGTTCAGCAGTCCGGCCATTGACGTGGCGGAGAACCAGTCATCGTGAGTGGGACCACCGTCCTGGTGAATTAAATTCGTGTCGTTGCCGTAGGCAATGATTTGTCCATCGGAGACGCCCTTCTCCATCATCTTCTGCTCCGCAGCGATCTCCTTGGCTTCGTCGGCCCATTGCGTACGGGGAAGCGTCCAGAAGGCTACGTAGGTGTACATGCGGGGTTTTTCTTTCATCTCAGGCGTTTGCGCCGGAGCGCAGACGGCTGATACTGCGAGCGTGCATCCCAGGGCAAGAACACTCCACAGTTTTCTGTTCATGTTTGCTCCTCTGTGATTCAACGAAGGACTTCGATCGTGCTGTCCCAAGCGGCAGCAAGTGTACACCTTTGTTCGGGGGACTAGGCTGATTGGCTGTGACGGCGGCGGCGCACGTGGATACCGCTGCTTCGTACCTGGGGATGGTGATTGGAATCGCCGGGATCGCGCTCTCGGTGTTGTTGTTTTTCTGGCTGGGAGGGCCGCTGGTGCGGCGATTGGGTCCCAGCGCGGTGGGAGCCATCAACAAGATATTTGGCTTTCTGATTCTGGCGATTTCCGTTCAGTTGGTGCGGGACGGCGTGGCGGACTTCAAGAGCTGAGTGAGTGCTTTATCCGCGGCGCCCGGCTCATGGAAAATTTACGGTGACGCGAGTCTCGACATTGATCGGTTCACCGTTCAGCTTATACGGCATGTACTCGTACTCCGAAGCGGCTTGTACCGCAGCAGACGTCAGAATCGGGTCACCCTCAAGCACGTAAAGATCCCGCACACGGCCGAGAGTATTCAGGTGCATCACCATCACGACCGATCCGTGAACGCTCTTGCCCTGCGCGTCCTTGGGAGAGGCGGGCTGCACCCGTTTCACGAGCAGCCCTTCGCTTACCCCTTCAGAAACCCGGATCATTCTCGGCTTCGAGGGATCACGCGGCAGCTCGGTGCTCTCTCCCGAGGACCAGTCCGGGCGCACTTTGAAGGTCTGCAGCGTCCGCGCAAGTTCTTCGAGATGTTCCGGAGCTTTAGTCTCAACCGTGAACTTGAGCTCGTAACCCCGCAGAGCGCCGCAAGCGACAGAGAGGTAGCGGGTCGGGGTGGTCTCGGAACTAAAATGGTCTTCTAGTGCGCCGACCGCACCTCCCATCGAGCGAAAGCTTCGCGACCCGAATGATTTCCAATTCTTTTTCTCGAGATCCGCCTTCAGAGCATCACTGTATCCCGAGCTAAAGCCCAGAGTGTCATCGTGATTCTCTGCAGCAAGCACGACCGAATCATCGCCAGCGGATAACTGCAAAAGGATCGTCTCCCGACCTCCCGGGCTCGTACCCTCATGCTTTTGTACCACCCACTCTCTGGGGAACTCCCATGTCAGGCCAAGAGAACCGTTGCTGTAGACGTTCGCTTCCAACGAGCCGGGTTCAAGATCTCTTTGGGCGATGGCCAGAGGTACACAGGCAAGCACAAACGACAGCAACCAGCAGAAACGAGAGCTCATCGGCGGTTACCTCAATCTACTTGATCGTTACCAGCTTCTCCACCAGCTCCGAATAATCTTTCTTCTCGATGCCGTGGACTTCCTTGTTGTAGGCATCCACTTTCGACGAATAATTCATCGAGCAGAATTTTGGGCCGCACATGGAGCAGAAGGCCGCCTCTTTGTAGTGGTCATCGGGCAAGGTTTCGTCGTGCATGGAGCGGGCGGTGTCGGGGTCGAGTGAGAGCTCGAACTGCTTCTCCCAGTCGAATTTGTAGCGGGCGTAGCTGAGGGCGTCGTCGCGGTCGCGGGCACCGGGGCGTCCGCGGGCGATGTCGGCAGCGTGGGCGGAAATCTTGTAGGCGATGATGCCGTCTTTCACGTCCTTTTCGTTGGGCAGGCCGAGATGCTCTTTCGGCGTGACGTAGCAGAGCATGGCCGCGCCGTACCATCCGATCATGGCCGCGCCGATGGCTGAGGTGATGTGATCATAGCCAGGGGCGATATCAGTGACCAGCGGGCCGAGCGTGTAGAAGGGAGCTTCGTAGCAGAGCTCGACTTCCTTCTCGACCTGCTCCTTGATCTTGTCCATGGAAACGTGGCCGGGGCCTTCGATCATGACCTGCACATCGTGCTGCCAGGCGATCTTCGTCAGCTCGCCGAGAGTTTTCAGTTCGGCGAATTGGGCTTCGTCGCTGGCGTCGGCAACGCAGCCGGGACGCAGGCCGTCGCCCAGAGAAAAGCTGACATCGTACTTCTTGAAAATCTTGCAGATATCGTCAAAGCGCTCGTAGAGGAAATTCTGCTTGTGGTTGTAGGCCATCCACTGGGCAAGGATGGCGCCACCGCGGCTGACGATGCCGGTGATGCGCTTCGAGATTAGCGGTAAGTACTGGACCAGCACGCCGGCGTGAATGGTCATGTAATCGACGCCCTGGGCGGCCTGCTCTTCGATCACCTCCAGCATGACTTCAGCATTCAAGTCTTCGACACGCTTCACGCGCGAGATGGCTTCATAAATTGGCACGGTGCCGATGGGGACCGGGGAATGGCGGAGGATGGCTTCGCGAATGTTGTGAATGTCGCCGCCAGTGGAGAGATCCATCACGGTGTCGGCGCCGTAGTGCACGGCGGTGTGCAGCTTCTTCAATTCTTCTTTTACTTCCGAGGTGACCGCCGAGTTGCCGATGTTGGCGTTGATCTTGCAGAGCGATGCCACGCCGATCGCCATCGGTTCGAGTTCCGGATGGTTGATGTTGGCGGGAATGATCATGCGGCCGCGGGCGACTTCATCGCGAACCAGTTCGGGGGATAGCTTCTCCCGATGAGCAATGTAGGCCATCTCTTCTGTGATCACGCCCTGGCGAGCGTAGTGCATCTGGGAAAAGTTGCTGGTGGTGTTCTCTTGCTTACGGCGCGCGAGCCACTCGGCCCGGGGCTGAGGAACGCTGTAGCCATTACTACCGTTACCGTTGGAAGCATTGGGAGAGGTCATGACGGGCCATCCTTGCAGAAATCTACAGCGATTGTGTGAAGTTTGAATTATACCTTCGTAACCAGATGCGCGGAACAGCCTGTCCGGAGGGTTTGGCCGAGTGTAATAGTTTCGTAATGTGTCAGGGGTCACGGCGCCGGGGTGGGTTGGGACGTTAGGTTAGAAGCACAATCAAAATGAAAACTCATCCAAAAGGCAGTCATGCTCGCATTCTTCTGAGTTCAGTGTTTGGACCTTATGCGCAGGACGATGAATTTGGGAGCCGCGCGATCAATCCGATGGAGCTTTATCACAACCAGGTAACGCGCGCCCAGGGGAGTTTCTCGCTGCGGATGTTTCATCGTTCCTGGGGCATCATGATGATCCAGGAAAATATTTCGGCGCCGTGCAGCGTGCTGGATTTTCCTACGCGCGAGGCCTTTGCCCGTGAATTGACCACGAATCACTACGACATCGTTGGGATTTCTTCGATCATCGTGAATGTTCTGAAAGTCCGGGAGATGTGCCGGATGGTGCGCGAACTGTCGCCAGATTCTGTGATCGTGGTGGGCGGACACGTTGCGGCGGTTCCCGGGCTGGACGCGATGATCGATGCTGACCACATTGTGCGCGGGGAAGGCATTTCGTGGATGCGCCGCTACCTGGGCGAAGACGAGAATGCGCCCATTCGCCATCCGGCGATTGTTTCCGGCTTGCAGACTCGGATTATGGGAGTGCGTCTGCCGCAGCGGAAGGGCGGGACTGCAGCAACCGTCATTCCATCGGTGGGCTGCCCCATGGGATGCAACTTCTGCACCACTTCGGCTTTCTTTGGTGGCAAAGGAAAGTTCATCAATTTCTACGAGACGGGCGATGAGCTGTTTGACGTGATGTGCGGAATCGAAGCTGAGCTGAAAGTGAAGTCGTTCTTTGTGATGGATGAGAACTTCCTGCTACACCGCGAGCGCGCCATGCGCCTGCTGGAGCGGATGAAAGAAGCCGGCAAGAGTTGGGAGCTTTCGGTCTTTGCTTCCGCCAACGCGATTCGAAAATACACGATGGTGGAGCTCGTGGAACTCGGCGTGTCGTGGATCTGGATGGGACTGGAATCTCCCAGATCGAGTTATGGCAAGTTGCAAGGGCACGATCTAACGCATCTCACGCGCGAGCTTCGCGAACACGGCATACGGGTGCAGGGTTCGACGATCATCGGACTCGAACACCACACGCCGGACAATATCGTTCAGGAGATCGAATCGGCGGTGGATTACGAAACTGATTTCCACCAGTTCATGCTCTACACGCCGGTTCCGGGGACGCCGCTTTATCAAGAGATGGAGGAGCAGGGCAGACTACTCTCGAACATTGACTATGCGGACATTCACGGCCAATACAAATTCAACTTCAAGCATGGCGCAATCTCCCGGGAAGATTCGAAGCGGTTTCTCGATTGGGCATTCTGGCGAGATTTTGAGCGGAATGGTCCAAGTCTTTATCGTTTGTGCCAGACTATGTTGCAAGGCTGGCAGCGTTACAAAGATTATCCAGATCCTCGCGTTCGGGAGCGGTTCACCCGGCAAGTGAAGAAGATGATTGGCGCCTACAATGCGGCGCTGTGGGCGATGGAGCGGGATTTCAAGAAAGTGAATCGCAGCGTGAGTGAGAAGATTCATAAGCTGCGGCGCGAAGTTGAAAAGGAGTTCCCGGTAATCGCCCGGCTGACGGCGGCGTCGCTCGGTCCAGTATTGTTGTGGTCTACACGCCGTGAGACGCGCCGGCTGGCGGCTGGACAGACGTACGAACCGCCCACGTTCCTCGAACGTACACATTGGGTTCCCGCTTCGTAGGCTTTCATGCTTGCGTCCTTGCTCGGGGGAACAAGCGAGGCTTAGAATCTCATCCGTTCCTAAAAGGAGAGATTCGCCCATGCGCTTGTTCGGACTCATGCCGGTTTTGCTGCTTATTGTCACCGCCAGCGGCTTCGCTCAAACATCTTCTTCCGTGAAGCCCGCTCCCGGCTTCAGCCTGGACAATATCGACAAGAGCGTTGATCCTTGCGTGGATTTTTACCAGTACGCCTGCGGCAATTGGATCAAGAACTCGGAAATCCCTCCTGATCAGTCGCAGTGGGTCAGCTTTGTGGAACTTCGCGAGCGCAATCTCGACATTGAGCACGGCATTTTGGAGAAGGCTGCTGCAGGCGGGGCGAGCCGCGACGCGGTCGACCAGCGAATCGGCGATCTCTACGGCTCCTGCATGGACGAGAAGGCGGTGAATGCCAAAGGCCTCGCGCCGCTCAAGCCGGAGCTTGACCGAGTGGCGGCTGTTCAGGACAAGGCCGCGCTGATCGATGAACTCGCCCATCTGTATCTTGTCGGGGGCACATCGCTGTTTAGCTTTTACTCTTCTTCCGACCTGCACAATGCCGATCAGGTGATCGCTTACATTGATCAGGGCGGGCTCACGTTGCCCGATCGCGACTACTACATCAAGGAGGACAATCCGAAGATGAAGGAGATGCGGCAGCACTTGGTGGAGTATGTGACGCAGTCGTTTACGCTGGTGGGCCAAACTCCGCAACAGGCAGCCGATTCCGCGCAGACGGTACTGCGCATCGAGACCGCTCTAGCCAAAGCTTCGATGGACCGCACGGCACGCCGTGATCCGAAGAATCGCGATCATAAGATGAGCCGCGACGAAGCAGTCGCCCTCGGTCCGGATTTTTACCTGAACCGCTATTTTGCGGCGGTCGGTGCGCCCAACTTCACTCAGCTCAACGTCACCAATCCCGATTTCTTCAAACAGGTGAATGGAGTTCTGGAAGCTGAATCTCTGGATTCGCTGAAGACTTATGTGAGTTGGCACGTGTTGAACGCGGCGGCGCCGTGGCTTTCGGAATCTTTCGTCGACGTCAATTTCAAGTTCCAGCAGAATCTCACCGGCCAGAAGGAGATTCAGGCGCGTTGGAAGCGATGCGTCAGCCTTACCGACCAGGAACTCGGCGAAGCATTGGGGCAGAGATATGTGGATGCGACTTTCGGTCCGGACGGCAAGCAGCGCATGCTCAAGATGGTGGACGCACTGGAGAAATCGCTCGCGGATGATATCCAGGGTTTGTCATGGATGAGCGACGAAACGAAAAAGCAAGCAAAGGTGAAGCTGGATGCCATTCGCAATAAGATCGGCTATCCCGATGTGTACCGCGACTACAGTTCGGTGGTGATCAAGCCGGACGATCTGCTGGGTAACATTGCCCGGGCCGATGAATTTGAATCGAAGCGCGACATTGCCAAGATCGACGAGCCGCTGGATCGCAAAGAGTGGGGCATGACTCCGCCGACGGTGAATGCTTATTACAGTGGGTCGTTCAATGAAATTGTTTTTCCGGCGGGAATTTTGCAGCCGCCGTTCTTCGACAAGAGCATGGATGATGCGGTGAATTTTGGTGGCATCGGTCTAGTGATTGGCCATGAACTTACGCATGGCTTCGACGACCAAGGAAGGAAGTATGATCCTCACGGCAACTTGCGGGATTGGTGGACAGCGCAGGACGGCAAGGAGTTCGAGAAGCGCGTCAGTTGCGTCGCGGATGAATACTCGAACTTTGTGGCAGTCGATGACCTAAAGCTGAATGGCCGCCTGACGCTGGGAGAGAATACTGCCGACAACGGAGGAGCGCGCATCGCTTTGGCAGCGCTCGAGCATATGATCGCCGACGATAAGACGGGAAAAGAAGGCCAGAAAATCGACGGCTATACTCCTGAGCAACGCTTCTTCCTGGGATTCGGGCGCGTGTGGTGCGAGAAACGGCGTCCTGAGATCGCGCGCACCCGAGTGCTCACCGATCCGCATTCACCGGGCAAGTATCGCGTGGATGGCGTGGTGCAGAACATGCCGGAATTTCAGAAGGCATGGGGATGCAAAGCTGGACAGCCGATGGTGGCTGAGAACGCTTGCCACGTCTGGTGATCCACTCGCTGCTACGGGAAGCTTAAGAATGAAAGGCCCGGCATTTCTGCCGGGCCTTTCTTTTGGTGACGAGTAATTAGTAGTTGGCGGCCTGGACGATCAGGTGATCGACGATGCGATGGGCCTCGTCGATGTGATGAAGGGCGCGATCCCGAAGGCCGCGCACAGACGGGTCATCTTCTTCCCGGGCGATGTCATTGTGAGCTTTGTCCAACAGCTCCATCGCGCGGTGATAGCGGCCGGCGCGATCCATGCGTGCGTCGACCGGGGGATGATCGTTCAAATTCTTCCCATCGTCGATCGCGGCTCGCTTAATCTCGTCAATGGCTTTGTCGATCTCATTAATCGCGCGTTCTTCTTCCTTGTCCATGTGATGAGTAGGAGCCAGGTTCTCCAGATGAGCGCGGGCGTGCCGCAGGTCGGTCAGCGCGTGGAGATAAGCCGGATGTCTTCCCGGTTCGTCGGCAAAACTCAGGGCAGCGCAGATGGCAACAACAAAAACGAGCAGGGTGCAATGTCGTGCAATTTTCATGGTTCCCTCGACGCCTTTCGGCAGAATGAACTTCGTTGGTATGAAACCCGGAATTACAGGATTAGACTCGTCGAATTCTATTGGCCGACCGGCGGTTGCTAAAGTTACTTCCGGACATGACCGGTTGAAGTCCTTGTCTGTCGGGCATTTGCAGCGATCGACTATTTAGCTCCGGCCACGTTCGAGATTACTGTGCTGCGATCCGCCGAGTGGACTTTGTCAACCGCGCGTGAACGCGAGTGACGACAAAATGACTCACGTTTGACGATGCGGTGACAATCTCTTTTTCTGCGTCGCCTATGCTCGACTTGTCTCGAATAAAACCCCTGCGAACTGAATAGGTAGATCAACCGCTGACCGGTTGCGGCCACGCCGAGGGAGTTCCTCGTTCAGCCAGCCGAGGTCACGTCACCGAAACGTAGAGGAGAACAAAATGAGCAAACTTTCTGCATATACGCTGGCCATCGCCGTCTCTCTGGGGACGACGGCGATGCTCGACAACAGCCAACCCTCCCATACATCAAACGCAAGCGCCGAAGCACGACTGCAAGGGGATGGAGCCTTCCGCGACGGGCTGTACCTGGGAAAACTCGCTGCCGAAAGCGGCCAGGCGCAGCATCCCGCGATTGCCCGCTGGTCCAGCGATCAGGACCGCGTCACATTTACGGCTGGGTATCGCCGCGGATACAACGAGTCGCTCGCTCGCATGGAGCCATAAATGCGATTTCGCGAAATGCGAATCCTGAATTGAGGTGAAGTCGTATGCGTGAAAAAAAGTTGCTTTCCCTATTCGCGTTTACTCTTGCTATTTGCTTTTCCCTGGCAATTTGCGTCTCCATTCCTCGCGCGGCCAAAGCCGGCGGAGCTCCGCCAAATACGAACACAACGGGTGCTGCCAACCTGAAGGGCACAGTCCGATTTGAAGGTGTCGTGCCCAAGCCAAAGGTGATCAGCATGGCCGCGGATCCGAGTTGCGCCAAACAGCATGCCGCGCCCGTGTTTGCGCAGGAAGTAATGACGGACGCGAAAGGCGATCTGCAGAACGTAATCGTGTTCGTAGCCGAAGGGTTGGGCGACCGCACATTTGATCCACCCACCCAGCCCGCAGTTGTCGAGCAGAAAGGCTGCATGTACATGCCGCATGTTCTGGCGGTGCGGGCAAACCAGCCGCTGCACGTGGTGAATGATGATCCCACGTCGCACAACATTCATCCCACGCCCGCGAATAATCGCGAGTGGAACAAGGCGGAGCCGCCGGGATCGAGCATGGACGAATCGTTCGCGCGGGAAGAAATCGCAATTCCAGTCAAGTGCAATTTGCATCCGTGGATGCACGGTTACATCGCGGTGTTCAAACATCCATTTTTCGCGGTGACCGGCAAGGACGGAACTTTTGACCTGAGCAGTTTGCCGCCGGGCACCTATACCATCAAAGCGTGGCACGAAACACTGGGGACGTCCACGCAGACGATTACGATTGGCGCTAACGAAACCAAGGAGATCAGTTTCGTTTTCAAAGGAATGTAGTTCGCTTCAGTGCTTCTCAGGAATCTTGAAGCCCTTGCGGCGTTGTTCGCTGTAGCGGTGCAGGGCGTCAAGAATGATGGGATACGCCTCTCCCGCGGGGCGTATCTCATCCACTTCAACGGCCTTGCCTTCGAGTTGCTTATAATCCTGAAAAAAACGGCGCAGCATGAGCATGCGATGCGGCGGCATCTCTGCGGCCTCGCGGTAGGAGTTGAATTCAGGATCCTCGGTGGCAATAGCGATGATTTTGTGGTCGGGCTTGCCACCGTCGATCATGGTCATCAGGCCGATAGTGCGGGCGTGGATGATGGTGAGCGGCACCACGGGTTCCTGGCAGAGCACGAGAACATCGAGCGGATCATCGTCTTCCGCCAGAGTCTGCGGAATAAAGCCGTAGTTGGCGGGATAGTAAACGGCGGAGTAGAGAATGCGATCAAGCTTGATCAGGCCGCTTGCTTTATCGAGTTCGTATTTCACGCTCGATCCAAAAGGGATCTCGATCACGCAGTCGAATTCCTGCGGAAGTTTGTCGCCGGGAGTTACGTCGTGCCAGGGATGGATCATAGGAGTTTTCGAACCACCACTATTCTAACGGACGATTCTTTCGGTTTGAGTGTGCTGGCCATCTCAAAAACGCCGGCTAGCATCCATGGCTGCAGACATCTTCGTTGCGGTGTCTAACCCCTGCAGGGCCGCATCGTCGTGCAAGAACGGGTCCCAGCGGCGTTCTATCTGGGATGAGCGGCCCCCAGCTCGATGGAGGAGCCATGCGTTCTTTGAGACTTTTTGTCTTGTGCGTGTTAGTCGCCTCGTTCTCAGCGGTCCAGTCTGCGTTCGGTCAGTCGTCATCCCAATCTCCAAATTCTTCGGTAGCGGACGATTCCGCAGCGCGTCTGCCGGTGACTCGCGTAATTCTTTACAAAAATGGGGTCGGTTACTTTGAGCACGCGGGCCACGTGCGTGACAGCCAGGACGTCAACGTAGATTTCACTACCGCGCAACTGAACGATGTTCTGAAGTCCCTTACCGTGCTCGACCTCGGTAAGGGACGGATAACCGGCGTCAGCTACAACTCGAATGCTCCTCTCGAACGGCGTCTCGGGTCTCTGCATCTTCCTGTAGGCGAAAACCCGACCACCGCGCAGTTTCTCGACGCGTTGCGCGGGGCACGCCTGGAGGTGCACAGCGGATCGGAGAGCGCCTCCGGACGACTGCTCAGTATTGATGAGCGGGAGATTCTGATCAAAGGCGATCAGAAGGTTACCGTCGATCAGATTTCCATTGTCAGTGATAGCGGAGAGGTTCGCGTGTTCGATCTCACTCCTTCCACCAGCGTTCGCGTGGCGGAAAAAGAAGTGAATGAGGAAGTGGGGAAATATCTCGGCCTCGTTGCCTCTACGCGCGATCAGGACCTGCGGCGCATGACCATCTCTACCGCGGGTGAGGGCGAGCGCAATCTACTGGTCAGCTACATCAGCGAAGTGCCGGTGTGGAAGAGCACATACCGGATCGTTATTCCGAACGAAGGCAAGCCGCTGCTGCAAGGCTGGGCTATCGTGGATAACACGGTCGGCGAAGACTGGAAAAATGTGGAGCTATCGCTGGTGGCGGGCGCGCCGCAGTCGTTTGTGCAGGAACTTTCACAGCCGTATTACACGCGGCGTCCGGTGGTGGCGCTACCGCAGAATGCCATGATCACGCCGCAGACGTATGAGGCGACGATGGAGTCTCGGACAGAAGTCAACAACGGAAATCCATCCGGTGGCGTGGTCGGCGGCGTTCCGGGCGGAGTCGCCGGAGGAATCATCGCTCAGAGCATGAGCGCCCCGAGGCCCCAGATGGGCATCGGCTCAGGGAGCGTCGGCGGCACTGGAGGCGGAGTGTTTAAAGCCATGGCCGGTCGTGTCGATGCTGCCGAGGTGGCCGAGTCGCTGGAGGCTGGGACCACCACAGCGCAGGCTCGCGAACTCGGAGATCTGTTCGAATACAAGCTGCACGACCGAGTGACCATCCGCAAGAACCAGTCGGCGCTGGTGCCGATTCTGCAGTCGCGCATCGATGCCGAAAAAGTCTCCGTGTGGAGTCCTTCGCAAAGCGCGGTGCTGCGCGCGCTTTGGGTCGACAATACCAGCGATCTCACGCTGGATGGCGGCAGCTTCAATGTGCTGGAAGGCGACGCTTTTGCCGGCGAAGGCCTGATGGATGCAATCAAGCCGGGCGAGAAGCGGTTGCTGTCCTACGCGGCCGATCTCGGCGTCCTGATCGATGGCAAGCAGAAAGCCGAGAATCAGCGCGTCACGAAAGTGATCATCGCCCATGGGGTAATGATGCAGTCCACGCAGGAGCGGCAGGAAAATACTTATACCATCCGCAACCGTGACATATCGACGCGTACCATCGTGATCGAGCATCCGGCGCGGCCGGGATGGAAACTCAACGACGACGAGAAGCCGGTGGAAAGTTCCACGTCGTTCCACCGTTTTCGTCTTACCGTGGAGCCAAAGAAGACGGAGACCCTGCTGGTCAAGGAATACCGCCCGATCACGAACAGCTACCAACTGTCGAACGTGACTGACGACCAGATCAAGTTCTTTCTCAGTCAGAAGATGATCAGTCCCGAGATCGAGCAGGCTTTGAGGAAGGTGATGGCGCAGAAGGCCAGCGTTGCCGTGATCGATGGTGAAGTGGCGTCACGCAAGTCGAAGATTTCGGGGATCTCGGAAGACCAGCAGCGAGTCCGAGAGAATATGAAAGCGCTGAAGGGGAGTGCGGAAGAGAAGGTGCTGATTGCTCGCTACGTCCGCGAGTTGAATGAGCAGGAGGACCGGGTGCAGTCACTGCACCACGAAGTAGCAGATCTGCAACTGAGGCGCGAGGCCGCGCAGAA
Source organism: Candidatus Sulfotelmatobacter sp. (assembly GCA_035272245.1). Classification (GTDB taxonomy): domain Bacteria; phylum Acidobacteriota; class Terriglobia; order Terriglobales; family Acidobacteriaceae; genus Sulfotelmatobacter. The sequence goes on along the minus strand of DATEQW010000037.1, from coordinate 336 downwards.
GACACTCAACGAAATGATCGAAGGCTTGCAGATGGAGGCGACGTTGTAGATGAGCGATGGCCCATCCCATGCCCTTCTTCCGAGGCTTTCGTGTCTTGATTCTAGGCTTGGGGAAGATTAGAGTCATAGAAACCTAGTTCCTGTGGGGTAGTTGCCATGTCCAGTCAAAGCAAGACCTATCTGAAGTTCGGCGGTGCGACCGTTCTGATCCTGCTTCTGCTGGGCTATCTCGCCTATACGGGAGTGCAGGACAGCAAGAGCTATTACGTCACGATCAGTGAACTGCACAAGATGGGGAACGGCGCTTACACCAAGCGTTTGCGGGTGGCGGGAAAT
>DATEQW010000036.1:0-14821 GCA_035272245.1 Candidatus Sulfotelmatobacter sp. | reverse complement strand
GTTTCCCGCCCAGGATCCAGTCATCTGCAAATCTATTTGCGCCGCACCCTCGGCGCTCGCTTTCACCGCCTGGAGTCCAAGCAGGCCCGCCATCCGCAGCATGTGTGAGACTTCCCCCTCACCGCGCACTGCGACTGCATAGCCCGATCGCGCCACCCAACCTCGAGCCTGCGCCGGTACAGGCCGTCCCAGCGCGACCGGGAAAGGACCATATTCGATATGCAGTTCGTTGGGGACAGGCAACCCCGCGTTATTCCACTGGCGCACACCCTTACCTCGCGATGAAGCGCGATCGCTGACGGGCTCTGAACTTAGCGTAAACGGCACGCTCCCTGGAGCCAATTCCACCTTCGTATTCGCCGACTGCAGGCGAAGATTATTGATCTCGCCGCGGCCCTGAAACCTCGCTCCAGTCGAGGATGCCCCATCCTCTTTCACTCCGAAGTTGCCCTGCACACTCCCCGTAGCTACCAGATCCGCGGGCAGGTCTTTTTTCGCGCGTCGGGCCAATTGCGCCACGGCGCTTACCGGAACATTCTCCACGTTCAATGACAAGTCCAGTTTGTGAGCTCTCGGTCCGCCAGCATCGCCGTGCAGCGTCACCATGCCATTGCCTACAGGCCCGCTGCAGAAGATTTCCCGCATCATCTGTTCTGACGAACTGTACTTGCCGTCGCAATGCGCCGCCAGCGCCAATCCTTCAACCGACGAGATGTCATAGCGGTGAAAGTCCTGCACCGACGCGTCTGCCGCTACTTGCATCGCCGCCGGAGTCCCGCTCAGAGTCGCGTCCACCCGAAGATCGCCTCGCCAACCTTTGTCGTTGCCCGATACCAGCTTGCTCAGTTGCCCCAGTTGCAGGTGCTGCCACTCCAAACTGAACCGCAGCGGTGTTTCCCGCAGACTTCCCGCCCGCTGCCATGTTCCATTCATTCGCAGCAATCCGGTGTCGGTCAAATTCATATCGGTGCGCAGCGGCTCCGCTTTCAACCGCGCGCCCCACTCATTTTCGGATTCTTGCCACAAGGAGAAGTCTGCATTCAGCAGCGCGTACGGTTTTTTCTCCGCCCCTGCCTTGAAATTGATACGTCCCGAACTCGCCTCAATATAAGGAAAGCCCGGACGCGACTCGCGCTTCGATTTCGCCGTAGGCGCCAGCGGGGTGCGCTCCGTCCGTTCCAGCAGAGCCTCCCAGTTCCATCGCCCGTCTTCTCTGCGCACCAGATTCAAACTCGGTTCGGTCAACTCCAGGCGCGAGATATCCAGCCGTCCTCGCACTAACGATGTCAACCGCACCAGCGCCGTCACCTCCGGCGCGCGCAGCATAGGCTCCGCACCAAATGCGGGGTCTTCGTGGATGACCAGATTTTCCAGATCGAACCCAGGCTGCGGCAGGAACCGAAGATGCACCGAACCAATCTCCACCGGACGCGACACTGCCTGGCCGATGGAATTCGCAATGCGCGCCTTCAGGCGCGAAACGCCCGGACGCACCAGGAACAGGACCAGCAAAATGCCCGCGGCTGCGGATACAACCCGCCGCTTGGAAGAGAAGAACTTCACTTCACTACTCGCAACGTTCGCCGCCATCGCGTCTCATCAAAGAAGTGCAACACCACATGCGCCAGGAAGCCAATGCGGTCGCCCATGTCGGTTTTGCGATACTGGTCCGCGGGCGTCTCAAACGACCAGTAGATGAACATCGGCCGCCCAATAATATTTTCCTGCGGAATAAACCCCCAATATCGGCTGTCCAGGCTTACGTCGCGGTTGTCGCCCATGCCGAAGTAACGGCCCGGTGGCACCACCAGATCGTCGCCCTGAATGTGCATCGGCAGCTCCGGTTCCCAGCATGGATACACGTTGTAATTCTCGGACGGCGGCACCGCCGGAAAATTATCGCGATACGGATTCGGATACTGCGCCGCGTCCTGCGAGTGGATCACATACGGTTCCTTCAGCTCCTCGCCATTGCGATATACCACCCCGTTACGCAGGCGAATGTGGTCCCCCGGCACGCCCATGATCCGCTTCACCACATACAACCCCGGCTCGCACGGCGCCAGAAATACCACGATGTCGCCGCGCTTCACCTGCCGGTAGGGAAGCAGCGGTCCCACCCAGGAAGTCTTCGGCGCGAATTGAATGCGGTTCACAAACACGTGATCCCCAATCAGCAGAGTGTTCTCCATCGAGCTGGAAGGGATCTCGAACGCCTGCACCACAAACGTGATGATGAACAACCCCGTCACCAGCACGGCCGCCAGCGAGGAAAGAAATTCCACCGTTGTTTCGCGTGGCTTTTCTTCTACCTCTACTTCATTCTTCGCGTTGCTGTCTTTTTTCGCCACCGTGATCTATCCGTCCCGTCTAGGTTGCCGAACCGCACGGCTTATCTTAGCCGCGGAGAGTTTAATTCACCAGCCGCAGGGTCCGGTTCCAGCGCGTGATCTGAAAAATGTGCGTCACCGCATAGGCAAAATGCGCCAATTTTCCTGCCACCGAGTTCGGCCCTGTTCCCTCGCTGTCTCCCTCTTGCACCGACCAGTAAATTAGAAGCGGCCGCCCAATGATGTTTGCTTGCGGCACGAATCCCCAATACCGGCTGTCGTAGCTATCGTCCCGATTGTCCCCCATCACAAAATAATGTCCCTCGGGGACAATCAGCTGTCCATCCTCGACCAGTTTTCGCAACTGCACCCACCACTCCGGAGTCTCGCCGGCCGCCACATCCAGCCGCGGAAAACTATCCCGGAACGCATCATTCGACGGCCGGCTGAAGTGCGCGTAGGGTTCCCGCAATGGCACTCCATTTACCAGCACTTGCTTATTAATCAGCCTTACCCGGTCTCCAGGAATTCCAATCACCCGCTTCACGAAATGCTGCGCCGGGTTTACCGGATAATGGAACACGACAATGTCGCCGCGCCGTATCCGGCGATAAGGCAACAAATAGTCTCGTAGTCCGCTTCCCCCGTAGCACAACTTGTTCACCAGAAGATAATCGCCCACCAGCAGGGTGTTCTCCATCGACGGCGACGGAATCTGAAACGCCTGCACAATAAAGGTGATGACAAAAACCGCGATCACCACCGTTCCCAGCAGGGACTGTACCGACGCGGATATGCCCACCCCGCCCGTCCACGCAGTTCTGCGCACATCTGAGATGCGTTCGGCCGGAATCGGGCTGTCCGGAACGTGAGGGCCCGAAAGCTGATCGTCTGAAGAACTCATGCACTCCACTTCTCTCGCCACGCTACTTCTCCGCAGAGCGCGACGCCCGCACCAGTCGGCTTCCCGTCCCCTGTGGCCGCGACGCCAGATACGACAGCAACTGCCGCGCCGCATCCTGTTCCGCCGCCTTCTTGGTGGAACCCTGCGCCCGTCCCACAAATTCCGCCCGGCCTTCCCCTTTTTTTCCGTCCAGACGGACTTCCACCGTAAACGTCTTTCTGTGTTCCGGTCCCGCTTCTTCCACCAGCACGTAAGAAGGTTGCGCGATTCCCAATCCTTGCAGAGTTTCCTGCAGAGCCGACTTGAAATCGTTCATCGGCAGCGCACCGCCTTCGCGCTCCACCCTCTCCAGTTCCGGCGCCAGAATCTCCCGCAGAATGAATTCTCGCGCCGGTTCCATTCCGCCGTCCAGGTAGATGGCTGCCAGAACCGCCTCCAGCGCATCCACCAGCAACGCCGTCTTGCTGCGTCCCCCGCTTTTCTCTTCGCCGCGTCCCAGCCGCAAATAATGTCCCAGCTCAAGCCGTTGCGCCACCCGGATCAGGTGCCGCTCACTCACTACATGGGCGCGCAACTTGGAAAGTTCGCCCTCGCGAAACTCGGGAAATCGATGAAATAGCGCCTCGCTCGTCACCAGCGCCAGAATCGCGTCTCCCAGAAATTCCAGCTGCTCGTTATCGTTGACTTTATATTTGTTATCGCCCGATTGCTGGGACTCCTGCTCGCGCGCCTGCGAGCTATGAGTGATCGCCTGTTCGATCACGCCCCGGCGGCGAAAATGGTAGCCCAACGCCGCTTCCAGCGCGGTGATTTCCCTTTCTTTCATGATTGCACTGCCACGTCGAAGGGTCGCGCTCTCACCGGCGCCACAGTCGCGCGTTGGGCTCGCATCCTTATTTCGCGGGTGTATCGGGAATGCCGCCAATCAATTGGATCAGCCGGTCCTTCTCTTTCCGTGCCGCATCCCCCGCATTTGTGCCGGCCTTCGTCAAATCCACCGCCTGATTGGCCACCTTCAACGCGTCGGGATATTTGTTCTGCATATCCAGAGCCACCGACAGCCGGAAGACCGCAATTGGATCCGGTTGCTGCGGGAACGCATCAATCGACTTCCTCAGGTTTGCTTCTGCGGCCGCCCAAGCCTTTGCATTGAAGTCAATTGTCCCCAGGATCGAATATGCCTCGGAACGAGCGAAGCCCTTATATTGTTCCAGCTTCTCCGGGGCAACTCCCGCTGTCGGCACATCCGTATCCACCGTCACCAGCGCGCGCTCCGCATCTTTTCTGGCTTCCGCGAGGCGCTGGTCCTTATCCAGGTCTGTGTCTCGCGTGCGCTCTGCCAGCACTTGGGCCACCCCCAGCAGCGCTTCCGGATCGTCCGGATCGAAAGTCAAAACTTTCCGCGCCATCGCCAGCATCTTGTCCGCGTTGTTGGCCTGTTGATAGGCGCCCATCACCTGCTTGTAGAGCAGCGTCCGCAACTCGCTGTCAGGAAACTTTGTCGCGAAGTCGTCTGCCGCTTTCTCCTGTGCCGCCGGATCGGTGAGTGCCGCGGCAACCTTATACGCGTCGAACTCCGGTTGTGTTTTGGCCTGTGGTGGCCGTTTTCCTGCCGGCGCTGCCGCTTGCCCCGGCGTCGTGCCTGCACTAGCCGGTTTGCTCTGGCTAACACTCCAGCCCGAAATTCCCAACAATACAATAATCGTAATAATTGCTGTTCGCTTCATGCGTTCTCCTTAAACCGACCTGCTTGACATTCGACTTCCACAGCTGCAGTTCGTTGCTGATTCTACCCTGCATTGTAACCGCGGGTTCATTTTTCGGGGTGTTGATCCCGCGCAAGCCAGAATCCGGCGCGGCACAGTAATCGCGCGTTTGACTCGCATCCCTACTGCGGCTGCGGCTTCGCCGGAGGCTCGTACGCCTGCGCCAGCCCTCGTTCCGCCGCCGCCTTGATCTCCGGCAATTGTCCCGCCGCATTCAGCGCGGCCCGGTACTCCTGCAACGCCGCCTCACGATCCTCTTTCATATCCAGAATCCGCCCCAAATACACGTGCGACCACCCCACCACCTTGGGATCTCTCGTCGCTTCAATCGCCTTCTGGAAATTATCCTGCGCCCCATCGCGATTCTTGTTGGCTACGGCTACTTCTGCCAGGATGAACAGCGCTCGTCCCTGGTCTCCAATTTTTTTGTCCAGCGCCTGCTGTGCCAGCTCCTGCGCTCCCTTGGGATCCCCCGCCGCCAGCCGCTTCTCGGCCGCGAACAGCATTCGCCGCTCCTCCGGACGCGACAGTTGCACCAGTTCCGGGGATGTCTTGCTGGCAAACTGAACCTCCGCCGCGGCTTTCTCTTCCTTCTTTATATCGATATTCCCTAGAAAGTCGCCATACGCCGCCCGTATACCCGCCGGATCTTTTTCAAATGCCACCACCGAGTCGTAGAACGTCCGCGTCAGAATGTATCCTTGTTTCACCGCGTCATCCACGGCCTGAACCCTTAGTGCCTCGTCCGCCGCCTGCTTGCTCCCGGTGGTCCGTATTTCGATCGCGCGCACCATGCACTCCGTCACCAGCAGCGAAATATCCGTCTTGAAGCTCTCCTCCAGCGGAGCTCGCTTCACCGACTGCAGCAGCGGTTCCAGCCGCTTGATCGCCGTGAAGTGCTTTTCCGCCTCCCGATCCAATTCGTAGTGCAAGAACGTATGCCGGATCTGGTCCATCTTCAATGCCGATTTCGGCGCATCGCCGGAAGGCATGTTCGGAGCTGGAAACACGATCACGTAATAATCCGCTCCATAGTTCCGCGCATCCGTCTCATTCGGCGAGCCCATGAAATCCAGATAAATCGTGAATCTCCGCCCCAAATATTGCGACGAAGGCTGCTTCAGATAGATTTCCGTGTCGAAAACCATCTTCGCCAGCGGCTCGTGATACCGGGCCATCATGGCCGCGTAGTCCCTGCGATGCCGCTCCCATATCGAGTGCACTCCCACTTTTTCGTAGAAGCGCTCTAGCAAAGTCCCGAAAGTCGCGATGGCAGACGCATCCGGCGGCAGGTCTTCTTCCTTGATCCGCGGCGCAAAATGCGGCGGACCATCCATATACAGCGCCAGAGAGATGTACGGCGATAAGCTCCGATTCGAACTTCTCTCCGCCGTGTGGGTCAGGTAAAACTCGCACAGCGCCGACCGCGCTGCCTCGGCATCCGCCGACTCCGCCAAAACTCTCTGTACCTCAGCCCGCACGTTGCTTCGCGTCGCGTCCGAAATGGTCAAGTCCTGGTCGTATCCGCAGGAGTTGAGTGCGGTCAGCACCGCAAAAAGCGTTTCGCTGCTATCCAGCGCGATCGGGGAGCGCTCCGGTGAATACTGGTTCTGCGGAGTCGGCTTCGACGGCGTTGCCTTCTTAGGGTCCTGGTTCTGTGGCTGCTGGTTCAGCGGAGGCTGGCCTTGTGGAGACTGGTCCTGGTCATGTGACGACGACTGATTCGGTGAAGATTGGTCCGGTGATGATTGGCTCGGAGCGGGCTGATTCTGCTGAGCCGCATCTTGTCCCGCGCAAACTAATCCCAGCAGCCCCAACCAGGCCGCTAACATCGCAATTCGTAATCGCAAACTCAGGAAACCCTCCACAGGATGAGTAGCGCGCCGGGCGGAGATCACCCTCAAGTGTAAGGACTTCGCCGCAGAGGGTCAAACCGGAAAAGCGCAGACTACAGGGGGTGGGAGACTCGCCCCGTTGCGGGCGAGGGGGTGGCTTATCCGGACGAAATCGACCCGATTGAACTCACTACTCTAGGATCGCCGCAACGATACAAAGGCGAACATGGCAAATCGCGGCATTTGCGACTCCAGCATGCTTTCCAGCCCTGCCCATGCGAAGTGTGTGAACCCCGGCATTAGGCTTCGCATCCCCACGCCGCCAGACACCAGGTAACGAAATGGCATGAAGGGGCGAATCCGCTCGATCGCGAGTTCCGGGAAAAGGGATTCAAACTTGCGCCGATCTCTCACGAACACGATCCAGGGAATTGCCGAGTTGCTCCCCGAAAGCGGACCGGTCGAGGCAAAGGACCAATCCTCTGCCTCCGGCCGAAACGGTTCGTGATGCAAGCGCGTGTAGACCCACTGCGACCATGGCGTCACCCATGGTTCAATCATCAGGATTTTCCCGCCCTTACAAAGGCAGCGCGATGCCTCTGCGAAAAAACGTTCTGCGTGCGGCATGTGATGCAAAACGTCCGTCATTACAATCGCGCGCAACGACCCGTCGGCGAATGGTATTTGCTGCGCGTCGGCCACAACTTTTGCTCGGGAACAGTGAAAGATCTCGGAACTGATCAATCCCGGAATGAATCGCTCTAGGTATCCCGCGCCCGAGCCCAACTCCAACACCTGCTCTTTTCCTTCCGGAACTTCTTTGGCCAGCGTGCTGTACCACTCGTCGTAAACACATTTTAAGAATGGCTTGGACGCAATGATCTGATTTCGCAGCTCCGTCGTGGCCGGGTTGTCCAGAGAGAGCGAAGCCGTCAGTGGATGCGCAAGCAAACGTCGGAAGATTTCTGCAGGCAAGGGAACTAACCTCCCAGCCGAAACCAGGCGTACCAGCAGATGCGCAACATCCGCAGTCCGTTGGAGAATACCTTGGTCATCTTGGTAACGCCGTGAACTCGTTCCTGGTAATGCACGGGAACCTCGACAATCTCCAGATGCAGCTTGCTCGCGCCGAACAACAGCTCGTAGTCACCCCACAAATCCTTCATTCCCCACATGCCGAGATTCATCTCCATGCATTCCCAGTCCTTGCGCCAAAGGACCTTGGTGCCGCATAGCGTGTCCTTCATCCGCTGGTCAAGCAAGAAGGAAAAGACTCGCCCGAAAAGTTTGTTGCCGATGGTGTTGGCAAACTTCATCGCCAGCTGCGGCAGAGGGTAGACCAGGCGGCTCCCGTTGACAAATTCACCTTGCGAATTCACCAGCGCATTCACGAACATCGGCAATTCTTCCGGCATTACTGTTAGATCGGCATCGAGTATCGCCAGGATGTCGCCCGTCGCAGCGCGAAATCCCGCCCAAACATTTTCGGCCTTGCAGATTCCCGGCCCTTCCACCAGCCGAATGTCCTTGTCTGGATAGAGCGCCATCATGCGCCGAACTTCGTCGGCCGTACCATCCGTCGACTTGTCGTCGCAAAACAGAATCTCCGTGTGTTTCCCCATCGTGGGTATACGTTCCACGGCTTGCTGCACGTTGCCCACCTCATTGCGGCAAGGGACAACTACAGATACGGTGACTTCTTCTTCGCGCTTGGGTTCGCTGACCAGCCGGGCCACCATAATCTGCATCATGCAAAGCCTTCGCAAGCCGGGCAGCCGCGCCAGCAGCCCGTTCAACAATTGCGACAGCCCCGGAATCCATTTCGGAAACATCATCAAGCGATGCAGCCGAACCGGCCTGAAACCGGCCAGCTTCAAAAACCCGCGGATGTCGTTTTCGCTGATCCAGTTGGGCTCGACAAATTGCGAGCGCAGCCCGATCTTGCTCGCAACTTCGAGAACCGGTGTCCAGGCATGGTTATAGTTGATCACCACAACCCGCGTTTCAGACGTGCAATGCCGCTTGATTCGTTCCAGTGCGCGAAGAATATCGACGGTGTCAAAAATGTGGTTGAAGAGGATGTAATCGAAGGTCTGGTTTAGATCGAGGTCTTCCGGATCGCTCTGCACAAAATGCAGCTCCGGATGCTGGCGGCTCGCGCGCTCGACCATGGCAGTGCTGATTTCAACGCCCACCCCAAATGCTGGCCGGACGGAAGAAAGCAGATGGCCGGTCTCACAACGAACGTCCAGAACATGTTTCCCCGGCTCGACAATGAATTGCAGCAGCCGCTTGAGATGGTCGTAGAAATAACGATTGGATTGAATGTATTCGTCGCGATGGTCGGTGATCGTCTCTTGATGTTGGCGTCGAGCCTCGCGGACTTCAGCAAGCGCATCCGGCCCCCAGGCTTTCCGGCTAACGACCTCCGTTTGTAGCGTACTCATAGCGGATCATCTTCGCGCGCGCACAGTCTCACGAAAAATCGTCAAACTTATCCTTCTACGGCCAACATCCAAAGGCGCAGTCCCACGGAGCTTCTAAATGTGCCATCTGTGGATAGCAACGCAGGAAGTAAGTTCCAGCAGCGATCAGCAGAAGGAGGCTGATACTTATGCCAAAAACGCGATTCGGCAAGCCTCGCAGGGCCACGGCGATCGTCACGCCCAGGATGATCACCGAAGGATAGTAGTAGTAGTAAAAGATTCCTTTTTCAGGAGTCACCGCCCACTGGAGATAATTCGCGGCGAAAAGTAGAAAGACCAATCCTTCCTGGAAAGTAATCTCTTTCCAAAAACGCCGCAGGCAAATCGCCATCGCCGCCAGGCCGCCCCATGCGACCACAGGATTGCCCACCAGATACGAGAGCGCGCGCTGCGGACCCAAATTAAACGCCCAGGAATACCAAGCGGAAGTAATGGTCGGATTCGAGATCGTCGTACTGTTGAAATGCCAGATCGACTTGTGTATCGCGATTAATTCGCCAATATTGAATGGTCGATGAATCGCTTGGCAAAGTGGCCAGTATGCGAGGCTATAGGCCGCGATCGGCGCGACGATCAATCCCAGCAGAAGAACCGGAACTCCAATCTGCCTGGTCTTTTCTGCACAGCCTGAAAGGGAAGAGTTATCATTTGCAATCGGGTGGCGCGCGATCCACCATAGCGCGAATGTGACCAGAAACAAGACGGCTAGCGTATCGATCGCATTCCATTTGCACGCGCCCGCCAACCCTATCAAAACGCCGGATAGACAGAAAAGAAAACGGCGCCGGCGAATACTCACATCCAGCACGATAGATGCCGTGAAGGCCACCAAACTCCACGTCAGGAAGACCATCAGGAATGCATCCATCATCCCGATGCGTGACATCACAAACCAAAAATTATCGAAGACAGTAAGTCCCGCCGCCAGGCAAGCAAGGCGTGTATCTTGCAGTAGCAGATGGGTCCAAAGAAAGATCGCTACCAGTGCCAGGGCACCGCACACGGCGGCCGCAACACGCCACCCCAGTGCGTTATCCCCGGCGGCTCTCACTCCGATGGACAGAAGTAATTTCCCCAGAGGAGGTTTCTCCTGATTCGCATGAGAATTCGGATTCGGGCCCAGTAGGTAGACTCGCGCTTCCGGAACGAAGTAGCCTTCGTCATAAAACATCGTTGCCGGCGTCTTGATCCCGAACAACAAAAGCGCCAGGGCCGCTAAACCAAAGCTGATCGCAATCGCAACCGGATGACGGTAGACGCGAGGAACCGCCGCATCTTCGGACGAACCACTCGCGGTAGCCAAGCCTGCAGGCAGCGGTTCAACATCACTTGATGGCGAGAGCGTCGCCTCTGGTGCCAGTAAGGCAGTTCCGCTGTTTCCTCGGCCATTCTGCATGTAAAAACTATACCGAACGGTTTTGAGGACGATCCCTTACGAAGGTAATGCGCCTTCCGAATGCGGCCGACCGCAGATTTTCACGGGGATTTTCGCGGGGTTTTTGTTTCCGAAGGGATGGTCTACATCTGATCTAGCGGCTCGCAGCAGCCTGGCGGGACGTCTCGGACCTTACCATTTCTTCCAGAATTGAATCCAGTCCGCGGGTGATCTTCCACTTCGGGTAGTGGCTCTTGAATTTGCTCAAATCAGAGATGTAGCAAATGTGGTCGCCCTTCCGTGCTTGCTCGACATATTGCCAATGCAGTTTGCGCCCGGTCATTTCTCCGATCCGCGCGATGGCCTCCAGCATCGACACGCTGTTCTCCCGCCCGCCTCCCATGTTGTAAACTTCCCCAGGCCTCGGCTTGGCGGCAAATTCCTCCATTGCACTCACCACGTCGCTACTATGAATATTGTCTCGAACTTGTTTGCCCTTGTAGCCAAACACAGAGTAGTTCCCCTGCTTCAGCGTTGCTTTAACCAGGTAGGAAAGAAAACCGTGTAGCTCTACGCCGGAATGCGATGGCCCGGTAAGACACCCGCCGCGGAAGACGCCCACATTCATCCCGAAATAACGGCCATACTCCTGCGCCACCAGATCCGCCGCAGCTTTGGACGCGCCGAACAAGGAATGCATTGTCCGGTCAATACGGCACGTTTCATTCACGCCGGCGAAGTCTTCTGGACGCGCGTAGTCGTAGCGGGTTTCTTGCTCCACCAGGGGAATCTCGTTGGGCGCATCGCCATAGACCTTGTTCGTGCTCATGAACAGGAAAACGGCCTCGGGGCAGTGCTGCCGCGTCGCCTCCAGCAAGTTCACCGTCCCCAGCGCGTTCACTTCAAAATCGATCAACGCGATGTCGCACGCTTTGTCATGCGACGGTTGTGCGGCGCAGTGAACAATCAAATCAAAGCGGTTCGAACGAAAAAGCTCCTCGATCCCGCGGCGATCCCGGATGTCGAGGTCGACGGGTGTGAATCGTTTAGTGGATCTCTTCAAACGCTCCAGATTCCAGAGCGTATCCCCCGCTGGGCCGAAGAACTCACGGCGCATATTGTTGTCCGCGCCAACCACGTGGTGTCCCTGCCGGTCGAAGTGCTCCACCGCCTCCGATCCAATCAGCCCACTGCTTCCTGTCACCAGTATTGTCTTCTGCTTCATCGCCAATTTCCGCTCGAATCCAGGATTTCCGTTCTCAACTTCCCGCCTACGAGCAGTCTACCTTTGATCGCTCGCGTTGGGACGGTTCTTCGCCTCGTTTCAATCACGAGCGACTCCTGGAAGGCACTATGCGGCAGTTGCTGGATCAGTCTCGCGCCCGAAGATCCCGGAACCGCTGGAGCAACTGCATTTTTTTCGGTAAACTCGACCGGCCGTCGTGCGAATGGAGTTAGGATTCCCAGCACCGTCGACCAAATTGGTGTGACGAGTTTGTGATTATTTAAAGCAGCGGCGACCAGCAAAAGGAGGCAACGTGGAGTTTGTAATGTTTGAAGATGTGGACGGCATGGAAGTCTTTGTGAATCCTGAACACGTGATTTGGGTCAGAGAGTATCCCGGCGAGGTTACGGTAATCAGCTGCGGACACGACGACAAGTTTAAGGTCCGCCTCAGTCCAGCCCTAACCGTTGCAGCCCTCGGCAGGTCGGTTCGCTAATCGTGTAACCGGCAGATGCCACTAGGAACTTCGTTCGTGAGGGTGACGGCGGATCGTTCGCAACCCCGATCTTCGCCCCGTTCCTAGGGCACTACTACCTTTACCCGGTTCGAGTAACCGCTCTCTTTTCCCTTTGAGTTCACGGCGGTAGTTGCGTAGTAGTAGGTTTTGCCATCGACAATCGTCTTGTCCGTGTAGCTGGTGTCTGGATCAAGCGTCGAATTAATCTTGGTATAAGTGCCGGTCTGAGCTGTGCCTCGGTAAACGTTGTATCCCGTCGCCTCTTCGCTCGCGACCCAGGAAAGACTGACATACGGTGCCGTGCCGTCTCCCGTCAAAGCTTCCGACGCCGGCGAATTCGCAGCATTGCTGACAAACGTAAGCGTGGCAGATTTTTCCCCGTCGGTCGCGGGCGTAAACGTCACGTTGATCAATGTTTCCTTTCCCGCGGCAACCGTCAACGGGAATGTCGCGCCCTGCAACGCAAACTGTGAACTGCTGCTGGACGCTGAAGAAATGGTAATGCTTCCCCCGCTGGTATTCAGTCCCAGCGTCAGGGTCTCCGTGGTTCCCGCAGCGACATTGCCAAAGCTCAGTGTCGTGGGAGCAATGCTCAGGTGCGGCTTGCTCGCAGCCACGCCGGTTCCCCCCACTCCTACAATAAGGTTCCCGTCTGAGGCATTGCTGGCAACCGTGAGATGCCCGCCCACCCCGCCTGTCGCAGTAGGCGCGAAAGTCACGCTCACCTCAAGCTTTTTTCCTGCCGGCAGCATCATTGGCAGACCTAATTTCGAAACTTCGAACTTGCTGCTGTTCGAGTCGACGCTGGAAATCCTCACGCTCGTGCGACCTTCGTTGGTCAGGGCGACGACAAGAGTCTTATTCTGGCCGACCGTGACATTGCCAAAATCCAAGCCGGTCGGTGAAGGACTCAGTGTATCCGTCGCTGCTCGCACCGGGGCGGGCAGCATCGTTATCATGATTGCGACTGCAACCGCAGGAGCGGCAAATGCAGAAAGGGATCGAATATTCAGCTGGGGGAGTAGCATGGAATCGAGTGTTTACCATTTCGGTTCAAATCGGGAAGGTCTCAGAAGGACATCCGCAGCAGTTCGGCTTTCCACCGCCCGGAGCTCAAGAGCTTCTCGAAGCGTCGTTTTCCACGTCGATTCTTATGCTTGTAGCCAGAATTTAATCTGGCATTAACCTTCTTTCGTGTGAATAGGCGGGCGTCCGCCCCGCACAAAACTCGGGATTAATTCCATCGGACTAAACTGCGCTGCTTGTCCCGCCCCCCGCATAGCCATCGGTAACCGGCGATACGCGGGAAAACTGGCAAACGCATGCTACGATGCACCATGAGACGAGTTTTCGCTTTCTTGCGGTCCATCTCCGCGATCCTGCTTGCCTTGCTCGTCTTCCAATCCTGCAACTCGCTCAATCCCGCGTGTGGAAGCGCTCGGCCCGCCCCAACCATTACCTCTCTTTCTGTCACCACCATTACGTTTGCCGAAGTGCAGCAGGGCTTTGTTCTGACGGTGAATGGCAGTCACTTTGTTTCCTCTACCGTCGGGATGATCAACGGGACGGCGCTGACCACCCTGGTCACAAGCCCCACCCAGTTGCAGGTCACGCTCACCACTACCGTGATCACCGCTCCCGGAACCGCGAGCGTCACGGTCAACACTCCCAGCGGGACCTCGGGCGACTTAGGCTGTACCAGCGGTGGGACCAGTAGCGCCCTGTCCTTGACCATTACTTAGCCGGTAAGCAGTCGACGACCTCCAGCTCGCCGGAAAGTCCTCAAACGTGACACGAACTGTCTCTCCCTGCTACAAGTTCTCGATCAACCGTCGCCCTCGGCAGCAACCTCAAGGTAACGAGCCACCTCGCCAGCATCGCCAAACAAAGGACTTATCGCGTTCGCCGCGGTAACGGAAGTAACTAACCAGCTTGGCCTCAGACGTGCAAATATCTTTACAAATTCTTTATGAATTCTTTACGACTTAGTCAAAAAGACGAGGGGAAAATCGAGATGCGGAAACAGAAGGGTTTTTCACTGATTGAACTGCTGATTGTGGTGGCCATCATCCTGATCATTGCGGCGATTGCGATTCCTAACCTGATGCGCGCCCGTATGGCAGCCAATGATTCGTCTGCGGCCGCTTCCACACGCTCCATCGTCACCGCCGAAGTCGGCTACTACTCCGCATATCCGACCATTGGTTACACTGCTTTGGCCAAGTTGGGCGGCGCCGCTCCTTGCACTCCGGGCACGGGTACTGCTTGCCTGATCGACAACCTGTTGGCCTCCGCCATCGCTGGTGGCGCTGGCAAGAGCGGCTACTTCTTCGCCTCGACGCCTTCGGCCGGTGCGGCTTCGACCGTCAACAACCAGTTCTAC
>DATEQW010000035.1:0-5446 GCA_035272245.1 Candidatus Sulfotelmatobacter sp. | reverse complement strand
TGGTGATTGCCACGAAGGGTGGATGGAACCGGCCCGGGCCGAATCAATGGACGCACGACGCGTCTCCGGCTCATCTGCGCCAGGCGATTGAAGGCAGCCTGAAGCGGCTGCGCGTGGATCGCATCGGGGTCTACCAACTGCACGCGCCCGATCCGGTGACGCCTTTCGAAGCGTCGGTGGAGGCTCTGGCGGAGTTGCAGAGAGAGGGGAAGATTCATTTGGTGGGGCTGTCGAACGTTACCCAGGAACACATCGAGCGCGCGCGCAAGATTGTGCCCATCGTCTCGGTGCAGAACCGTTACAGCTTCGCCGATCGCGAATGGGACTACGTGGTGGACTATTGTGAGCGAAATGGAATTGCGTTCATCCCATGGTTCCCGCTGGGAGCGGGCAAAGCGGCGGGCGAGGTTCTGAATCGCGTGGCGAAAGCAGAACAGAAAAAGCCGCTGCAGGTCGCACTCGCATGGTTGCTGCAACGCTCGCCTATCATATTGCCGATACCGGGAACGTCCTCGGTGGAGCATCTGGAGGAAAATATCGGAGCAACGTCCTTGCGTTTAACAAAAGCGGAGTATGAAGAGCTTTCCGAGGCTCCCCGGTTGGCAGCATAGCGGATAAGAAATTTTGCTACGCCAGCCACTGCGGATTCTGGTTCGTGCCAGTTGAGGTGGTAGCTGGTTTTATGGCGCTCGTATTCGCGAGATTTAGTTCGCGCGTGCACTTACTACTCCCCCACGGGTTACGGTACTTCGGTGTGTAGTGGAGAGCCGGACGGATTTCTATGAACTGGGTTTTCTGCTAGTCTTAACCCTACCCTGTTGTTTCTGTCGAAGCTGTGTCAGTCATCCGCCGGAGCGAATCTCCGGAGCTCGGGTTCAGACGAACGATGCCCAAAGTTATCGAACAGGAAGTCTCTGTACTTTCTTCATCGAAGGACGGACTGGTTTATCTCACGCCCAACGATTGGACGCTGGTGGCCGACAAGGCTACCCGGGTCAGCTTCCGCAAAGGACAGACGCTGATTCATAAGGGGAAGAGATCCGATGGCGTGTATCTGCTGCTGAAGGGGACGGCCCGAGTGCAGATTCCGCCGCGCACAACGTCTCCGGAAATTAAGCCAGGCGAGATTTGCGGCGAGATGTCGTTTCTGGAAGACATGCCCGCGAGCGCGAACGTGGTCGCGCATGAAGATGTAGAGGCCTACCATTTGGACCGTCCGGCCCTGGAAAGTTTGTTCGAGCTTTTTCCCCATCTCGCGTCACGCTTTTACCGATCGTTGGCCTTCAATCTTTCCCGCCGATTGAGGGAGATGATAGAGCCCAGCGCGATCCGCGAGGACGTTTCAATCCCAAGAAAAAAAATCTAAGAGAGCTCCGCAACTCTTTATCGGGGTTCCGGAGTGCCCGAACAGCCCTCCCCCAAGAGCTGCTCTCGCAGCCACAATATCCGGATAAAGTCCGATCGTGAACTCCACCGCAGCGCTATTGGAATGGCACGACCCCCCTAAGGTTTCTGCTGTAACTCGCTGATTCCTGATGTGATCGACACTCGCCTCGAGCGATGTCCGTACGGCAAGGATGAACGCAAGAGCAAGTACTTAGTGTGCAGCGCTTTGCAACTTCAAATGGGAACTGGAGACGTGCGTCATCAGCAAGCCTTTGGTAATCAATCGCTTACAGTTAGCGTGAGTTTGGCAGGCAGGTTGCACTGTTTGAGGTCGGAGAGTTAGGTCTCTCCCCCCACGGAGGCGCGGGCCTCCAATTGAAGACTCACGTGGTCTCTAACAGGTTCAGGAGGAAGATAGTTATGAAGCGGATCATGTTGATGGCTCTCCTTGCTCTGGCTTTGCCCTTAGCGGCGTTTGCCGATAATTCGGTGGACTTTACCAATAGCGGTGGAATGCTTACTGGCAGTTCTTCAGGTTTGACGCTGGGCAGTTCTGAGCTGATTGCGGTGAACGGCTTCGGTGGAGGGGGGTTACTCACCGGTGCTTTGGGCACCATGAGCTTTTCGACCGGCAGCCTGACGACCGGCAGTTTGGCAATGGGCGCTGTCTTCAGTGGTGGAGGCAGCTTTGATATCACCGGCAACGGCAGCCTTGGCCTTCCTAGCGGCGCGATTTTCACGGGTTCGTTTACCGGCCCGGTGACCTGGACCATGATTACCTTGGCCAATGGCACTCACGACTACACCTTGACTGGATCCGTCTCGGGCACCTGGTATAACGGGAAGACGGCGAACGGCGCCACCGTTCAACTGACCATCAACACGGGCAAGGGTTTTTTCAATGGACGGAAGAGAATCTCCAGCGGCGACTCCAACATTGTGACTACTGTTCCTGAGCCGGGCACTTTGGGTTTGCTTGGGACCGGTTTAATTGGACTGGCTGGAGCGTTGCACCGAAAGCTGAGAGTCTGAGCTATTTCTGAATCCACCTCTCAAAAGCCTCGCATCCTGCGGGGCTTTTGCTTTTGTGACTCGCGCTGGTAGCTGACGAATTCTCACTAGCGGATCTTTCAAATTACCCCAGTAACCTGCAGGAGGGGATTACCGTTGACGCCTACCGTACCCCATCCTTACATTCGCCACAGGGGGTCGTATGAAAGATATCCATGAAGTGTTGCGGCAGAAACAGACCAAGTATGCCCAACTGGGGAAACAGATTGAGATGCTCCAGCAGGCGGCGGAGAAACTCCGCGAGGTGGCTCCCTTGCTGGCAGAAAATGATGACGACGATAACGCGGTCCTGATGGAAGTCGACGAGGCTTTGTCCAGCACTGAGGCTGCGAGCTCAAAGGCAGCCGCGGCAGGCTCGGGAGCGGGCTCCAAAGCAGCTCGACCCGCCGCACCGCGGTGGCCATAGTCTCGCCTACTAGGCGGGGATTCCAGTTATGACCCTTCTGGCATTGCTGATTTCTACAGACGATTCCGCAGCCGAGATCCTGGGGCGGGTGCTTCCGGCCTCAGGCATCGCGGTGGAGCGTTTCAGCGATCTGGCGAGTGCCATGGCCCGGCTTCAGCAGCAGCGCTTCGACGCGCTGGTGCTCGATTACGAAGACGCGCCGGCGGCAGCGGAGATTTTTGAAGAGGGCCGCAGGCTGAATTCTGGAAGCGCCCCGGTAACGGTAGCCCTGGTCGCAGAGCGCGCCAAAGCCCGCGATATTCTGAGTGGCGGAGCGCACTTTGTCCTCTATAAGCCGCTCTCCGAAGAAAGCGCCAGAGCTGGTCTGCGCGCGGTCAGCGCGCTGTTGAATCGCGAACGGCGCCGCGCTTACCGCGTGCCCGTGCAAGCTCCAGTAGAACTTAGCCTGCCCGATACTCGCAAAGCGGAGGGGATTCTTCTGGATCTCAGCGAGACGGGAATGGATGTTCTGACGGCTGAACCTCAGGTTCCGGGCGCCCTGATTAATTTCCGTTTCGCTCTGCCTGACGGTTCCCTCGAAATAGAAGCTCACGGGCAGGTGGCATGGGCTAAGCCCAACGGGCAAACCGGAGTTCACTTCCTGGATTTAGAGGAATCGATCAAGACGCAGATGCGAACCTGGCTACAGGCGGCTGCAGCGGCGCACGGTGCAGGTCAGGAAGAAACAGTTCCTCACTGCAAGCTCACGGACTTGAGCCTGGGCGGATGCTACGTTGAAACCGACTCGCCATTTCCTGAACACTCCCTGGTGGACCTTTGCCTCAAGACCGATGAGATGGCGGTGCACACGGAAGGAATGGTGCGAGTTGCGCACCCGGGTCACGGCATGGGCGTAGAGTTCCCTTCGCGCACGCCAGAGCAACGGGCGCAGGTGGGCAATCTGATTAGCTTCCTTCGCGGGTGTCCGGAATCGATGCTCGAAATGAGTGTTTCTCCGCGTGCTCTGACCGCCGATTTGAGCCAGTTTGAGTGCGCTCCAGATGCGGCCGGCGAAGCTGCGCAGGACGAAGAACTGGAAGATCCTCTGCGCGAACTTTTGCTGCACGCCACCACCATGCAGCAGGATGACTTTCTCGAGGAACTTCGCCGCCAGCGTTCTGGAGAGAGTGTCGCCACCTAATTAGCGTTGCGGTCCTAGCTTCACTGGTTTTGTGATGTGGTCCCTCCCGAAATTCCTTCAATAAGCAAACAACAGCCTCTCGCGGCTATTGACTGGCAGAGTTGCAGGGAAATACCAGAAGGCAGGACAGAAGCAGGCAGCGAGGACAGCGGAGTGCGCGAGAGGCCTGCGGCGGAACATTTCCGGAGGCGAAGGATCCGACACCCCGTCTCTGGTACGGATCCTTCAATTCTCCGTGGTCTGTTCCACCCCTATGGGAGTTACCGTAGCCGATCCCTGTTGCGCGGTGGTTTCAGCAATATTAAATCTGGATGAATTAAGGATTGCCGGCAAGGCGCGGCACGGCATCCGGATCGGGATCTCGCGCGTGCGTGGTTATGGTCTTTGTGCGAACATGTACATCGTCAGAAGGAAGCCTCGACGCGGAGCCGGGTGGGAACGAAACTGTCGGCAATCACGAAATCGGGTCAGGCTGGCACGGTCCGCGTGGCGAGCGGGAGCCTGATGTGGGGCCCGTTGGCATCGATTGCGGCGGCGGCATTCGCGGTTGAGCTTCCCTTCTTTTTTCTGGGGACGCCTTCTGGACACGATGTGGAATTCCATTTGTACTCGTGGCTGGAAGTGCTCTCGCAATGGAAGCATGGGACCATCTATCCGCGCTGGGCGGCCTTGGCGCACTTCGCTTACGGCGAGCCTCGTTTTATCTTCTATCCACCGGCGTCGTGGACTTTGGGAGCGCTGCTTAGCGCGATCTTTCCCTGGGTACTGGTTTCCGACATTTATATCTGGCTCGCGCTGGTGGCTGCGGGCGCGTCGATGTTTCTGCTGGCGCGGCAGTGGCTGGACCGCCGCGACGCAACTTTCGCCGCCGTGTTGTATGCCGTCAATCCGTATCATCTGGTGATCGTCTACTGGCGCAGCGCCTTTGCTGAATTGCTGGCGAGTTCGATGCTGCCGCTTCTGCTGTTGCTGCTGTTGCGGACTGAGGAAAAAGGCCGGCGCCCAACTATTTTTCTGGCTTTCCTCCTGGCCGCTTCATGGCTGATCAACGCACCTGCGGCGGTGATGATCCATTATTCTCTGGGGCTTCTGATCGTGGTGATCGCGTGGCTGCGCTCGCCGAAGGTTGTGTTGGAAGGATTGGTCGCGGTGGTTCTTGGCGCAGCGCTCGCGGCATTCTATTTGCTGCCGGCCGTCTACGAACAGAAGTGGGTCAACATCGCGCAGGCGGTTTCCGCCGGCTCGCGGCCGCTGGATAACTTTCTTTTCATACACACGACTGACGCGGATCATGACGCTTTCAACCGCGTAATTTCTTGGGTCGCGCTGGCCGAGATTGCTGTGACCATTGTGGCGGCCTGGGCGGCGCGACGCTGGCGAAGCCGTAGTTCAGAGCCTAGTTC
>DATEQW010000034.1:0-11799 GCA_035272245.1 Candidatus Sulfotelmatobacter sp. | reverse complement strand
GCCAGAAACTCCAGCGCCACGCGGCACGCCAGCGGACCACCACCAAACGTCGTCCCATGCTGCCCCGGCGAAATCGCATTGGCAAATTCTTCTTTCGCGATGAACGCTCCCAGCGGAAGCCCCGCCGCGATCGGCTTGGCAATCGCCACAATGTCCGGAGTCACGCCAAAGCTCTGAAACGCAAACATTGTCCCCGTGCGCCCCAGCCCGCACTGGATCTCATCAAAGATCAGCGCTGCGCGATGCCGGTCTGCCGCCGCCCGGCACTCTTGCAAAAATTCCACCGAGCACTCATAAATTCCGCCTTCGCCAAAAATCGGCTCCAGCACAATCGCGCAAGTATTGTCATTCACCGCCGCCCGCAAGCCTTCCACGTCGTTCTGCGCAACAAACGTCACCTCTTCCAGCATCGGCTCAAATCCCCTGCGATGCTTCTCCTGCCCGGTCAGCGAGAGCGCACCAAACGTCCGCCCATGATACGACCCCTCGAGCGCCACCAGCCGCGACTTCCCCTCGCCGCCCGCGCGATGTCCCGCCAGCCGCGCCAGCTTGATCGACCCCTCAATCGCCTCGGTCCCACTGTTCTGAAAAAACGCCCGATCGAGACCGGAAAGTGTGCAGAGCTTCTCCGCCAGCGCGCCTTGATACTCGTGGTAATAAAGATTCGATACGTGAATCAGCTTCGCCGCTTGCTCCCGAATCGTCTTCACTATCCGCGGATGCGCGTGCCCCAACGCATTCACCCCCAGCCCCGAAACAAAGTCGAGATAGCGCTTGTCGTCGAGATCATAAAGAAACACGCCTTTCCCCCGCGTCAACACGATGGGATAGCGATTGTAAGTCCCCAGCAAATATTTCTTTTCCAGCTCTGCGATTTGTTCAAATGTTTTCATAGGAAGACTCGATTCTACCGGAAGAGGATAGTTAACGTTGCGATGTGCGTTAAGGATTCAGACCTGGCGTTTGGAACGGCCGGCGGCAGGTTCCTGCTCGACAAGAAGAGTCGTACGAGAGAAAATTCAACCCAGGACGATGGCTCAATGCTGCGTTCGGACATACGGGAGAGATCAATGAACTTTACATTGAAAGATTGGATCGAGGTCGCTCTTTCGAGCGTGTTTGCCCTGGTCGTATTTGGCAACATCTCTTCCAAAGCCGGCTATCCGCGGTGGCACGGCTTGGTCATGGCCATTCCGGTCGTGAATGTTGTGGCAATACTCTTCTTCGCCTATTCCACTTGGCCAATTGAGAGCAAACTGCTGGACTTGGAGCTTGGCGGTTCGAAGAAAGGTCTCTAGCGCCAGCAGGACGTTTGACAATAGCCCGGCATTTCAACGCCGGGTTGGGATGTTGTCATTGAATCCCGTCCCGTAGGGACGACTGAAATTGTTCCGGTGTTGTCGGCCCTCACATGTACGTCCCGACACCTTCCTTGTGGTGATTTTCAGCCATCCCTACGGGATGCGCCTCCGTATTAACGAGCCCTCCCGGATTAACGAGCCCTCCCGGCGCTAAAGCGCCGGGCTATTTCCGGGCGTCCTCCGGACGCAAAAGTCGCGACGCTCTCGCCCTGCCGCCACCCAACGGTCGGAGCCGGATGCCATTCTGGGAAACAAAAGCGTCCGAAGGACGTTTGATAATAGCCCGGCGTTTCAACGCCGGGTACGATTGTGCATGTTGGGATTCCGTCTCGGCGGGACGGCTGATCTTTCTCCTCGGAGCCTACCTTGGCGCACACCTACGTCTCTGAACTCATCCATTGCGTCTTCTCCACCAAAGATCGCCGCAACCTGATATCGCCGGAGGTGCAACCTCAACTCTGGTCATTCCTCGGCGGCATCGCCCGCAGGAACGGATTCAAAGCACTCATGGTAGGTGGAACCGAAAATCACGTGCATATCCTGCTGTCATTGCCCGCGACCTTGACGCTAGCAAAGGCCATGCAATTGGTAAAAGGCACGTCGTCGCATTGGATGAATGAAACATTCAAAACGGAATTTGGATGGCAGGAGGGCTATGGCGCCTTCACTCTTGGAATCTCGCAAAAGAACGACACCATCGCCTATATCCAAGCCCAAGCCGAACATCATCGCAAGCGCGATTTTGAAGAAGAGTTTCTGGCGTTCTTGAAGAGGAACGACGTGGAATATGATCCAAAACACGTGTGGGGATGAATTCAGGCATCCCTACGGGATGCACCTCCTCGTGGACGACCGCGCCCGGCGTTAAAAACGCCGGGCTATTATCAGGCGTCCTCCGGGCGCAAGCATCAATGGGCATCGCCTAGCAACCGGCGAAGCCGGGGACAGACGGGACATTCCCCACTTTTCTGAGCGGTCAGTGCCACAGGTCCCCACAACACTTTCTCCGATCAGGTGTTCATATCTGTGAGCGTCCCGCACGGCGTATCGGCGAGACATCAAATACGACCAACGAGGACACGATATGAAGAAATGGCTTGCCCTGGCGGCATTGCTGCTGCCTCTCTCTCTGGCGGGATGTTCTCATCCCCGCCCGATATATGCCGAGCCGCCTCCGCCCCCAGATTACACGGAGATTTCTCGCCAAGGTTTTCACGATGGATTCGCAGCCGCACGGCGCGATGTTGATCAGGGAAAACCACCGGATGTCGAGCGCCACCCGCGATTCCGCAATCCTCCGGTACCGCCGGCGGCTTTTGAGGACTACCGCCACGGTTTCAGAGAGGGCTACCACGCGTTCCTCCATCACGGCTAGGCGCGTGACTCGGCCAAATAATCTTGAAGCGCCCCGTCCAAGCTCAGCTTCGACGGGGACTTCGATGCCGCCTCAATACAGCCCCTTCTCCCCCGGCGGTCGCGTCTTCCACCTTCGATGCACCCACAGCCACTGCTCGGGATACTTCCTCACGTAGTCTTCAATGATCGAAGTAAATTTCTGCGTGTTGGCCTGGATATCCGCCTCCAGATCACCCGTACGCACGAGCTCCACCGCCGGATCAAAGCGCAACCAGTATTTGCCCAGCTCCGCATCCCAGATCGTGAACGTCGGCACTACGGCCGCATCGGTGCGCAGCGCGATTCGTGCCAGCCCGCTCGCCGTGCATGCCGGGATCCCGAAAAAATCCACAAAGATCCCCTGCGGCGGAGTCATGTTCGTGTCCATCAACATGCCCACCACTTCTCCCGCTCGCATCGCCGAGAGCAGTCCGCGCACAAAATCGTCTTTGTCTACGGTTTTGTTGCCATGCATAGTGCGATACTCGCGGATCAAGCGGTCGAGATACTCATTGTCCAGAGGACGCATGACCACATGCATCCGATGCCCGTGCATGGAATGCGCAAACGCGGAAAGCTCCCACCCGCCAAAATGCGCGGTCAGAAATAGAACTCCCTTGCCGCGCGCGTACGCCTGCTGGTAATTCTCCAGCCCGTCATACACAATCACCTGCTCAACATTCTCCATTGTGTATTTGGGAAAGTGACAAACCTCGGCCAGCTGGCGTCCGAGCGAAGCAAATTCCCCGCGCAGAATCCGCGCCCGCTCCGCCTCAGTTTTTTCCGGAAACGCCATGGCAAGATTGCGCATGCCCACTTGCCGCAATCGCAAGTGCAGAAGATAAACCGCCCAGGCCAGGCCAATGCCCGCTGCGCGGGCCAAGGGCCGCGGCAAACTACCGAGGATTTTAATGAACGGCCAGGCTGCCGCGTACTCAAGTCGCTGCCGCATCGGGGGAAGCGTGACGGTACCACCGCCAAAATTTATTTGCAAACCTAGGTCTTGTCATTCCGAGCCGCTCGCAGGCGCGCGCGCCGAGAGCGTGGGAGGAATCCGCTGTCTGCCGACCGCAGCAAAAAAGCAGGTTCCTCACTTCGCTCGGAATGACAACCTACTGATTGCCCTCGTTTGGCTCGCATCCTTACTTCGCGGCCGCCTGCGCCCACTGCGCCAGTGACGACAGAAACGCATTCGCACCCGCGGGCGGATCAATCTCCCCAACCAGAGCCGTCCGGAACGGAACCATGCGTCCGTAGAACTCCCGCGTGCTGTCTTTGTCCTGTTTGATCACGGCTCCGTTCAGACTGATGCCCGCAAACAGCCCGCGCGCTCGCGAATAGGTCAGCACCTCGGCCCGCATTTTCCAATCCGTATTTCCCTCCGCGTGACGTCCCACCGGACCCGCCGCCACCGAGGCGTCTGCCCCCAGGGCAAACTCGCTCGAGAGCAGATGCTTCATACCATCCTTGTTCATGATCAGCATCACCAGGTCGACCGCCTGCCCGCCGATCTGAAACCCAAAGCTTCCACCCGTCACCACAAAAAATGCCGGCGCACTCCAGCCCTTCTCAGTGCGGCAACTCGCCAGCCCGCGCCCATACTTCGCGCCCACAATAAATCCGCCCTTGAGCATCGACGGCACCACTGCCACGCACTCCGCCGACCCCAACACTTCCTGAGGGATACCTTTATCCGGCGCTCCCTGAATCTCGTTCAGCACGTCCGCCGCGGCCTGCACCCGCTCCGTAGCCTTCGTTTCCTCATCCGCGGCGAAAGAGAAGGAAGAGAAAGACACAATCAGGATCAACAGCAAGAACTTTTTCATGGTCCTCACCACACAAAGATTTTCTGGGATCTGGTACTTGGATTGTAAACGAAGCGCCCGCTGTTGTATCAGCAACGCTTAACTGAAAAGGTCCGCTAGGATATCTGGACGGAGTAGAGATTTGAGGACAAAAAAATCGGGGCTGAAAGCAGTGACCCTAATCGCCACTCTCAACCCCGTCTCCCAGGTTCTGTGGTAGGTGAGGTGAGTATGCGCGGCAGCCGTTTTCTCGACAAGATTACCGAGGTCATCGTCCCAAAGTTACCAGGTGCCCAACCCCAGCGCGGGCAGTTTCAGCTAGGAGCTAGCAGCTAGAAGCGCTTTACTTCGCTGCCACCAGCGAATGCGTAATCGCGTGCACCGACAGCGCAATCCGGTTCTGCACGCCCACTTTGCGCATCAACTTCGCTACGTGAGCCTTCACCGTGCGCTCTTCAATGCCAAGCTGCGAGCCAATCTCTTTGTTCGAGCGACCGGCCACCAGCATCTCCAGCACTTCTTTTTCGCGGTCGGTAAAGGTCACGCGACCGGCCGGAAAAATCCGTCCCGGCGCCGACGATACCCGCTCGATGAACATGGAAAGCACTTTACGCGGTGCCCACACCGATCCCTGACTCACGATGCGAATGGCTTGCGCAAATTCCGCGGGCGAGGCCGCTTCGTCCACATAACCTTTGGCCCCTGAGGCAATCGCCTTAAGAATGGTCTCTTCGTCCACTCCCGAGCCGGTCACGATAATGCGCAGATCCGGCCGCGTCGCCTTCAGGCTCGCCATCACATCAAATAGGTTTTGGCCGGAGCGATTTCCCAGAAGAATCAGGTCCACATCTTGCAACGTGGAAATCTCGGGCAATCCAGCGGAGATCAGTTCGAACTCGGGCTCGGTATCGAACAGGGCGCGAAATCCCACAAACCTCAGCGGGTCGCTCTCCACCACGGCAATTTTGATAATCGGTTTTCTCGCTACGGCTGCTTTCATAGGTATCCCTGTAGGGCGTAGTTTCTTAGCTAGAGCATAGCGGCATTTCCCTGCCCTGCAAAGAGAAGGTGACCGAAGTCGAATTACGGGAGTAACATGAAAAAAAGGGTCAGGAAACCCTTCTAAAAAGGAAATGGCGCGCTAATTCTCTGCGCGCCGCCCGCGGAGAACATTCAGGATGAAGATTGGTTCGCTTCGTTTTGTAGCCGTCATCGCCAGCATCGCATTCACCGTTAGCGCCCTGTTTGCAGTGGTTCCAGCAGTTGCCGCGCAAGATACGGGCTCTACCTATCAGCCTAAGTTCCCCGGCGACCCCGCTCGCTCGGATTCCGAAGCCGCCGCTCTCGCCTACATGCGCGTCGTTCTCCGCGCCCAGCATCGCTTCGAAAAACAATACGGCCACTTTGCCACTTCGCTCGCCGAACTGGTTCACTCCGGTTCCTTCACCAAGCGCATGGTCGATCCCAATCGCGGAGATTACACCGCCGGCTTCAAAGGCAAGAAAGACAGCTTCATCCTCGTCATGACGCCCCAGCACCTCGACGCACAACACCGATCCTTCTACGCCGAAGATGACGGCAAAATCCACGCCGACGAGGAAAAGCCCGCCGACGCAGATTCTCCGATCGTGAAGTGATCGTCGCGAGTCATCCTGAGCGAAGCATGAACTTCGCGGATTCGAAGTTCATGCGAAGTCGAAAGATCCCTATCGCTCCTCGACAGCTGGCGTACAAACATGTCCCGAGTCCGCCGCGCTGTGCATCCCCACTTCTCGGTTTATGATGGATGAGGAATTCATCCCTGGAATCTGAAAGGAAGGAAACATGTCAGCCAGCATCGGCGCGCCCGCGCCCGAATTCACACTGAAAGACCAGGATCAGAAAGAAGTAAAGCTCAGCGACTACCGCGGCAAGAAGCGTGTCGTGCTCGTTTTCTATCCGCTCGACTGGAGCCCGGTTTGCACCAAAGAGCACGCCTGCATGGTCAACGATAAGAAGCAATTCGAGCAACTCGACGCCCAGGTCCTCGGCCTCAGCGTCGACAGCGTCTGGTCCCACAAAGCCTACGCCGATAAGATGGGCATCCACTACCCGCTGCTCGCCGATTTCCACCCCCGCGGCGCCGTCGCCGCCAAGTACGGCGTCTATCTCGAAGACAAAGGCATCACCGGACGGGCCATCTGCATCATCGACCGCGACGGCAAACTCGCCTGGCACAAAAACTATGACATCCCCGTCGTCCCCGATATCGACGAAGTCGCAAAAGCGCTGGCTGCAGTGAAATAGTTCCCGAGGGTGCCCCACCCTTCTCGCGGTTTCTTGCGAGAGGGTGGGGGTTTTGACTTCTCCTACATCCCCGCCTTAATCTCCATCGCCTTCCCGCCCTGATAACTCACCACCAGCGGCTTGCCCCCATTCGGATACCTCACCGTCTTCTCGTCCGACGACGCTCCCGCATCCGGCACTCCCATTCCCACCGCAAAATCAGCCTGCAGCTCATCCATCCCCGGCTTCACTTCGTGCTGCGCAATCGCCTGCCACACATCCGCCGGCCAGTGCTTGTACAAATCATGCGGATCTTCCACATAAAACATCTCATCGGAATAAATCTTGTACTGGCCATCACTCTCGAATCCGATCGGCACGGCGTAGTCATGTCGATCCTTCTCAAAAGTCGCCACTACTTGCTTCCGGCCGCCCGGCGCCGGGACCACCATCACGTCGGTTATCTCGAGCCGCTCGATCGGCCCCAACAGTCCCGCATCGTGCGCAAAATCGACACTCTTCGCCACTGGGACGTACCGGTAATACGTATAGCGATATCCTTCCTTCACCCAAACCGGCTGCAGCGTCAACTGTTTCGCCGACTTCAAATCGTAGGGATACAGCTTCTTCGGCGTGACGTAATAATCGGGATTCGAGTACCCGGCATTTCTGGCTGCCTGCTGCTTCTGCGCTGCAACATAATCCTCATGCCGCTGGTAAAGGATGTATCCCGCGCGCGCTCCGGCCACCGCAATGGCCAGCGCCAGCGCAACCTGAATCCACTTCTTCGCGTCTTCAGTCATCATTGCGAAAAAACTCTACCACTTTGTCGTCCTTGAATCGACTTCGTCGCGATACTTTGAAGCCTGTAGAATGGTCCCGTTTGGGAGGTAGTTTTCGCACCAATGCCCGGTCGTGGAAGTTGCCCAGCATGTGGTGGAGACGGTAAGTGCACCGAGTGCTTCGGTAGCGGCACCAATGTCCATCTGAACGAGGATGAAGCAAAATGCCGAAACTGCGGTGGAAGCGGCATCTGTCCAATCTGCAATGGCTCCGGCAGAAGAATCGGCGGTGCGACTGAATTGACGGATCTAGGCTTGTAAATCAATCTGCACCCACAGCCCTGGAGATTGAGTTGAGTTAAACTAGACTAGAACCCATGCCCCCAGTCACCGAACAAGATGTCCTCAGCGCCTTGAAGAGTTGCTACGACCCCGAGATTCCCGTCAACATCGTCGACCTCGGTCTCATCTATACCGTGAACTTCGCGCCCGTCCCCGCCGACACTCCCGAGCTGGCCAAACAGGACGTGACCGTCGACATGACCCTCACCTCGCCAGGCTGCCCCGAGCACGTCAACATCAGCGCGCAGGTAAAATCTCGCCTCGAACAGTTACCCGGCATCCGCAACGCCGCCGTCAATGTTGTCTGGACTCCGCCGTGGACTCCCGAGCGCCTTAGCCCCGACGCCAAGAAACAGCTCGGCATCGACTAAAGGATCGCAGTTTGCTTGTCA
The DNA here is from genome assembly GCA_035272245.1 of Candidatus Sulfotelmatobacter sp. Taxonomy (GTDB): domain Bacteria; phylum Acidobacteriota; class Terriglobia; order Terriglobales; family Acidobacteriaceae; genus Sulfotelmatobacter. The sequence continues at coordinate 3,457 of DATEQW010000034.1, read as the reverse complement.
TCCTGAGCAAGCGTTTTTCGCGCGGCGAAGGATCTGGGCGAGCCCCGCGAAGCGTCGCGTTCTCTGCGACGCAATAATCGCGCGTTTGGCTCGCTTCCCTATCGCGACTAGCCTGCTCCTTCATCCACCAATTTCTTCCCAGGCATCCATCGCGCTCTGGCCCGCTGCTTCCGTGATTCTTTTCCCGGCGCGCGCCGCCATCTCCATGACATGCATCCCGCGGTCGAAATAATCCGGCAACTGCCTCCGCACGTTCTCAAACTTTTCCGGATACTCCGCTGCCAGCATCGCCAGTGCCACTCCGCCCGCCAGCACTCCTGCCGGATATCTTTTCTTCACGAATAAAACCGTCGCCGCTCCCACCGAAGCCGCCACCACCGCCTTCTTCCAGCTTTCCATGTTTCCCCTCACGAAGTCTCCCTCACGAAATTTTTTCTTCACGCGATTGTACCCCGCTCCCTTACATTTACTCACCTCTCTCCGATGCCTTTTTCCTCCTCCGCGTTGTGAAGACCCTGGCTCGATACTCCGCCGGCCGCGCCAATATTCGCTCACGCCCCATCCTTTATATATACTTTCCCGTTCTCGCCGGAGGCCCCATGTCGCGCCGCTCAGCCACACACACTATTCCCAACTCAATCTCCATCTCCCCAAGCCCAAATCATCTTGTTCTCCTCGCGATCCTCACCCTGGCCGTCGCCGCCTCCGCGCAATCCAAACCCCGCGCCCGCGATCTCGGCGTTCCTTTCGACGGCACGCCCGGCCCTAACAATGCCATTACTGACGTCAAAGGCGTCGAAGTCGGCCACACGACGCTCATCTCCGGAAGCGGCAAGCTCGTAGTCGGCAAGGGCCCGGTCCGCACCGGAGTCACCGCCATCCATCCCCGCGGCAAAGCTTCCAACGACGCCGTATTCGCCGCTTGGTTCACTCTCAACGGCAACGGCGAAATGACTGGTACCACCTGGGTCGACGATTCCGGCTTCTTGAATGGCCCTGTCATGATCACCAACACGCACAGCGTTGGTGTCGTCCGCGACGCCGTCATCGCATGGAAAGTGAAACATGGCACGCCCGATATGGAGGGCTACTGGTGGTCGCTGCCCGTCGTCGCCGAAACCTGGGACGGCTGGCTCAACGACATCAACGGATTCCACGTTCACCCTGAAGACGCCTGGCACGCCCTCGACGTGGCTCACTCCGGCCCGGTCGAAGAAGGCAACCTCGGTGGCGGAACGGGTATGATCTGCAATGAATTCAAAGGCGGCATAGGCACCTCTTCGCGCGTGCTCGACGCCAAATTTGGAGGCTACACGGTCGGCGTCCTTGTGCAGTGCAACTACGGACGCCGCGACCAACTGCGTATCGCCGGCGTTCCCGTCGGCAAAGAAATTCCCGAGCATCCCGCCTACGGCAATGATGACGACACCGGCTCCATCATCGTCATCGTGGCCACCGACGCGCCGCTCATCCCCACACAGCTCAAGCGCGTCGCCAAAAAAATTTCCCTCGGTCTCGGCCGCGACGGCAGTTACTCCGGGGACGGCTCCGGCGACATCTTCCTTGCCTTCTCCACCGCCAATCCCGGTGCCGTCGGCACCAAAGGATTGCACCAGCTCACCATGCTCCCCAACGATTCCCTCGACCCGATTTTCCTGGCGACCGTCCAGGCCACCGAAGAAGCCGTCATCAACACCATGGTCGCCGCTGAAACCATGAAAGGCATCGACGACCACGAGGCCATCGCCCTCCCTCACGACCGCCTCCGCGAAGTATTAAAGAAGTACAACCGCCTCGAAAAATAAAACTCGTCGGATGCTGTCATCCTGAGGAGGGCGTTTTTGCCCGCCGAAGGACCTGCGTGAGCCGCGCGATGCGTCGCGGTTTTTGCGACGCAATAATTCGCGCGTTTGGCTCGCATCCTTATCCTGCCGGGTGCCCCACCCTTCGCGATTTTGCGAGAGTGGGGATTTTGAATTTGAAGTTCTGTAACTCTGACCCATTTCCCATTTTGAAACTCCCCACTTCCCTACCCCCTCGTTACCTTCGCTGCCCCACCACCGTGCCTTCCACTTCGCCGCCAAAAGACTACACTCAAATTTGTGAAACGCCTCTACACCATCGGACGCGTCAAGGGCGGCATGAAGTTCACCTGCACCCACTGCGCCCACAACGTCAGCACACTCGACTTCGACCCCCGCGACGGCAACCTCCGCACCCAGGCCGCGACCGCTATCAACCAGCACGCCACCAGCGTCCACCACGAGCCCGTCATGTTCTCTTCGCTCGACTCCCAGCAGCACATCTGGCGCAGCTGATTCCGCCATCCTCCAAAAAGAGAAAAACCATCCGATTGGGCGTAGAATTGCCCCGCATTTCAATCCACCAAGGAGATTCCCAATGAAACCAATGGGGCTGCTGTTGGGAACATGTTTGTTGGCAGGATCTGCAGTGGCTGTTGCGCAGGAACCTTCGGCAATGGAGCCGCCCAAGGTCCTGTCTGTTACTCGCGAATACACCAAACCCGGAAGAAACGGCACGTCTCACGAAAAAACCGAGAGCGCCTTTGTTCAGGCCATGGCCCGCGCCAAGTGGCCCACTCATTACCTGGCGGTCGAATCGGTCACCGGCAAACCACGCGCGCTCTTCTTTACTGCCTATGACTCCTTCGAAGGGTGGGAGAAGGACGTGCTGGCCGTTCAAAAGAATGCGGCTCTCTCGGCTGCACTGGATCGCGCCAACCTGGCCGATGGCGATTTGCTCGCATCCTCCGATCAGGCCGCACTGATGTTGCGTCCCGACCTGAGCTTGCGCGAAAGCGTCGATATTGCACACATGCGCTACTTCGAGATTTCCCGCATCCACATCCGGCCCGGACACGACAAAGACTTTGAGTCACTGGCCAAGCTGTACCAAAAGGGCTGCGAGAAGCTCCCGGGCTGCCACTGGGCCATGTATCAGTCGATGTACGGTTTGGAAGACGGTACCTACATTATTTTCAACCCGATGAAGTCCGCCGCGGAAATTGATCACAACCTCGGAAACATGAAAGGGTTCTCTGACGCTCTCGGAGAAGACGGCATGAAGAAGCTGGACGAATTGACCGCTCGTACGATCGATTCTTCCGAGACCAATCTGTTCGTCTTCAACCCGCGAATGAGCTATGTCTCGGAAGACTGGATCAAGGCCGATCCGGATTTCTGGAAGCCCAAGGCTTCCATGGCCGAGACCAAGAAGCCTTCCGCCAAACCGGCCGAGAAGCCAGCCGGTCAGTAAAGCGGAGCACCTTGTCCTTGCGATTGGTGTGTATCCCCACTTCTCGCGCATTTTTGTTCGCGAGAAGTGGGACTTAATTGCGTGTCTTCCTGTCCTCGACGCCCAGCAACATAGCCGGCGAGGCCAACCGGCTGATCCTCACTCCCTCAAGACATTTCCGCAATAAACCTACGATGGCAGA
>DATEQW010000033.1:0-15234 GCA_035272245.1 Candidatus Sulfotelmatobacter sp. | reverse complement strand
GGCTGAGATTGGATGGCTTGTCGGCTTCCTTTGTGGGCGTGTTTGCTACTGTCCCATGCCTGTGAGGCGGGCCGCGTCTTGCATCATCTCCAGTCTGCGCTGCTGCTGGTCCATCATCTCCTGCATGTGGGCCAGGCGTTCCATCTGGATCGACTGATAGCGGTTGACCGGGGTATCGTACTGTGCCGTGCCGATGGCCGCATGCATCTCCTGATTTACGCGGTTGATGCGGACCTGCAGATCGGCAATGCGCGCTTCCTGGTTCTGGATCCGTGCTCTCCACTGTTCGCCGGCGCGCTGCTCGGCCAGCAAATGCTGATTCGCGCGCTGCTCCGAATAGCGATCAACGGAGCGTTTCACGCCGGAGACTGTGGTCATCGGCTCGACGGACTCCGGAACTCCGGGCGGATCCGAGGGAAGATCCTGATTGGTAATCACCTTGGGCAGCGTCCCGGCCGCTTCATGAGCCTGCAGCTTCGCATGGTTCGTGCGAGCCACGTCGCCCAGCGAATCTCCGGACTGGGACTGCGCTATCGCCGCTCCACTCAGTAATAGTGCGACAAACAAAACCCGCCAGGTCACTCGCTGCATAAGCCCTCCCGGAAAGCGTTCTGCCAGGATTGTCGTGCCCAAAACCGTCCTGACAAAGATCGCTCCCTATAAGGAGAACCCAGCCCGGCGCGCCCTGTCGCGTTCCAAAGGTGTAATCCGAGCCAAACGAAAGGCACCAGCCTCAGGTGACCAAAGGCACAACGATCCGTGCCCTCGCGGGTGACGCGTGCTTACTGTTGAAGGCGGATTTTCAGAAGGATGGCTCTCGAAAGTAAAACCGCGCTCCCTGAACTGCTAGAGGATCGCGGTCGCGTTCGAGAGCCAGACTTTCCAAACTTTCTACGGCACGACATAATTAACTGAGGTTCCCCAGTTTGCGTAACCATCCCTGGTTCCGTCGCAGGTCCCGAGTGTCAAAGTAAACTCAGAGCCGGTGCAGTTCGCGTACTGGATGTAGTTAGTGGAGAAGTAGATCTTACCTGAGCCCCAGAGATAGACTGCATTGCTGTAGTCTCCCCAGCGAGGTCGAGTGGGACCGGGATAGCCATCGTACTCGGTAAAACCGTCTTGAGGCGATTGGCCTAAATCTACAATGTTGACGATCGACTTCAAGAGACCGTTCGAAGTGCTGGTTAGCCGGCCGTAGGCGGTGCTGGGATAAACAGCCTTAGATACGCCATCACTCGATAGCGTGAAGGTCATGATGGCTCCGCCGTTTCCTCCATCCTGGAACGACAAACCTTCCGCGGCCATTGACGGGAATTCCAGCTCCCCATGCTTCGGCGAAACATAACCTTGGCCGGTGAGGGTGAAGAACCCGGACGTGTCGAAGGTGTCGGTTCCGATGACCCAGTAAACGGCGCCTTGGTGCACTTCCGGGGCTGGTTCCGACGAATACGTTTGGGCGATCGCGGTTGTGGTGGCGCCCCAGATCTGGCCCTGCGCCTGCGAAACTTGCGTCATAAAGTCGCCGTTCGTAGCGATTCCGTTCTCGGGGCAGCTGTCGGGTGGCGGCGAGCCCACACTAAGGCCGGCCGCTCCGCATTCGGCGCCCAACGGTATGGGCCCATTCTTTTGCTCAGCCAGGAACCCTTCGCCGTAGTAGAACGACACACCGGAGAATAGCTGGCCGCCGAACTGGATATGGGAGCAGGCGGAGCAGTTAGGACTGTTCAGGCTCTTGAGTCCGGTCCAGTCAAAGACAGCGACTCGGTCGTCACCCAGGCCATAAAAGTCAAGAGTGTCCAGAATGAATCCGGAACCTCCATGACTATTGTCGTACTGAGTTGGATCCGGTGCGTGCGCCGGAATTGCGGCGTACCAGCAGGTGATCCCGGGCAAATGATATTGATTATCGGAAAAACAGGTTCCGTTTGGTGTCGGTAGCAGACCCATATTCTCGATGGCGACGTTGAAGGCCGGGTTTGGTTTTCCATGATCACCGAAGACGGGCAGGCCCAGTTCCAACGCATTCTTATCGATTGCAAATTGTTGTGCGCCGTTGAAAAAGCCGCCGCCAAAGCCCGGTATGCTCCCGTTGTCCGGAAACTCATCGTAAAACAAGAGGAAGGCATCTCGAGTGGTCGCGATCTTGGCGAAGTCATTAAAGAGGTAGGGATAGCCCGGCTCGCCTGGGTTGTAATTGGCATTGAGGAAGTAAACGCTGTAGGGACCAAATGGATCTGAGCCGTTGGTGACCGCAATCCCCTCATAGCAGGTATTGGGCACGCCGGCGAAACAACCTCCAAAGGCGCCGCCACTGGTCTCGGGGCTGGCAGAGACGATCTCGGTGAATATCCAGTGTCCGCCATTGTCGTGATCATAGACACACGAAATGTCTCCGCCGCTGCTCCATCCTCTGCTCGTGAGCCCCATGAGGGTATCGAGCGGGATGACCGCGGATGCGCGCTGCAAGACTGTGTTGAAAACCAGAATCTCACCGAGGTTGTTCGCCTCAACAACATAGCCATTTCCGGCGCATAGACCCTGGTCCGCGGGTTCAATGTCGACTCCTAAAACGTTGGTACTTTGCGAGGCGCTGTCCACCGCGTTCAGCCCTTTCACGCCGACGGCGTTCCCCGCAGAAAAACTAATGCTGTCGCAGCCAGGACCCAACGGTTCGCAACTGACGGTGGGAGGCGTAACCGCGGCGGCAGCGGCAGCGTTGTACGGGAGACGTGAATAACGACGGGCGCCCGGTTCCGGCATAACGTGCGGGATAGTCAAAATGCTAGATCCGGCTCGCGGGTTGGCGACCTGTGGTTGTTCCCCCGCGGCGAGAGGCGCCGTGGACGGAGAAAAGAAGGGTCCTGTAAGCAACGAGCAACCATAATAGTCGCAGCCGGTGGCGGCTGGACCAGCAAAGGTCGGCGAAAATTGTCCTAAACTGGACGATGTAGCGGTGCTCGCGGCGGCGTTTAAAGCGCCGGTGCCCGCTTGTGCTGGATGGGCGAATTCGGCTATGACGGTCAGCGTGACCGCCAGCGACAGCAATGCAAACCTCGATTGGCGGAACATGGGGTCCCTCCACTAGACGATTTAGAAGCCAAGAGATATGAATCGGGCCCTAGGGTTGACTGCTGCTGTAACGGGATCGCGGATCGAATTCGTTTCTAGGTCAGAGTCAACGACGGAACCGGAAACGCGTTCGGCGAACCGCGCGATCGTACTAGCGGGCCTAGTACTTGTCAAGATGCAGCGTCGTACACACCCGTCAAGCGCGCTGAAGCGCGGGTGTGTTTGATGACTTACGGGCGACTGAAAGTTGTACTCTTCCCGATCCCAGTGTGAATCAGATCTTCCGCAGCATACCGATCGCCCGGCGCGCCCTGTCGCGTTCCAGGTGTAATCAGCGTCAACGAAGGGGACTAGCCTCGAGTGACCAAAGCCACAAGGATCCGTGCCCTCACGAGTGGCCGAAGCCCGGGTATCGGTTTTGGTCGTGGCTCAGTTTGGAAACAATGCTTACCTCAGCTACTCATTTGGCCATCCATAGCGCGATATCGCGGACAGCAGTGTCCTCGCTGCCAAAAAAACCGTGACCCGAAAGCGCATCACAGTTGCCAGTCAAGGCGGTGAGGCCGGCGGACGGAACCTGCTCGGAGCCCTTTCTTGGCGACTGCTTCAACGCCTTGAGCACGGGCTTCTCACCCGCGGTGGTTGCAAGGCTACAGGTGCTGCCCGCGTCATTGATCATCAGCACGGGCACGGTGATGTTTCCCAGGTTCGCCGCGAGCAGAGAATCCGGATCATCCGAATCGTTGACCGATGCAGCGAAAACCAGGCCGTCCGGCCCACCTTCCGCGGGACTATAGGAGTCCGCAACGAAGGCTCCGCCGGTTCCCCGACTCGTACCCACGATCCAGACTGGCAGCCCAGGCGCTTTCGACCGCGCCCACGAAATGACTTCCAAAATATCGGAAACATGGGCGGCGCTACCTTCCTGGCCGGCTAGACCATCGGGGAGCAGGTAGAAATCAGTGGCGGCATCGAGGGTGATGGTATCGAGGTTGTGGCCTGCGAACAGGGAACGACTGCGCACCACGAAGTTATGGGAATTCACATCGAGTGTGCCGTCGGTACCGTTAGGAACAAGTGAGATGAGTCCGGCACCGCCAGGAAGCAGGATGACGATTGCCGTCGGGGCCGGGGTTGCAGTCACGATGAAGCTCTCACTCAAAACCGCAGGCGGCGGATCTGACACTGGCGCGCGCGACAGTGCGAGCGTCTGCACCACATCCTGGGCCAGGGCCGTTGCCCCGAACAGCAGGATAGCGGCTAGTAAGGCGAGCATAACCGGCCAGATCCATGCCGGCTTTTTACAATTTGAAAACAGGCCTATCATGTCGAACCTCCGCAGGACGAATGGCTACGTCCGATATAAGGGTTGATTCCGTCGCCTCAGGGGGCTGTGCGTCAACGGCAGGGGGCGGCTCTTCGGAGAGGCGAGACTCGTATCGGGGCGAGATGCTATGCGGATGAGCGCGTAATGTCAGTGACTCTGGTCACGTCGAGTCTTGGCGCAATTTACATCCAAAGTGATGACACCCCAAGTGGCGAAATATCCCGATTACACTCATTGATCCGGTTGCGTGACCTAGACTGGTCAGGCGCGCCGGAGAGGGCCGACGGGGCGAGCGAGCGAAGGGCTAATGAGTGGAATCGCGTGTTAGCAACGACTATCCGGAAGAGACTGAGCGAGGCTCCACATCACTGCCGTTCGAGCGTCCCATTGTGCTGATCGCGCTTTCCGCTGAAAGATAGGGAAGAGATTTCGACGTAATGCTTCTCGAATCGCGCATGAAAAATTTGGGCGGTGACACCATCGTCACCGCCCTTGAAAAATTTGCTTCTTGTTGGCACGTAAGATCTGCCCTCATTACGAAAGCAGCGACCTAATTCCCGGCGGTTACCGCGTTGATGAAGGCCAGGCCGTAGGGCGTCCCGTATCCAGTTGCATTGTCCCAGCCATGCCGGACCGTAAGTGAACTATCCAGCCCGAACCCGAAGTCCAGCACATCCTCGGAATCCTCGGGCCAGATGGCGCTGGTAAAGCCTTTGTTGCCCTCGAGCAATCCGGCAAAGATTTCCGAAGCCGAGTAGGTGGTGGCGCCGTTCTGATCTACGATCACTCCGGTCACGTTATTTTTTGTGCTGTCGGTGGTCGGCAGGACATCCTGAATTCCACCGTAGGGCAGAGCGGCGATCAACGGCGCCGCTTGACCTAGAGCATGTCCCGCCTTCTGGCTAGCAATTGCCCAGAAGGCCGTGAAGATGGGGCACCCTAAGCTGGTACCACCCCAGCCGTACTGAACGAATTGCGTCGACCCTTCCGTAATCACGATCGGAACGCCGGTATACGGATCCGACAGTGCCGAGACATCGGGAGATACCCTGCCTTTGCCGGGAAGGGCACTCTGCCACGGCGCCTTGGGCCAGAAGATGCTTTCGCCGCCGCCGCCACCCCCGATTAATCCGATCCCCAGTGGCGGATCGAAGACGGCCCCGGCTTGCAGAAAGACCAACGTATCTCCCCAGGCGGTCGTGATCGTGGATCCCGGATTACTAACATCGTTCAGGATCGAGGTTCCACCGACAGCTGTCGCGTGCGGAGCAATGGAAGGAATAAGAGGCGCTCCCAACGGCTTGCCCACCCCGTTGTCGCCACCATCTCCACTGGAGAAATTAACCGTGATACCTTTCGCCGTCGCAACCTGCAGTACTTCGTCCCAGGAAGTCTGTTCCGACGGCCCGGACAACAGGTCGAGGTCCTCTTCATAGCTATTAGAGATCTGGTTGCCCAGGTTGTTTTCGGCCACGTACGAAATGGAGTTTTGAAAATCCTCGCTGTCCTGGCCGACGGTGATAACGTCGACTATTTTGGCCCCGGGAGCTATGGAGTGGGCCCAATCCAGATCGAGCGCCATCTCAATGTTCCAGCCTTCGATAATCCCAAGCGTAGGATTAGGCTTGCCTTGGGGGTAGACGATGCTGAAGTTGGACGAGGTGAGTTTCGGCAAACCCGCGAGTGTAAAGAACGCATTGGCATCCTTCTCCAGAGTTGGATAGCCGTAGGCTTCGACCAGAACGATGGTCTGGCCTGTGCCATCGTATCCCGCGGTATAAACCTGATCGAGGCCCAATGCAGTCTGCAACTGGTTGGGGAGATAGTCGCAGATGAGGCTGCTGTCGAGGGAATACACCGTGCCTGTGTAAACCCCGACCGGAAGAGAGGTCGTGCCCACCAGGTCATAGGTTGCCGGCGCCGAAAGACAGCTGGTTGTACTTAACGGTGGGAACGTTTCGCCCTTCGCTATCTTGCCCAGGGCCACGGAAGGAAATGCTTCCTTGGTTTTCGGATCGACCGCCCGAATGGCAAGTGGACGCACCTGGTGGCCCTCCAGTCCGGCAACGGTCGAGACGTGATTTCCCGCCTCACCTGTCAGCCGCGCGTTGCGCACGTTGGCGCGGAATGATCGCCCGTTGTACTCGAACTCGTGAAGCTCCGTATTGAAGGCGCTCTCAACATTACCGATGGTGCCGCGGGCCCGGACGCTAAAGCCGATCGCGTCGGTGGAAAGGATGGTGAGGCCGTGGCCCCGAAGTTCCTCACGCACCATCTCCCGTTGCGCTTCTGTGGGCGCATACTTTGCGAGATCGGCGTTGGTCATCCAGTGGTGGTAGGTTGGCGAAGCGGGATCGTATAGAGCAGCTGCCGCTTTGTCAAATGCGGCCCTGTCACTAAGCTCGAGATGCACTGTAATGTTGATTTCTTTCGATAAATCAGAGCGACCGAGGTCTTTGGAAAATCGAATAGCTGCGGGCACATTGTTTTCCACAAGTTGTGCGTAGGCTGATGAACACAACACTGCGAAGAGCGCCATCACTGCGATCATCGCCACGTAGCTGCGCTTGAAAACTCTGCGTTCCATTTCTCCTCCTCAAGGGTTATTGCTGCGGGATGCGTTTTCATCCGGAGAAATCGCCGGAAGTTCATCCTCGTTAGTTGTTGCTGTTCAATGACCTTGTGGTCGATTCGATAAGGGGTTGTTCGCCCGGAGAACGGGCCGTTCGGCAGGGGAGAGTTCCTCCTTGGGCTGGATGCCGCAATTCAAGAGGCAATGCAGCGCGAATACTACTGCCCAACAGTAGCCAAGTCAAGCGACAGGCGGCCCAGAGGTCGAAAAGATCAGGCCCTCATCATCCGGCGATTGAACGGTGTGCTGGGTTCCTGCACGCTCTCGGGCGTTGCCCGGCTGGACAGTCGAGGTCGGCTGTCCCTACATTATCCCTACATTACTACTCTTAGGTTTTCCGGCTGCGGGTGATGGCTTCCCGAGCTTCTTTGTCGGCGGTGCGGCGGCGTTCGGTCTCGCGTTTGTCCCAGAGCTGTTTGCCTTTAGCCAGGGCTAGTTCGACCTTCACTTTGCCATTCTTGAAGTACATGCGGACGGGGATCAGGGTCAGTCCTTTTTGCTGGGTCTTGCCAATCAGCTTGCGGATCTCTTCTTTATGCATGAGCAGCTTGCGGGTGCGCAGGGGAGCGTGGTTGTGAATGTTGCCATGCTCATAAGGGCCGATGTGAGCGTTGAGCAGCCAGAGTTCGCCGTCTTTCACTAAGCCATAAGAATCCTTGAGGTTGGCGAGGCCGCCGCGAACCGATTTGGCCTCGGTTCCGGTAAGAACCACCCCACACTCAAATTTTTCCAGCAAGAAGTAGTTATGAGAAGCGATCCTATTAACAGCGGCATCGCGCTGGCCGGAGGCGGTGGGATCGCGGCGGGGAGATTTTTCGGGGCTGGGCTTGGTCTGGTGTGTGGACTGGCGGGGCATAAAGTTGCGACTTCGGTTTTATCTTAGCAGTAAATGACGCGGGCTTCGGCCATCGGGCTTCAGCACAAACCTTTGGCAGCGATCGTGAAACGCTGGTTTGCGAAGTCCGGTCCGCCGAAGCCCGAAAACTGAAGGCTAAGCCTCCGTTCCCCCACTGGGACTAAGACCAAAGAGTGTAACTGCCGCGTGTGCAATCGGATAGGGAGTCAGGAAGGCCGATGCTATAATCGCAGCAAAAGTAGAGCTTGGATTCCTCACATAGGTCCAATTTACCGGTCCTAAGTGCAGTTATCTGCTTGTCCGGCGAACACTTCCGGCAAAGATTTTTTTTGGACGAGGACTAACGAATGAGACGTCTGATGCCTGCGGCGGTTGCGCTGCTGGTTCTGGTTGCCATCCTGCCTGCGATCGCCGACAAGGCTAAGACGCTTTACGAAAAAGGACAGGACGCCGAGGCGCGCCAGAACTATGAAGCCGCCTACGGTTTTTTCAAGCAGGCTTACGACCTGAAACCCAAAGATTTGCGCTACCGGGCTTCTTTCGAGCGGATGCGGTTCAAGGCGGCAGCAACGCTGGTTCATCACGCGGAAGGCCTCCGCGACGAGGGCAAGCTGCAGGAGGCGTTGGCTGAGTTTCAAAGAGCGGCTCTCATCGACCCGTCGCTGTTCATCGCCCAGCAAGAGTTGAAGAAGACTTTGCAGATGATCAACGACAAGGAAAATCCTCCGCCGCAGGCCGCGGGACCTCCCAGCAATCTGGAAAAGAAGATCAGGGAAGCGAGCGGTCCCATCGAGCTGGCGCCCATCTCAGTGGTTCCCATCACCGTAAAACTCACCGAGGATTCCAAGGTTATTTATCAGACGATCGGGCAGTTGGCCGGGGTCAACGTGCTGTTCGACCCGGACTATACTTCGCGGCGAATTAAGGTCGAGCTGAACGGAGTAACATTGGAAGACGCTCTGCAGATTACGGCGCTGGAATCGAAGACTTTCTGGCGTCCGGTGACGTCGAATACGATTTTTGTGGCGCAAGACAATCCTGCCAAGCGCAAAGAACTGGAGCAGAGCGTCCTGAAGACGTTCTACCTGCAGAATCTTTCGCAACCCACCGAGTTACAGGATGTGGTGAATGCGATTCGCGCCGTGCTGGATGTGCAGCGCGTGCAACAGTTGCTCTCGCAGAATGCGCTGGTGGTGCGGGGCACGCCTGATCAGATCGCGCTTGCCGAAAAGCTGGTGGAGGATCTTGATAAGTCGCGTCCGGAAGTGGTGGTCGACATCGCAGTCTTGCAGATCAGCAAGGATAAATCGCGAACCCTGGGGTTACTTCCGCCGGCTAGCGCGACCGTCACTCTGCAGAGCAACATCAACAGCACCAGTACGACGACTACGACCTCGACGACTTCCACGGGCAGCACAAGCAGTAGCGGGTTGTCGCTCAACACTCTGGGCAACCTGAACGCCACGGATTTTCAGGTATCGATTGGCTCCGCCAACCTGTCGGCCGTCATGGGCGACAGCGATACGAAGATGTTGCAGAACCCGCAGGTTCGCGCCCTGGATAACCAGAAGGCGACGCTCAAGATCGGCGAACGAGTGCCGGTGGCCACGGGATCGTTCCAGCCCGGAATCGGAGGCGTCGGCATCAACCCGCTGGTTAACACTCAGTTTCAATATCTCGATGTGGGCGTGAACATTGACGTCACACCTCACGTGCACGCGGACCGCGAAGTGACGCTGAAGATCACCATGGAAATTTCCTCGGTGGTGGGTCAGTCGAGCATTGGCGGCATCAGCCAGCCCATCATTGGACAGAAAAAAATTGAACACGAAATTCGCTTGAGAGACGGCGAATCGAGCATGATTGGCGGCATCTTTGACGATTCGCAGACCAGGTCCCTGGCCGGCATTCCGGGGTTGGCGCAGATTCCAATCCTGAGATACCTGTTTGGGCAGACGACGCAAGACCATTCGCAGGATGAGACCGTATTCGCGATTACGCCGCACATCATTCGAGGAACCAGCCTCAGCGAACTGAATCAGCGGGCGATCGACATTGGGACGGCGAACGCAATTGAACTGCGGCATATCAGCCGCCCCGCCGCGCAGGCACCTACTCCAGGCGCCCCGGCAGGGCAGCCATCTGGCAGCCAGCCCCCGGCTGGGCAACCTGCGATCCAACCATCCAGCCCAAGTGCGAATCCGGGTGGGCAGGGAAGTGCGAACTTCTTGTTTGATCCGGGTCAGATCACGGTGGCGAAAGGGAACACGTTCGTGGTGAATCTGCTGATCTCAGGTGCGCAGAATGTCTATTCCGTGCCCGTGCAGTTGAACTACGATCCGGCGAAGCTGCAAATGGTGAACATCTCAAATGGAGGGTTTCTCTCGCAGGACGGGCAGGCTGTTGCCTTGGTCCATCGCGAAGATGAAACCACCGGAACTCTGCAGATTACAGCGACACGGCCGCCGGGCGCAGGTGGAGTTTCGGGACAGGGTGCTGTAGTCACGATGACATTCCAGGCGAAGGCCAGCGGACAAACTCCGCTGACCATCACTCGGGGCGGGGCGCGCGATCCCGGCCAGCAGGCCATCACGGTGAACGGCGCGCAGGCGTCGATCACGGTGCAGTAGGAAACGGTGCAGTGGGAAGATGATGCGGCGTAGATTCCATCGGGGACAGGACGGAAAGTTGGCACGGGGTTTTTCCCTGCTGGAACTGATTATCGCGACCACCATTCTGTTGATTCTTTCGACGATGGCGGTACCGATGGCGCGGCTCAGCATCAAGCGGGAGAAAGAGCGCCGCTTGCGAGCTGACTTGTGGGAGATGCGTGACGCCATTGACCGCTACAAGCTGGACGCGGATCGCCAGGCTTTTCAGATCAAGGTGGATAGCCAAGGTTATCCTCCCGATCTGGATACGCTGGTAAAAGGCGTGGACGTGCAGGGCAAGAAGGTTCGATATCTACGCAAGATTCCAATCGATCCTATGACAGGCGCTACCGAGTGGGGCCTTCGTTCGATGCAGGACGATCCCGACTCCGACTCATGGGGCGGGCAAAGCGTATTCGACGTCTACACCAAGTCGCAAGACGAGGCGCTCGACGGCACCAAGTATAAGGACTGGTAAATGGCAGGCAGGCTCAAAATGCGCCGCGGCCGGGGCTTCACGCTGCTGGAGATGATGATCGTGATCAGCATCATTTTGATCCTGATGTCGATTGCGCTCCCCATCTATAACCAGTCCGTGCTGCGTTCGCGGGAAGCCGTGCTGCGGCAGGATTTGTTCGAGTTGCGTTCCTTGATTTCCCAGTACACGCTGGATAAGCAAAAGGCGCCCCAGTCGCTGGACGACCTGGTGACCGGGGGCTATATAAAAACCATTCCCAAGGATCCCACCACAAACGAGGCGAACTGGGAAGTGGTGCAGGAAGATATCCTTCTGGCTGTGGACCAGCAAGATCCCGGCATCAGCGACGTACATTCGGCGTCGAACCAAACCGGCACCGACGGCACCGCCTACAGCAGTTGGTAGCACTGATCACGATCCCGAGTTGTAATCTCTGTTTACTCTCCTGAAGTTCGCGTAGTGCCTCAGCTTGAATTTCGGAAGTCTCGCTTTGGTATCCCGCCTGTGGCATCATGATCGAGGCGAGGTGCTTCATGATAGAGCAGGATAAGGTCAACCGTGTAAAAATCTGGGGCTATACGCTCGGAGTAGTCGTTTTCATGGTCGTAGTGGCATGGAAGTTTGTGACCCGCTAGGAGCAATACTTCCGATGACCATCGCTAGGGGCAGACGTCCGCGCGATCGCGTCCAGCTTGCCAAGCAAGTATTTTTACTTATGCAAGACAGGGTACGCATATTCCCCAAATTTCAAACTGGGGGACTACTTCGGTCTCGTTCGCATTGCACGCGTTTCGCGCAGGCACTAACATCTATGTATGCCGGTTGAAACGGAACTCACTCAGGTGCCTACTTCGATTCGCGCCCCGCGCGGGAATCAGATCACTTGCAAAGGCTGGCAGCAGGAAGCTGCCATGCGCATGCTGATGAACAACCTGGATGCCGACGTCGCCGAGCGTCCTCAGGACCTTGTCGTCTACGGCGGAACGGGGCGGGCGGCGCGGAGTTGGGAGGCTTACCACGCGATCGTCGCGGCATTGAAAAATCTTGAGAATGACGAAACTCTGCTGGTGCAATCCGGCAAACCGGTGGGCGTATTCAAGACACATGATTATGCGCCGCGCGTGCTCATTGCCAATTCGAACCTGGTCGGCCATTGGTCGAACTGGGAGAAGTTCAACGAACTCGAGCGCGCCGGGCTGATGATGTATGGCCAGATGACGGCCGGTTCGTGGATCTACATTGGCTCGCAGGGAATTGTGCAGGGTACGTTCGAAACATTTTCAGCCGCTGGCGAGAAACATTTTGGCGGCGATCTGGCAGGCCAGCTGATTGTGAGCGGCGGCATGGGCGGCATGGGTGGAGCTCAGCCGCTGGCTGCGACCATGACGGGCGCGGCGTTTCTTGGAATTGATGTCGATCCGGAACGCATCAAAAAGCGGCTGAAGACCGGCTATTGCGACTTCATGGTCACGACGCTCGATGAAGCCCTGCGCATTTTAAAAAACGCCGTGCGCAAGAAAGAAAATGTGTCGGTGGGATTGGTGGGGAATTGCGCGGACGTGATTCCGGAGTTGGCCGAGCGCGGCGTAGTGCCAGACATTCTCACCGATCAGACTTCGGCACACGATCCGTTGAATGGCTACGTGCCGAACGGAATGAGTCTGGAGGAAGCGCTTGAGTTGCGGAAGGGCGATCCGAAGGCGTACCAGGAAAAATCGCTCGACGCGATGGCGCGGCACGTGGAAGGCATGCTGCGGCTGCAGAAGATGGGATCGGTCACGTTCGACTACGGCAACAATATCCGCACGTTCGCCTTCCAGCGCGGCGTAAAGAATGCTTACGATTTTCCCGGATTCGTGCCCGCATATATACGCCCGCTGTTTTGCGAGGGACGGGGGCCGTTCCGCTGGGTGGCGTTATCGGGTGAGCCTTCGGACATTCATGTGACCGACGATTTAGTTCTGGAGCTGTTTCCGGAGAACCGCATCCTGCGGCGCTGGATTGATCTGGCCCGCAAGCGCATCAGGTTCCAGGGACTGCCGGCGCGCATTTGCTGGCTGGGGTACGGTGAGCGCGCACAGTTCGGCCTTGCGATGAATGATCTGGTGAAGAAGGGGAAGATCAAAGCGCCGATCGTGATTGGCCGCGACCATCTCGATTGCGGTTCGGTGGCGTCGCCGTTTCGCGAAACTGAGAGCATGAAAGACGGGACCGACGCGGTTGCCGACTGGCCTTTGCTGAATGCCCTATTGAACACGGCTGCGGGTGCGTCATGGGTGTCGATTCATAACGGCGGTGGCGTGGGCATTGGCTACTCGCTGCATGCTGGTCAGGTCACGGTCGCCGACGGAACGGACGCGATGGCCAAGCGCATCGAGCGAGTGCTAACGACGGATCCGGGGATGGGCGTGATACGCCACGTGGATGCGGGCTACGACGAGGCGAAGGAATTCGCGAAGAAGACGGGCGTGAAGATACCGATGGGGAAGTAGGCTCCTTTGTGTGCGCCATTTGTCTGGCGCCGGCCTGCTAAACTGTTCGCTGCTTGAAACCAAAAAGAAAGTTCGACTCCGCACAGGCTCTGCTTCTTACCAACATTCGCCAACTGCTGACACTGCAGTCCGGCTCTGGCAGGCCCGGCCCGCGACGTGGCCCGGAACTCAAAGAACTCGGCATCATTAAGGATGCGGCTGTACTCTGCCTCGGTGGAAAAATCGTTTCTGTCGGCACGACGAAAGA
Source organism: Candidatus Sulfotelmatobacter sp. (assembly GCA_035272245.1). Lineage (GTDB taxonomy): Bacteria > Acidobacteriota > Terriglobia > Terriglobales > Acidobacteriaceae > Sulfotelmatobacter. Next base: position 1,482 of record DATEQW010000033.1, on the reverse strand, counting down.
CGCCTTGCGTGATCCCTGGCTGAGGAAGAACCGCAAGAAAGTTCTCGAGATCGATTGCGCCAACAAAATCGTTCTTCCTGGATTTGTAGATTCACACACGCATCCTGTTTTTCTCAGCCCTCGTCTGGTGGATTTTGAAAAACGGATTGAGGGCGCCTCGTACGAAGAAATCGCAGCGGCTGGAGGCGGCATTCGGTCGAGTTTGGAAGGCGTCCGCGAAGCAGGGAAGAGCGTACTCGCGGATAAGGTTCTGGCTGTGCTGCGAGACATGGCAGCGCACGGTACCACAACGGTTGAGGCCAAGTCAGGCTATGGGCTGACGGTTGAGTCTGAATTGAAATCGCTGGAGGCGATTCGCGAAGCCTCGAAGCGCTGGCAGGGAACCGTAGTCGCGACTCTCCTGGGTGCGCACGTCGTTCCAAAAGAATTTCAGGGTCGCTCAGAAAAATATGTTGCGCTCGTCTGCAAGGAGATGATTCCTCACGCCGCGAAGCGGAAGCTCGCCCAATTTGTTGATGTCTTCTGCGATAAGGGCGCTTTTACAGCGGCGGAAACGGCACAGATATTCGCGGTTGCCGAACAATATGGACTTAGCGTCCGAGCCCACGTAGGCCAGCTCTCCGGAACAGTTCTGCAACCGCTCTTGAGATTCGATCCGGCGTCGTTTGATCACATGGACCACGTAAGCGACGACGACATTCTTGAATTGGCGAAACGCGATACCGTCGCCACTCTGGTGCCGGGAGCGAATTATTTTCTGGGGCTGAAGGAATATCCTAAGGCACGCAAGTTGATTGATGCCGGCGTACCGGTGGCTCTGGCAACGGATTACAACCCGGGCACCTCGCCCACTTTGAGCATGCCGATGGCAATGTCGCTGGCGTGCGCACACATGAAGATGTCGCCCGCAGAGGCTATCGCGGCGGCCACCATCAACGGGGCGTGGGCGTTGCGAATGGCGGAGCGGGAAGGCTCGATCGAACCGGGGAAAGATGCGGACCTGGCAGTTTTTGCGGTCGAAGACTATCGCGAGATTCCCTACTGGTTCGGAGTGAACCGGTGCTCGATGACCGTGATGAACGGAACGGTGGCCTGGTCGCGCTGATCTCTTGTAGAGAATTTCTCGTAAGAAATTATCGGAAGGATGCTTGCGTTCAGCGATAGCGCAGGCCGGTCCAGCTCTTTGATATTCCAGTTCAGCGAGTTGCGGTAAATCATCTCTCGGGATCTGCGAAACGTATTTTTAGTCGTCCGCGGAGCTTGAGCGTGCGCAGAGCTTTGCTATAATCAACACGTTCCAGATACGTTCGGCGATGAAGCTGCTTCTCGGTTAGGACTCCCGCGACAATCAGCGTGCAGCGAACGATCCTCGTAGCCTGCGGCGGAGAAGCAGGTCTCGACACGTGGCCAGGTAGCTCAGGTGGTAGAGCGCAGCCCTGAAAAGGCTGGCGTCGGCGGTTCAACTCCGTCCCTGGCCACCAT
>DATEQW010000032.1:0-11679 GCA_035272245.1 Candidatus Sulfotelmatobacter sp. | reverse complement strand
AAGAAACTTATGCATAAACAGTGTAAATCATACGGCTGGGATGAGGCAATCGAAGACGTGAAGCATGAACTGCTAAGGAATCGCGTGCGGCGAGAAGAACTAGAGGCAGCGATGAAGGTCTTTGCCGCCCGCAAAGATTCCGGGGAACCGTGGCCTGGTGAAATTGCAGTTTAGCGTTACGCCCGTAACGTTGCTCCTCTCAGCCGCAGCGCACTAGAATTGCCTTATGCTGATGATCGTCATCGCGCTGATTATCCTTGTCTGGGCCTTCGGTAACTCCGGTCCTCGGCAATGGCTGCGCGACTTCCGAAACCGCAAGAGCACAACCCACTACAAGCCGTAACAAAATCGGCAACACACAATTAGCCCACTACCACGCTGCGGGTGGTGTCGTATCAAACGTAGTGCTGCCCTAATGCTGAGGATTAACATATTGTTGAAGCAGTGCGATGCTGCGACATCACCAATGACAATGCTATAATGTCCATAGGGATTCCCTATGCCAACGCTTTATGTCGAAAACGTCCCGACTGAGCTGTATCAAGCTCTTCGCAAACGCGCCCGTGAGAATCGAAAATCGATTGCTGCGGAAGTGATCTCTCTACTGCAGCGCAACATACCAACAGCCAAGGAGTTGCAGAGCCGTCGTGAATTCTATGACCGGATTAGTAAACTCCGTGCTCGTGATGAGGATGCCGCTGCCACGTTTCCATCAGCTGAGCAGATGATCCGCGAGGATCGGGATCGTTGACCTCCTATGTCGTTGACGCCAGTGTGGCGGTGAGATGGTTGATCCCGCCAGCCAACGAAACTCTCAGCGCCGAATCTCTGCAACTCCTGAAGGGCTACGTGGATGGTGAAATCGACCTCATCGTCCCCGACATCTTCTGGGCCGAGGTCGGCAACGTGCTATGGAAAGGCGTCCGCCAGCACAGGTGGACGCAGACTTTTGCTGAAGTCGCCGCGTCCGAGATGAGGGGGCAGAACCTGTTCACTGTTTCCTCCCACTCCCTGCTAGCTGAAGCTCTTCAAATTGCCTTTGCCCATGACCGAACTGTTTATGACTGTCTCTATGTGGCCTTGGCGATTCAATTTAAGGTCGAGATGATCACCGCGGATGAACGTCTGGCAAATGCACTGGCTGCCCGCCTTCCTGTAAAGTGGCTGGGCTCCTTTTGACGATCAGGATTCATGGTGACTTCACAAGAAAATAAAAATGCGTGGTTCGAGAGCCACGCCCGCGCGGCCGCAGTCGCCTTCACGCTGCTCGGGCTCGTCGCCCGATTGTGGACTGCCTCCGGAACCTTCCTCAATCCTGACGAGGCGCTGCATTTCCGTCTGGCCAATCAGCCTTCACTGCGCCTCGCTTACCAGCAAAGCCTCACCGCTTCGCACCCTCCGCTGCTCACCGTAGTGCTCTATTATTGGCGCGTGCTCGGCACATCCGAACTCTGGCTGCGCTTGCCTCTGGTGCTTGCGAGCGTGGCTTTTTGTTGGATGTTTTGCAAATGGTTAACCAACGCTGCGGGTATCTTAGCAGGCTTCATCGGACTTCTTTTCGTGGCGTTTCTTCCGCCGATCGTTCTGCTCTCTACGGAAATACGACAATACCCCCTGTTGCTGGCCTTTCTCGCGAGTGCGCTGTACTTTCTGGATGTAGCCTTCGCGAGAAACTCTTCTGCCCGGATGGCAGCTTTCACCATTTGCCTATACTTCGCGATGCTGTCGCATTACTCGGCCTTCTTGTTCGCCGCTGCCCTGGGCATTTATGCGCTACTGAGATTCTTTACCGCGCGCCCTGGCCTCCGCCCTATTGCAGTTTGGGCCATCGGGCAGGTCGGCGCATTGGCGCTCGCGATTGTCCTGTACAAAACACACATTTCACAACTGGGAGTGGGTGAGTCAAGAACGGTGCTGCAGGGCTGGATGAGCGAGTTCTTTCTTCGCCGCTCCTATTTCGATCCGACTCGCGACAATCCCGTCCTGTTCCTGCTGGGACATTCTTTCGGAGTCTTTCAGTATTTCTTTGGACAGCTTGCCGTGGGCGACGTAGTTGGCATTGCTTTCATCGTGGGGGTGGTGCTGCTTCTGCGCGGGAAGAGCCTGCCGGAAGATCGAAAGTCCTCGCGGCGGCTAGGAATATTGCTGCTCCTTCCGTTTGCGATTGCTGGCGGCGCCGGCCTGGCGCATGTCTATCCCTACGGCGGCACGAGGCATGTAGCGTTTCTGATCATGCCGGGCATCGCCGGCGTCAGCGTAGCCATAGCGTGTCTGGCGGCCGGCCGATGGGTTCGCGCAGTGTCGATTGCATGCATCGTGCTCCTAGCCTGTATCGCCTTCGGGAAAACACGCCCGCCCAAGATGGAACGCACCGATCAAAGCCGGGCGAACATGGTGGCAGCCATCGATTTCGTGCGGCACAATGTCGATCCGTCCAATCTCATCTTCGTCGACTACCAGACCGATCTTATTCTCGGTCACTATCTCTGCCAGCAGCGTCTGATTGTCCTCGATCCTGCTCCCGCGGACTTCGAGCAATTCTCCTGCGCCGGCTACCGCGTTGTTTCGACAGACTACAAGACTGAATGGCAATTCTGGGCGGATAATTTCCCCAGGCATTGGCTGCAACTGGTGCAAGCCTACAAACTCAAGCCCGGGAATACGGTCTGGATTTTTCAGTCAGGATGGGGAGTGGCGCTCCCCGAGGATTTACGCAAGCACTACGCGGAGTTTCATGGTCTGCGCTTCGAGTCGTTCGGCGACAACATCAAAATCTTCAAGCTGACGGTAGGCCAGCCGATGCCCGAGGCCGCTCAAGAAACACGATTTACTTCGACGCCGCAGGTTGCAGCCCCAGCGCGCGCAGAGTGACTTCATCGGGGACGCTTCGGCCATCTTTTTTGGTGACTAGGCCAAAGCTCCCCGAGTAATCCCACATCGTCCATCCCATACCATGGCGCTCCAGTGCGGTGCGCACATCGTGAATCCAGCCCGCACGGTCTTGCGGGTTGGCGTATTCGCGGTAGACGCCGAACTCGTTGCACACCACCGGAACGCCGTGCTGGCGGGCCCATTCCGCGACCTGCGTAATTTCAGCATCAATGCGAGCCGCATCCCAATGATCCTGTCCGGAGCGGATCACTGTCAGCCGGTCTACTGCATCGGGCACTCCCGTTGCCACCTTGGCTGCGGACTCCGGCGACGACGGATAACGCAGCCCCTTCACCCAATGCCATGAGTATGTGCCCCAGGTTGCGCCCTGGTGGGTAAAGAGATGAGGCGCGTAGAAATGGAAGTTGTAAATCACATTGGGATCGCGCAGCGGCTCGATGAAGACCAGTTCGTCATCGTCGGACCAGCGCGCTCCGGCGGCGATAATCGTGTGCTGCGGAGCGCCTTCGCGAATCGCCGTTACTAGCTTCGCCTGCACGCCGTACCAGCGATAACGATCGGAAAATTCCGGTTCATTCAGAATTTCAAAGAAGACGCGCTCCGTGTCCCAGGAAGAATAATGTCGCGCCAGCGCGCGCCAGAAGTCGGAGAACTCTTGCACGAAGCTGTCGTCCTTCGCGAGCATGGCCTTGAAGTCGCTCTCCGGATGGAGATCGATCACCACGGCCAGACCTTGATCCAGAATCATTCTCACCGCGGAGTCGAGATAGCCAAGGTATTCCGCTGGAATCTCATCGGGCCGGTGCTGCGGCATCATCGGTTGCGGATTCACGCTGAGCCGCACATGATCGAATCCCATGGACTTGATGAGAGCGATATCGTCCGCGGTGGTCCAGTCCTGAAAGTGTTCTTTCGTATAGCCGCGCTTGTCATAAACTTGCGCGAACCAGTTGCTGGCGTTGATGCCATGCCGCAGCCGCGCCGCCCGCGCGGCGGCAACGGGTGAGACTGCAGGCTTACCTCCGGAGGTCTGGGCTAGTAGAAAACTCGAACCGAAGAGGGCGAGCAGAACAAGCGGCGCGACGGAGCGCGCGATCCTGAAGTATTTCATCTCGGTCATAGCATTTTCCAAATGCGAATGCGACTTGGACCATCATCCTACTGAACCAGTGGGAAAAGTGGAATGCGTCTGAAAGAAAACGCCACCGCTCAAGCTTCGATGTCGCTCTGCCGATAAGTATCATTGGGGAGTGGAAACTTGGACGCTCAGAATCAACCCGCAGAAGCTCTTCGCCAAGGCATTGCCGACGCGCGACGCGATCCCCGCTTCCGGCTGGATGTTGATATAAGAATTGATTCCCGCGCGTCGGGTGTGGTGATGGGACGAACCGTGGACATCAGCGAATCCGGAATCGCGGCCATGCTGAAGCTCGAGGTTCCGCTGGGCGAGTTTGTGGAGTTGCAGTTTACGCTTCCATTCGGCCCAGTCAGGGTGTATGCCACGGTTCGTCAGCGAAACGCTTTTCGTTATGGCTTCCAGTTCGTTGAATCGCATTCCGCGCACGAGATCATTCAGGCCACCTGCCGACACCTTAAGCTTGAACAGTCGCTGAGACGTGCGCGGTGAACACTTACGTTTTTGTTGTTTCTTTCCTGCGACGGAGCGTTGCAGGAATCAACCTAGCGCCTGGACTCTCGATTCATCTCTTTCACGATCCGCTCGCCAACCTGGTCTGCAAAGGCCCGAAACGCCGGAAGTTCCAGCAGCTTCAATCCTATTTCTTCCGGCGGCAAAGTCTGTCCCTCGACCGTGCCCGCTCCATCCCGCAGCGCCGAACGTAGCTTGGTTGCGGTCGCCGCATCAAAGCTTTCCGAGACAACAACGCTATTATCCTTCCTGTGCTCCACGATCACCGGGCCCTCCTCGGTCTCAATCTGGACGATCGATACCGGACAGTCCGCTCCAGAACATGCCGGTACCGCCTGCTTGGTTGCGCTTTGATAGCGCTCAGATACGGTACGCGCATAAAAGCCAGCAAACCATTCGGCCACTGCAGCAGTCTTCCAGCGCGAGACGTATAGCAGAGCCAGATCTGCCGTGCCGGGAGGAATGTCCGCGACTGCCTTATCCTTTCGCCGGAAAGTTGCATAGGCTCCGCCTTGCCACTCGGAAGAGACCTCGTCAGAGACCTTACGCTCGCCATATTGCTTCAACAGCGCGCGGACATCCAGTTCTCCGATTCCGCCGGAGTCGTAGGTGTCGTAATCATTTTTCACTTCCTCAAGGTCGGGAATGTGCAGAGGCGGCAGCTTTTCTCCGCGAATATAAGCTTCCGGCTGCAAGACTTCGTGCGAATTTCGCGGCGGACGAGCGAACGCCCCCGCAAATGCCATCTTCGTTCCGCCCTTGTGCAGCAGCTCGCCTTCGAAGATCAGGCCTCCGCGATAGGCGAACGTTCCCATTTCGCGCAGGATCATCGGGGCATCGTGCATGAGCTGAGAATCGATCACCGCTTTTACCGCCGGGTCTTCCATTTGGTAGATCAGTTCGGGCGTGTCTTCCACGCTCCGGCCCAACGGCTTGAGCAGGTAATCCATGTACACCACCATGGCCTGCCCTTCCACCACGGCCTTGCGAGCGATTTGGCTGTCGCCATTAATTTTGAGCGTAGCGCCTGCCGGATTTCCTTCAGGCTTGGGCGCAGCCTTCATCCACTTCGCCAAGTCGTAGTTCTGATCCTGCAGCGCATGCGTCAATTCGTGGGCCAGAATCGGCTCCTGCTGGTCGAAAGGTACCCAGTTCAGCATGGAGATGGTTTTAGTTTCGTCGTCGTAATAAGCGGCAATCTCCTGCCCGGTGGACTTGACCAGAAATTCCTTCAAGTTGAAGTCGCGTGGCAGGAAGCCCATTTTTTTCATGCTCAGCTCTTCCTGCGCGAAACTCTTGGCGAATTCTTCTTTCGCCAGTTGACGGGTAGTGTCGTTTTCCACGTCAGTCTTGCTCACTAGCCGGCGCTTGACTGCCGCATGCTTCGGCATGCCCGTGTCTTCGGCTGCAAAGGCGAAGATCCTGTCTACCGATGCGAACAGCTTCTTAGTGTCCGCATCTGTCATCTTGACTTCGTTGGTGGTGTCTTTGCGGAGCTTACGCGCCACATCGCCCAGGCTCTGGCCGGAATCCGCCTGCTGAGAGAATGCGGAGAGGACCAACCAAACGGGAAGAAAGCAGATTCCAAGAAAGACGCAGCGCCGCCAGGATATCTTCATTAGTCCTCACTCAGACACAGGGAAAGCCTTCCGTCAATTCTGCTTGAGCGGGGACGGCAACTCACTGCAAAAGTCTGGATTGAACTTACGAAGGTAAGTGGACAAAAGGGACGATGGATTGTTTATTCCAGCCAGTACAGGCTGATCCGGGCTACTTCAGCTCGGCCAGCTTTTGTGTCGCCATCTGCCCCGCTTCCGTGCTGGGGTTTTCTTTCTTGATCTGCTCGTAGAGGCGCTTGGCATCGAGCGGCTGATTGCTACTCTGGTAAAGGTCGGCCAGTTGGAGTTGCGCCGTGACTTTACTCACCGTAGTGGTTGGCTTGTTGATCAGTTCCTGGTAAAGAGCTACTGCGTCCTTGGTGCGGTTGGTGTTGCCATACAGTGAAGCCAGCGCGAGTTTGGCGATGGCGGCCATGTCTTTGCTACCGGCGGAGGCTGCGGCCTTGAAATCGGCTTCAGCGGCCGAGTTGTCCCCCTCCGTCGCGGAAGTCACTCCCATAAAATAGCGGGCCATATCGGCGGAGCGGGTGTGAGGATATTTGTCGATGATTGTCTGGAATTGCTTCTTGGCAGTTTCGGCGCGCTCTTTAGCGGAAGCGAAACTGGGAATGCCTGGCTGCGCGGGGGTTCCGGCAGGACGAAGCTGAGCTTCAAGAGTCCGGACCGCCTGGGTCATATCCAGGCTGGCCTTCTCATTCTGCGCGCTCAGGTAATACCATCCACCGGCCACCACGGCGATGATTGCCGCCACCACGATGCCGACGATGGTGAGAGTGTTCCTGTGTTCCACACTCCAGTGAGCGGTCTTCTCGGCGGCCCCAATGGTCACCCGGCTGAATGCGTCCTGTTTAAGCTGATGGCGTGTCTCTGCGCGCACGACTACCTTCCAATCTCGTTCTCGATGAGCTTCAGTCTCGGTGGGACGAACACTTAGTTTATCAGCCGGAAAATGGGACCGTCAAAGGCGAATCGTCTCGGCCTAGCGGGGAGCTTCCTCCAGCAATCCCTGTTCGAGCTTCTCCTGGCACTCGATGCAGTGACGCGTCCAGGGCACAGCCTCAAGACGCTTGGCATTGATCTCTTTGCCGCAGTGGATACATTCGCCGAAGCTGCCTTCGCGGATGCGTGCCAGCGCCCTCTCTACCATTTGCAGGAGCTGTCGCTCGTTGTTGCTTTGGCTGAACAGGAATTCCTTGGTGTAGGAACTCGCGGCGCGGTCGGCAATATCCTGTGCCGTGTCTTCGTCGGCCGAACGGCCGTCGGCCTGAGTGCGGGAGACGGTGCGACGCAACTCCTGCTGCCGGGTCTCAAGCCGCTTTTTGAATGCTTCTAACTTCTTCTTATCCATAGTGTCACTTCTAAAGTCCTGCGGCAACGGAGCCGCGCATAAGCTAAAGGCCAAACGACGATGATAAGCGCCAAAATTGAGATGCGTCAACAGGCCCGTCGGCTGTCCAAGCGTTGAAGGGCTCTTCCAGGGCAACCCTTTTTTTCGAGCGTAAGTCTAGCCCTCGCCACCTCAGTCCTGCCCTGAAGTGACTATCGAAAGTTCATTGCACAAACTGGAGCGTCGCGGTGCCCAACGATTTGTGTCGACGTGAATCTCGTGCCTGTTTGGGATGGTCTCCAAGATCGATGACTTCGGGCGCGGATTTGCTTCACGTTATTTCGGAATAGAGAGGCAGGAGGGATGCGGGGGAGGGCTTGTCAGTTCGCGGGCCCATCTCGCGATGTGGAGAGGACGCTCGGGGGGAGCTTCCTTTCCACGGCCAATGGTTCCAGCCGGGCATTGAGGCGAATGTTCCGGCTGGAACGTTAGGCAGGCCATTTCTAGCGAAATGCGGGCAAATCTGGGAAAACTCGATGCAGCAGCTTCGTCAGAAAGCGGCTTCAGATGGCGCTTGTGGTTTCCTGCCGAGTGATGACGGAGTGGCCGAGTTTGGTGCGGCGGAGGAACGAAAAGCGATATTGAAAGCCGGCCTTCAGAATTCCGCGGAGGGAAGAGGAATTGGTCGCGCCGCTGAAAATGCGGGCGATTCGTCCCTGTTTTCGGAGGCTGGCCGCGGCCAGACCAATAGCAGTGGCATAGTGACCGCGGCCACGGTTGGCAAGTGGAGTCCAGCAGTCGAAGATCATCGACGCATTCTCCGCAAAGGGCTCGATGATGTGGTCGATCTCCGCCAGGTGGAAGCCGTCATAGTTTCTGATCCACAAGAAATGCGCGGGACGACCGGTCTCATCCTGCAAGAGAAACCCTGATGCGCCGGGTTGTGCCAGACGATGGGCGCAACGCATCAAGTAGCGGAGGGTAGGTGAGTCTCCGGCATTGGTGATCGAGCCCTCGACCAGATGTTCCCGCGTGAGAGGTAATAGTTCGGCGCGTGTCTCGTCTGGTGGTTCCGCAGGGCGACATTCAGGCGCCTCAAAAATCAACACCTCGTCTTGCGAGGCAATCGAGTGGACCGCTCTTTGCATGGAGTAGCGAGCGGTGGCAGCGAATCCGGTCTCGTGGATGCGATTTGCCACGGATTGATAAGAAGCTCTGGCTGCGCGAAGTTTATCTCCGAATTGCGGAAAGCGGGCGGCAGTAGTGCTGAGCATCTGGCGCCCGACCCGGGCAACGTGTCTGGGGAGCCCGCGAGAGACCTGGACATAGCGAGTCTGCCGCATTTGGTTAGCATAGCGTTCTTTGTAAGACTCTTCCCCGAGACCGAGGTCGAGCCATCGCAGAGAAGTGTCTTTGGCTCCCTCTTCCACGAGAAGACGAAGCAGGCAGGAACCCGGAGAGACGTGGGCGTACTCCATCTCGAAGGTGGGTAGGTACCAGAACCAGCTTCCGCCAAAGCGAAAGCCATAGTTCCAGGCCACAGGCCGGCCGTCGATTTCCAACTGGCTGATCTTGAGCCAACCGGACTGAGACAAGAGATCGCTCAATTGTTGCAGGAAGGCGCGGCGCTCGGGTCCAACCAGCGGGCTGACGCGGTCACTGGCGAGGAAACGCGAAATTTGTGCGGAGACGATGGATTCAAGGCTTGTGCCGATCTGCTCCGGATCGGTGACATGTATGACTTTAACCGAACCGAGACTGGTAAGCCGCTTCAACGCCCGCTTCTCGCGACTCTTGCCGGCTAACGATCGGACGAGTGTTTCCCGCTGGCCTTCCCCTCCAAGCTGGACGACACCGCAATTGTAGGCAGCGCGCGAGGTGACATAAAAGCGGCGTGAGCTGGCAACGCTGGGAAGCTCCTGCAGGGTCGTCGAGCTCGCAGGTACATTGGCGAGAACGAGATCGTGGAGGCCGAGCTTCTGGATTTCTTCCAGAAGAGCGAGGATGACGGCTCGGCGATTCTCCGGCGTGCTGATGATGTCGCAGTAATCCGCGGTACTTGAGGTCAAGAAAAAGGCGGCTCGTGGCGCTTTGGGATCGATGGCTAGCGCAGCGACGCCGACAAGCTGGTCACCCTCGCGCATCAGAAAAAGCAACGTAGACAGGTGCCCGTGAAAACCGCGGCTGGCGGCCAAGGCCCATTGGTAGGTGAAAAAAACCTCCGGATTCTCCATAGCGAGAACCAGAGTGTTCCACGCGGCAGAGAGGTCGGGGTCTTCCGGAATTTCTTTCAGGACACTTACGCGCACAAGATTTGACGCACTGAGTTCATAGGAAGAGATTGGCGTCTTCAAGAATGCCGCATTCTGGCTGGAGGCGCAAGCGAGCGCTGAGCTAGCCTCCCATGATTTGCTGGAGTCGCGCGTGAAAACCACTGAGGTGGGCGGCGAACTCGGGGAGAGTCATATCGGAGGTCACGTGACTGCGGGGAACGGCTAAGGGGCTGGATTCTTGTTCCGCCCAGCGCTCGACATTGAGGAACGCGCAGGAAAAACCGGCCTCTCGGGCGAAGCGGAATTCGCGGTCACCCATCGTGGCAGGGTTTCCGAAAGGATAAGCGAAAGCCCAGATCGGCCGTTCAAGAGCGCGTTCTAACTCGCCTTTACCTTCCTGAATCTCGTGGCGTGCTTCCTCGTCTGTGCACAAAGACAGAATGGGATGAGTCCGGGTATGCGCTCCGATCGTCATTCCTGCCTCGGACAGCTGCTTGAGCTCGGAAAGACGCAAGAGACGCCAGCGTTTTTCGGAGGAGGTCGCGTCAGTCGCGCCTGCGTGAATGCGAACCTGAGCCATCCAATCCCCTCGCGCCTCTGCACTCAGTTGCGAGGCCCTTCTTACAATGTTCCACCAACTGCTCTGAAAAGTTTCTGCTGGCGGCGGAGTGGAGACTGAATCAACGGGCAGTTGGGAGGCTAGTTCGTTCAATGGCCTGATTCGCATTGCGTGATAGAGCTCTTCGTACCAGAGCACGCGTGAGTCCATCCCGCAGGACGCGGCCGTCACGAAGAAAAGACATGGGACCTGCTCGCTCTGGAGAATTGGAAGCATGTCGGTGAGCGTATTGAGAAGACCATCGTCGCAGGTCACCAAAACGGAGCGCGGAGGAAGCGGCCGGCCTTGATCGATCGCGGCCCGAAATTCTTCGGGGTGGATGATGCGATAGTGGGCCTTCAAGAATTGGAGTTGCTTGCGAAAGCCCTGGGCTTCTACCAGGTTCCCGTCGAGAAACTTGTCAGTGCTGGAATAATCGACCGGCAGGACGCCATGGTAGTTCACGACCGCGTAACCCGCGAGCGGGGTGATGTGGGCCAGACATCCCGTGCGATGCAGCACTGGATAGATCACGTGCTTGAGGAGTGGACTGACGAACCGCATCGCTCGAAGACCGAGGGTATTGTAGCAAGCGATGAGAGCCGGCTCGACAACGGATCAAACGGTCCAGCCGAAACATCGCAGCCGACACTTCAACTGGACCGTTCGATAGGCGTGCGACGCAGCACGGCGCTTAGTGATGATCGTGATCGTTATCCCAGTTCTGTTCGGTCTCCCAACGATGCTCTTTTCCATTCCACCACTGGTGGTGCTGATCCCAGCAACGCTGGCGTTCGGCATTCAGATCCCGGCGTCGGCTCTCGGCCTGAGGGCTGTGATCGCCATGGTCATGGATGGCTCGGTCGAGGTTGGCCTCCGCTTTTTCAACGGCATGCTGACAGTGCGACCTGTCATCGGCGTGAGCTCGAGGTGCTGCTACGAAGAACAAAAGTGCCAATACGACTAATCCTGTGACTGTTGCTTTTCCGAATCGTGGATTCAAGACTATCTCCTTTCAGTTTCGGTGATTGCAAATGGCCGCTGACTTCTGAATTTCCTTCTCAGTTTGGGAGCCCGCGGCCAGAACTTAGCGGATTTTATGGGCGTCAGTGCCGGGGGCTCTATACAGTTCATGCTGTACTGAGCTCCGGTGAACAAATGCAGAGACGGGAGGGCGCCGCTCCGCTGGCACTGCAATTCCGCTCTCTAGCGTGGCAGAGGATCTTTCATGTTGGCCAGAGCGTAGGCGAGAACTGCCATGGCGGCAGCGTTTTCGCGGAGCTCGGCAGGAACGACCTTGTCCAGAGTGTCCGCGGCAGAGT
>DATEQW010000031.1:0-18418 GCA_035272245.1 Candidatus Sulfotelmatobacter sp. | reverse complement strand
TGCGGGCTCAGATAGATACCCTGAAAGTTGCGCAGTTCGACTTGCGCTTCGGTCTGCTGTTGCACGGTGCCGAATACGAGGAAGAAGTCCCATACATTAACTCGCATCTGCACGCTGTTGGCATAGGATTCCCGATAGTCGGGGGCATTGGTCAGCTTGACATTGGGTTGTGGCGGAACACTCATAGCCAAGCAGTGTAATAACTTAGGAGTAGAAAGGAAAGACGCGCCGCTGAAGTCACCCTCAACTGCCTGACGCTTCCTCGATTCGGCAACTCCGACCTGATTCTCTGACAAAAATTGTCAATTTGCCTGCAAGTTTCTGGCGAACCGCCCTGCCGCGAAAGGTCATGGCCCGAAGCTACTTTGCTGAATCCAAAGGGGTTGTAGGATGTCATTACGAGCCTCGTCTGGCGTTCAAAGTGCGAGACTGGATGCGGTTTTCAAATTAAGTTTCACGAGTTCGACTATGACCCATAAGCCTGAAAACGCGGCCATCGAAGAAGAGATTATTCTCCCCGAAAACCTCCTGCCCTTGGGATCTGTGCTGGGGGAAGGCGTCACCCCTCAGGACATCAGCATGGTCCTGGCGAAAGTGTTCCACGTTCAGTATGCCGAGGTGGCCTTGCTGCGGTTGGAAGGCGGTCTGCTCAAGTTTGTCTTTCCGGAGCATCTCCGCACCACCGGCGCAATTCCGATTTCCAGCAAAGCCGTAGCAGCCCACACCGCCTTGAGCAAGAAAGCCGAAATCTTTAACAACTTCGCGCGCGTAAAGCACGCCAGTATCTTCGAAACCATCAAGCCAGTTGGAGCCGAGGAAGACAGTCCAGCTCCGCCAGCGCCCATTCAGAAACTAATGTCGGTACCAATTCTGGATAACAACTCGACCGTGCTGGGAGTCCTTCAGATTTCGCGCAAGGGTTTGGACCCGCGCTTTACTCAGGATTTCAGCCGCGAAGACTTGCACGACCTGGAACTGGCTGCCGGCCTGCTGGCCGGCTCGCCCGTGATGCTGGCCAATTAGCGCCAACCTTCGTGCAACCGGCGAACGAAGCTGAGCCAGCTCTGTGGTGCCACGTCGATCTACACGGATAACCCTGATTTATGTGCTGACGCAGGTGAAAGGAGCGCGCATGGACTCAACTTGCTCGCCTGGCAGAAATTGGCTCCGTTCCCGCCGGCTCAATTCTCCGCGATCTGGTCTTAGTGCGCTGTGCTTCACTATTGTTCTGTTTGCGTGTGCCGGACTGGCGGGCTGCGGCTCGACGACTTCGTCGACTTCGCCCTCTGAAAAAGGCGCCGCGCCAGCAATCACTTCCTTCACGGCGAATCCGACCAGCGTAAACTCCGGGACCAGCAGCACACTGAGCTGGGCGGCGGCGGGAGCGACGAGTATTGCCATCACCCCGGGAACATTCACCTCCACCTCCGCCAGTGGTTCGACGAGCGTGAGCCCGACTGCGACCACCACCTACACACTGACGGCAACCAACGCTTCAGGCTCGACTACATCTACGGCAAAAGTCACGGTAGCAACCTCCGGTAGTTCACTGTCGATTGAAACCACTTCGTGCCCAGGCGGAACCCAAGGTGCGGCATATTCAGGCTGCACAATTCTGGCCAGCGGTGGCTCTCCGCCCTACACCTATTCGGTAAGCACCAATGTCAACTTTCCTCCCTTACCTGAGGGGATGTCTCTCAACCCAACCACAGGAAACATAACCAGTTCGCTGATCGGTGGCCAAGGCGCCTACACGCCGGAATTTGTCGTGACAGACTCAACCAATGCCCAGGCGACTCAGAACATCAGCTTCGCCATTAATGGCAACAATGCATTCCTCGCCAACATCTTTCCATCAACTTCCATTTTTCATCATCGAGTAGATGCGGCCACGACCAGCTTGCCCGTCGATACTTCACCCGCAGCGCCGATGTACAGCGGCTACTTGTCCGCGACGGTGAAGCCGTTCTTCGGCAACAATTCGAATCCTCCCTTTCCGAACGGAATCCCGGCCATCGAAGTTCCTTACAACCAGTCCGACGTATCAGTGAAAACCACCGTGTATCAGTCCTACTTCACCACGGGCCCGATACCAGCGAATGCTCCGGTGGAAGGCACCAGTAACTCGACGGGAGATCGACACGTTCTGGTTTATCTGGAGTCAGGCGGTGGAAACAACCCTGCTCTTTACGAAATGTGGCAGGGAATCTACGAAGGCGGTCCCTGGACCGATTCCTCAAACGCGCTTTGGCCGGACGTATCTTCGAACAATCTGACGCCGCAAGGCAACGGAACATCTGATGCCGCCGGCCTTCCCGTCGCCCCACTGCTCGCCAATGCTGACGAAGTAATCGGCACCGGCACGCCTACCTCACCGAACGGAACGGTCCAGCACCCCATCCGGTTCACCCTCAACCACATGTTGAACTACTGGGTTTGGCCTGCTACGGAAACAGCAGGCGTGGGAAGTTGCACGGATTCGGCAGGCAGTTCCATTGGAGTGGAATCGGAAATTTCGCAATCTTCTCCTCCGAAAACCTGCACCATGTCCGGACCCGCTGGTGAGATCTATCGCCTGAAGGCTTCTGTCGCGACTCCGTCCTGCGCCTCTACCAGTCCACAAGCAGCCATTATCATCACCGCATTCCGTAACTACGGAATCATCCTGGCCGATAACGGTGACAGCGGCGGCCTGATTGGCACACCCGACGCTCGCTGGAACGACAACGATCTTTCGTGCCTCACCAGTCTGACCTTGTCGGACTTCGAACCCGTGAATGTCTCGAGCCTCATGGTCAGTAATGACAGCGGAGCCACCAGCCACTAGCCAGACGGGGATTCCGACCACTTGCCACGAACCACTCAGAATGAGGCGTCTGTCGAGGGTTTCCGAGGACGCATCTTTTCAGCCGCAACCTGTCGGGGTTGGTGGTAGGCACAAAAATGGGCACATCGCGGTTACGCTCACCGTGGTGAAAACGTGCTATCGCCTGTTTACAGCAGCCCGCCATGTTGCGAGCGTAAAATGTGTGGCATGCACAAGATGCGCGTGTTGAAGAGGGTTCTCATTTTCTTCGCCGTCATCTGTCACTTACCGGCGGCGAGTATTGCGCTCAATGCCTCATCCCGAACACGGCCCGGTAAAGATCTGTCCGAGCTTCAAGATACTTTCTGGCATCTCACACAACTTCAAGGTACACACTCGGATTTGTCTGGCGTCGTGATCGACATCGACAGATATGCCATGACGTTCAGCGCACCCCTTTACTTCCGTTCATTTTCCTTCGAATACAAAACGACAACGACGCAGCTGAAATTTTACCCGGCATCAGCATACAGCGACATAACGAAGAGCAATAGGTCCCAGTGGCAGATCGCAGAACAATTTGAAAAAAGCCTTTATATGATCCGCTTCTACGACCTGCACGATGGGAGACTTACGTTCCTAGCTGAGGATCGCCATCCCATCATGGTGCTCCAGTCTCTTCGTCACGAAGGGATTGAAAATCGCCGGTGGCGGATTGCCCAGTATCGCGGCGATACTGGGCAGCAGACTGCCGATCAAGGGCTGGTCGATGCAAGAAGCACAGCCGAGATTACTTTCTTGAATGGCCTGATATTCGGTTCTCCAACATGCGGCGGCTGGACGGGAGGTTTCAAGGTTTCTGGGAAGCAGCTAACTGTTGCCGCGGATGTCATTCTTGCAGGGTTTTGTCCTCCCGAGGAGTGGTCGGAGAGTCTTGCGATTATCAAAGCCTTCAAGGGAGAACTCAGCATCGAGGAATCGGAGGACCAAATCCTCTTGCGCGATAAGGACGGCAGAGCACGAGTGCGGCTTGTGCCGTTTGGTTTGCCCCCGTCAGGCCCTACGAAGTGATTGTTGTTATATCGCGATTGCGCCTCAGGCAGACGCAATCGAACGCGCCTTTCAACAGACTATAACGGCGGCACTCTCGGCAGCGGAGAAGAAGAGAAAGCCAAGCTAGGTGGGCACAGATTTGGGCGCAATGGAAAAGGGCCGATTTCAACATCGGCCCTAAACTGTTGGTGCGAAAGGGGGGACTCGAACCCCCACGGTTTTACCCGCCAGATCCTAAGTCTGGTGCGTCTGCCAATTCCGCCACTTTCGCTTGAATACGATTATACAAACCAGATTATGTAAATCAGGAAGAGATTCTTCGAAGAGGCTTTGTCTGGAGAACTACTCGGGGGCCCCAAAAAAAAGTATTCCAAACGTCCGCAGCAAGGCATGCCACAGCTCAAGCATACACAGCAGCACGCAGTCGTCACGCGACTCGGCGCGGCACCGCTTTGCAATTCGGCAGCAGCTACTGAACCGCGTTCAGTCCCTGATAAATGAACATGCCTAACAGCACAAGCAGCAGCACGCCCGACCCAGCACCAAACACCCAAACCGGCTTGGTCAGTCGGTTCACTTTCACCAGCAATTCCGTTTGTTCTTGCTGCATGTGCGAGTTCGCGTCATCCAGGTAAAGTTGCTCGTCCTCATGCATCGTCAGCGTGCTGCGATAAATGAGCAGGATGATCAGGCCGACGGTGAAGACACCCCACACAGTCGCGAGCCCAAGCAGTAAAGGAGTCCACGTCCAGGTCATAGCGCCACCTCGACAGATTGCGAGCTTGTTTGGCACCCTCCGAGTTCCATATGCGGCGCCCCATTTACCGCATTTGAAATTCCGCAGAGCCCTAACCGAAATCATTATAGCCCCGCTTGGCAAGCCCTGCCGGGGAATCGGCATAGGAACCGGACCAACCCCTTCCCCCAACGGAACTTGCGACTCTCGGGGCCTGGAGGCATCTAATTCTTAAGGGGCTTAGTAGCCCGGGGAGTTTGCGCCATCGAATTGGGCTGCTGGAGCTTGCGCCCCTCTGTTATAATTTGATCATTCCAGAGCCGAGGAGAGATAAATGGCTACGACCACCGTCCCCGTTACAACCAACATCCCTGAAGTAAAGAAGACCGCCCCGGTTACGCTTACCGCCAGCGCGGTTGCCAAAGTGAAAGAGATCATGGGACAGCAGAATCCCGTGCCTGCTGGTCTGCGCATCGGCGTGGTGGGCGGCGGCTGTTCCGGTTTCTCGTATTCCATGCAGTTCGAGAATGCCGCGGGAATGATGGACAAAACCTTCGAGATGGACGGCCTTAAGGTCTTTGTGGACGCCACTTCCGTGATGTATCTGAACGGTTGCCTGGTGGATTATGTCGAGACTCTGGAAGGCGCCGGATTCAAATTCGAGAATCCGAACGTCAAGAGCACCTGTGGCTGCGGATCGTCTTTCAGCGTCTAGGTTTCTTCGTTCCTTCGTGATAAGTTGTCGTGAACAACAAAAAGGCCTCATCTCCTGATGAGGCCTTTCTTCTTTCCTGAAGGTCTGTGTCCAGCACTTACTGGGGCGGGTTGGACGGTGGTTGTGCAGGCGTCGACGGGCCATTCGTAAATCCGGAATTGTTGCTGCCAAAGCCCGATGACTGTCCGAATGACGACGATTGCCCAAACCCCGATTGCCCGAACGAACTGCCGCTCGAATTCGAGCCGGCTGGTTGTCCGATCTGGCTCGGTGGGGTTCCTGCCAACTGCAGCGCCGTTTGGTTGGGCGTCAAGATTAACCCACCCCGATCAAGGGTTGGATCGTAAACAAACTGCCACTCGTTGTATTTGTGTTTGTGATTGAATTCCCGAATCGTGTCTTTCTTGCTCACACTGACTACTCCGACGATAGGTCCTCCGCCAAACACCTGGTTGTTTCCTTGACCGCTCGAACTGCCGGACGTGGAACTTGAGTTCTGCGAATTCCCGCTCTGTGTAGGGTCCGACCCAGTCGACTGGTTGCCGCTTCCGCTAGAGGCTGTGCTATTGCTGGCAGTCCCAGAGTTGCCTGAGCTGCCGAACCCTCCGCCGAACGCACTATTCGAACCGCCTCCGAAGCTCGATCCTCCTCCGAATGCGCTGTTCGAATTTCCTCCGAAGCTCGACGGCTGCGAAAACGCGGAGCCAGAACCGCCGAATGCCGAACCACTGCCGGCCTGGCCATTCATTTGGCTAACAGAATTTGCGCCCGTTATGCCGCCGCCGCCGATGCTGCCGGTCATCGACAATCCAGGATCGCCGTAGTGCAGCAGTTTGAAATCCTGTCCGGTCACCGGGTCTTTATAGTGTTTCCGCAGGTAACGAAGATTGTTGGTGTTATCGAGATCTTCAAGTCGCGTCGGATAGCGTCCATATTTCTTGTAGTAATTGCGGATGGCGCGCGAGTACTGCACGCCGCGGTGGACCATTTCCTGTTCGCGGTCTCGCCGGATCTCGAACGCGATGGTCGGCATCACTGCCGCCGCGGCGATCACCATCATCGTCACCATCAGCATCAGCGTCAGCAAAACATAGCCGTCTTCTCGCTGGCGAGCCCGGTTCCCTGACGGTCGCGTGTTAGAAAATAAAGCCATCAGTCTGAGAAACTGGCCTGCTTCATAATTCGATGCCGCTCGGGGATCTTCAGAAATTGCCCAATCGCAAAATCATCCAATCGCAAAATTTCGCTACCCCTGGGTCAGCGGGATACTTTGTGGGGGACCGCTGCCTACCACATCCTGAATGTCCACCGAGGTCGGAGAAATGCGCACCACTTTGTAGCGACGGTCAATGATCTCGCCTTCGCCTGCAATGAAAGTATCTTCGCCCTTGATCAGGAAAACCTTCTTCGGTTCTCCGGGCTGATTGGCAAACCCGAAAAATTTCAGCGGAATCGGGGCTTGCTGCGGCACCGGGGGAGTATACGTCTGCGTATTTTTCACGTCCGTCGCCCCAGGAGCCAGCGGCTTGGGAATCTCCACGTCCGCCTGCGCAACAAAAATGTTCCTCCCCGAGCCCTCATATTTGATCTGTTCCGTCGCGGCGAGTTGTGGCAGTTGCAGCGTCGGGTCAAGACTCTGGGGCGCTCGCTCTTTCTTGCCTGCCCCAGTTCCGGTTCCGCGACGTCCGGGACGCGACAGAACGCCGGCCGGCCCCACCGCAACGCCCGCGTTCGTACCCGTGGAAGCGATCGTCGACGATGAAGGCATGAACTCGTAAACGACCGTCAGGATAGCCAATACTCCCAGCACCGCGGCGATGATCACGGTCTTCCGATTTTCCGTTCCCAGCTTCACTACGCCCCTACCTTCAAATATGTTTCGACCTTCATCTGTAGCTTAATGGGGCCCTTCTGCTCGCCGGCCAACGTGACGCTGCTGATGATGAAAAGCATGTCATCACGCTCCAGAGCGTTGATGAACCGCGCCAGCGAAACATAGTTTCCCGAAAGATCCGCTTCCACCTCGACCGGTTGCAGCCGGCCAATCTCCGAATCGCCCAGAATATATTTGGCCGATTCGATGGTCACATCATTGGCGACTGCAAGCTTTCCAAATTGCGTGGCGATCTGCGAGTCCTGGGCAGGAAATCGCTTCTTGTAGAAGTCGTCGATCTGATGGTTTGCCGTTACTACCTTTTCCGGCAGATTGGCCAGCGGCTCCACCTGCTGGGTTTTTAGCTTCAGTTCGCCCCACAACTGATTCAGTTCCATCCGGCGTGACTCCGAGGAGCCCACCAATGGCGAAAACAGCACGATCACCGCAATCACATCCACCCCCACCAGTGCCGCCAAGGCGATCTTAATATTTTTCCGGGTTCGGCGTAAGTCTGGCATCAGGGTGCAGTCCTTTGGGAAATCTCGGTCTTGGTCACTGGAACAGGCACGGTCTCCGGAACGTAGGTCGCAACCAGAGTTATCTGGACCATGTCTCCAGTGCCTGAATTTCCATACTGTTCACTCTGAATATAGGTTTGGGTAAAATGTCGCGAGTCTTCCATCCGCCGTGCAAGGTCAAGCGCCTTCTCCCGGGAATCGGCCCCCACCTGCATCTTCAGCTTAAGTTGATTATCCTCGTCGAGTTCCGGATGAATGGATACCAGGTGCACCCGCGCCGGCATTACTTTTTCCAGTTCTTCCAGTACACGCGTCCAAGAGAAAGATTTGCGCTCAATCAGTTCGTTGAGAAATTGCGACTGATCCCGCGTAGTGCGATTCGCCGGGCGATTCAGAAAATCCTCAGCCTGCTGCCGCGTCCGGTCGCGCTGCGCGATTTCGGCCCGCAATTGAGCAATCTTGGCATGATCGCGGCGGGCGTCAAACCAACCCGTGATCGTGATGGCAAGCAACGCCAAGGTCACGATCGCCGTAGCCACCAGAGCCGTTCCCCAGCGCATCCAGAACTGCTGCGCATCCTCGTAAGGCTGACTGGCGAGATTGATATCAAGACGCATAATTAATTCCGTGGTCAGTAGTCAGTAGATCCTTACTGATCACTGACCACTGGCCACTGCAGTTACGAAATCAGAGCCCCCACTACACCGGCCATTCTCCATCGCGGCACCGAACCTCCGGTGCTGATTCCCAACTGCGAGGAGGTCACTAATTCCTGCACATCGGCGCCGGTTTGCGCGCGCAGCGCCGGCGCCGCATTACCCGTGTCGGACAAGCCCGCAACAAAAATTTTTTCGATGTTCAAATGATAGGTATCCTGAAAAAACACAACGGACGGATAAACTTCCTCGGCTAATTGCTCGCCCGTGATGGTTACGCCACGCGTATTTTCGAGCGTGCGGAAAAGTTGTACCTGTCCGGCATTGAGAATCGCGATGCTCGTAGTGCGCGCATCTACTTTCACCACTAACGTAGGCCGCTGCCCCTCAGCCGCGCCCAGAGCGGCGAGCATCGAGGGCAAGACTACTCCCGGGCTGAATCCCGCATCCCGGAAGGCTGCCTCGTATTCCTCCACCACACTGGCCAGAGCCACTGCGGCTACAACTCTCACTCCGTCAGCCGTCTTCTGCGCGTGGTAGGAAACTCTCGCCTTGTCCACATCAAAGGGCAAAGACTTCTTCATCCGAAACCGCACCACGCCCGCTGCCTCTTCAGAGTCGGAAGGCAACGTATCAAATTCGAGCAACACCACCCGCACAGCTGCGTCCGGTACTACCGCGATCAGGTCGTGAGATCGTCCTGCCACGCTGCTCAACGCCGATTGCACCGCCGCGGTCACTGCATCACGCTGGCGCAAGTTGCCCTCCACCAGATCCGGGATCACGCTCCCTGGCGCGAGTTCGCGCGCGGCGCACGCTTCCAGACTGCGGCGATCCTCCGCCAGTCGTCCCACCAGCACGCGGTCGGCAGCGATTTCACACGCCAGTTTGGGTTTTGCTGGATTCGATCCGGAACTCATTTCAGAAACTCACTCCCCAAGCTTACCTTCTGCAATTCAAACGCCCCGCCGCAACAAATGCAATAGCTGGAAGGGAACTAGAGCAGTGGCTAGTGGCCAATGGCCTATGATAAGCGATCAGCAAAATTGGACTGGCACTGGCCACTGATCCCTGACCACCCGTTGTCTACCGCATGGCCTCGATGAAGGTGACCTTGTTGATTTCTTTCAACGTGGTCAAGCCGAGCCGTACCTTATCCAGCGCCGACTCGCGCAAGAATCGCATCCCTTCTTCCCGCGCCGCACGCCGGATTTCCGAAGTCGGCTTCTTGGCCAGAATCATCTCCCGGATGCGGTCGCTCAAATCCAGCAACTCGTGAATCGCAGTTCGTCCGCGGAACCCGGTGCCCGCACATTCGATGCATCCCGGCCCTTCATACATTGGCACTTTCGACCACTGTGCCGGATCCAGTCCGCTGGCCTCCAGCACGTCCGGCGGATAGTTCACCGGCGTTCTGCAGGATTCGCAGATCAACCGCACCAGCCGCTGCGCCAGAATGCAATTCAACGCCGAGACAAAGTTATAAGGCTCGACCCCCATGTTTAGAAATCGTCCAATCACGTCCACTACGTTGTTCGCGTGCACCGTGGTGAAAACCAGGTGCCCGGTCAGCGCCGATTGGATGGCGATCTGCGCCGTCTCGGTGTCGCGGATTTCGCCGACCATGATTTTGTCCGGGTCATGGCGCAAAATCGACCGCAACCCGCGTGCAAACGTTAATCCTTTTTTCTCGTTGACCGGAATCTGCGTGATGCCGCGCAGCTGGTATTCGACCGGATCTTCAATGGTGATGATCTTGTCTTCGTCGGTCTTGATCTCATTCACCGCGGCGTAGAGCGTGGTCGTCTTGCCGCTGCCCGTCGGCCCCGTCACCAACACCATGCCGTACGGTTCCTTAATATACCGGCGAAACTTTCTCAGGTCGTCTTCGTCGAAGCCCACCACATCGAGCGTGAGCGTGCGGAACTTCTCGCTCATCGACTCTTTGTCGAGCACGCGGAGCACAGCGTCTTCGCCGTGAATCGACGGCATGATCGACACGCGGAAGTCGATGGCGCGCCCGTTGTACTTCACCCGGAAGCGTCCGTCCTGGGGCACGCGCCGCTCGGAAATATCCAACTCACTCATCACCTTGATACGCGAGATCACGGTCGAATGATGTTCCTTGCCGATCGGCGGCATGGCCTGCGTCAGCACTCCGTCAATGCGGAACTTGATCACCACCGAGTCGTCCCGCGTTTCAATGTGAATGTCGGAGGCGCGCCGCTGCAGCGCGGTAAAAATCGTCGTATCGACCAGCCGGATAATCGGACTGGTATCGCCCGCCGCCGTCAGCTTGTCGATGGTCAGCGTCTCTTCCGCGCCCGTGTTCTCGTCTTCCCGGATGATCTGGAAGCCTTCACTGGCCTCTTCCAGAACGCGCTGCGATTGCTCCGTCTTCTTGAGGATGTCGTCGATCTGCTTCAGCGTCGCCACTTTGGTGACGATCCGCTTCTGCAGCAGCAAGCTGATCTCATCAATCATCATCAACTGGCTGGGATCGGCGATGGCGATCGCCAGCTTGCCGTCCGCAGTCTCTTCCAACGGCACAAATTTGTAGCGGAACATCAGCTCCGGAGAGAACTTCTTGAACAGCTCGTGATGAAGCTGGAAATCCGTGAGGTCGACAAATTCGCAGCGATAACGCCGCGCCACGTCCTGAGCGCGTTCCAGGTCGGTGACCGGATTCCCCGTCGTCACCACCTGCCCGCCATTCTCGCCGTGTACGAAAAGTGATTTCTTATCCGCGGTCGCCATTTCTCACATCCCTAATAAATACTGCTGTCATCCCGAGCAAGCGTTCTTTGCGCAGCGAGGGATCTGGGCGAGCCGCGCGGAGCGTCGCATTCTTTGCGACGCAATAATCGCGCGTTTGGCTCGCTTCCTTGCCATCCCTCCCACTCAGTGCACTCCCAACGTGAAGATCGGCAGATACAGCGAAATCAGCACCCCGCCGACAAACACCGCCATCACCATCAGAATCAAAGGCTCAATCAACGCCATGGAAGCGCCCAGAGCCGTCTGCACATCTTCTTCATAAAACTCCGCCACCGAGTTCAACATCGCCGGCAGCGCTCCCGTGGACTCGCCCACTTCCAGCATCTCCACCGCCAGGTCAGGAAAAATACCCTGCTCCTCCAGGCTGCTCGCCAGTCCTTGCCCTTCCCGAACCCGGCCGCATGCTCGCATCACGCCCTTCAGAATCCGCCGGCTGCTCATCGAACCGCCGGCCGTCTCCATCGACGGCACCAGCGGCAACCCGCCCTGCAACAGTGTCGAGAGCATCCGGGAAAAAGTTGCGACCTGATGCTTCAGCCGGATATCGCCCAGCAACGGCAGACTCAGAATGAATCGATCAATCTGGTCCGCTCCTCGATCCGTCTTCCTCCACTGCCAGAAGACAAACCCGCCCAACGCCAGCCCGCCCACAATGAACGGAAAATATTTCTGCGCATTCGTTCCCACCGCCAGCATGAACAACGTGATGGCCGGTAATTTCGCGTCCAGACTGTTGAACAGCTCCGCAAATTTCGGCACCACGTAGGTGAACAGAAACATCACCATGATCGTAACCACGCTCACCAGCAGCGTGGGATAAATCAACGATACGAATAGCTTCTTGCGAAACGTCATCGCCAGCCGCTGAAAATTGATGTAGCGGGTCAGCACCTCATCGATGTTTCCGCTCTTCTCTCCCGCCATCAGCGTCGTGGTGTAAATCTTCGGGACCATGGCATGGGTGGCAAAGGCATCGGAGAGCAGTTCGCCGCCCTTGACCCGCTCCCGCACGTTCTCCAGGATCTGCTTCAGTTGCCCGTCTTTTTGTCGCTTGATCAACAGGTCCAGGGAGTTCAAGATCGGCAGGCCAGCCTTGATCAGCGTCAGAAACTGCTGGTTAAACACCAGAAACGGGCCCTGCTTGAGCTTGCGCCGGCTTCGTCCCGAAAACCCGCCAGAAAACATCCCCTGCGGCTTCACCCAGTAAACCAGGTAGCCTTGGGAAGCAAAGCGGTCGCGCACTTCCGCCACGGAGTAGCCCTGCTCCACCTGCTGGTGCAGGTGACCCCGTTCGTCCGCGACTTTTACGACAAATTCCGCCATTTACCCGTTCTTTCCGGTCTTTACCCGTCTATAACCCCGTCGGCTCAGTCTAACATCGCCGCTTCCCATCTCAATCGAGGATCGCGCCAAAGTCCCCGGTTTCCAGTATCGCAAGTAACCTATGCCCAGGACTCCCCATGAGGCGACTCCGCCAACTCTCAACTGCCTCCCAACTCCCCTTCCACGATCTCCGTCCCCGCTGGCGGGCGGAACTCGAATTGTCCCTCTGGAATCGTCACATTCTCCTTTTGGTCGCTGAAGCGGTACTCGGTCGAAGACCCGTCCACATCATCGATCACAATCCGCGCGATCTGATGCTGCGGAGTGACCTCCAGCAGAATCTCACTCACCCGGTCCGCCATCGCCTGTGGCACGCCCCGCAACATCACGTCTCCGGCCGCCAGCGGCGCAACGTCCGGTGCTAAAGACAACCCCTGTAACTCCTTTTCCAGCTTGCTCTTGCCCAGCAGGAGCGCCAGCGGGGACCTGATATCGTCCAACTTCCGCGCTTCCGTCCTCCTCACCTGCCGGTCGCCCGGAACGTAAAACCACGCATCTCTCCCATCACTCACAAAGAGCTTCTCCCTGGGAGAACGGTATTCCCATCGCATCTTGCCAGGTTTTTTCAGCCCACCTTTGGCCAGCCACAGTGTCCCCGACTCTGTCCGCTCCATCCCCGACCCGCTGTAAAGCTCGGCAAACTCCGCTTGGAGGGTGCGCAAGTGGTTGTAATGCTCGTCCACCGCCTGCGCGATGGCGTGAACATCTTCCGCTACGGCGTCAGCCGCGATCACCGAGGCAATCAGCAATAACACTGCAGAAACTCTCATTACTGCGATTCTACCAACCGCCCTGGAAGATTTGTTGTGGGTGCCCCGTCCTTGTCTCTGCGCCTTTGCAGAGACAGGGCGGGGATTTTAATCATCGGCGCCATGCTAGTTTCGGTCGACACATGGCGGGAGGCTTTTCCACAGCCCTGCTGGTCACATGTCACATCTTTCCGCACACGACCAGGCTAAACTCATACAAAATCTCCTCGCTCAGCGCGAGAAATTTAGCCGTTCTTTTTCGACTTTTGATGGGAGAATCCAGAGCAACCCTATGGAAACAAAGATTTTACCGCTAAGTCTTTTAGAAGCCGGATTTTAGCCGGATCTCAGCCCTCCCAAGACCCGCAAGTTATTGTTTCCAGAGATATTAGGAGATCGATCTGTTTTTTTAAAATCCAGCTCTACTCCCCCGCGTAAACCGCATACTGATGCGTTCCGCAAATTTTTTTCAACACGCCGCTCTCGGCGAGCACATGCTCCAGCAGCGGATTGTGATAGAGCACATAAGTCTGCCGCGGATGCTCACGCAAACTTTGCTCCACCTTCGCGATCACGCGCCGCAACCCGGACTCCGGAAGTGGATTGAAGAGAAACAGCACGATCGCCTCGGCCGGAAAGGCGAACTCAGTTGCATCGCCGCAAATCGACTCGATCGCAAAACACTTCTGCGACTCACTCCGATACTTCGCAATGTTTTCCTGTGCTGCGCGATCGAGCCCCGGCAAGAGTTCCACGCCTACAATGCGCCGAAAGGGATAATCGGAAGCCATCAACAGCGTTCGTCCCTTGCCCGAACCAAGATCGATGAAGATGAATCTTGGAAATTCCAAGTCAACTTGTTCTGCTAACGCCCCGATGATTTCGTGGAACAGAATTGATTCCGTCGGCTGATACGGAGAATGGAATACTCCCAGCAGTCGATCGCGCCACCCAATTGCCGCACTCGTGGTGTTGACGCGATGCTCCCAATCATATTCGGCATCGCCATAGCGCTGCCGCCGCCGCTCAGGAGTTGAATCGCGCACAAATTCGACGAGCGCGCGCAACAGCTGATTCGCGGCTGCAATAGAGCCGTCTCGCGCCGCGAGATCTTTCCACCAACGCCATGCCGAGCGCAGCACGCCGATGCGCGGAGAAATGGAAGCCGAATCGTTGCTGCTGTCCATACTTCGCCATCATAAGCGACGGGAAGATTACGGCTGCTGGC
Organism: Candidatus Sulfotelmatobacter sp.; assembly: GCA_035272245.1. GTDB lineage: Bacteria > Acidobacteriota > Terriglobia > Terriglobales > Acidobacteriaceae > Sulfotelmatobacter. Next base: position 3,920 of record DATEQW010000031.1, on the reverse strand, counting down.
CGTGGAATTTCGGCTGCGGCTTGTATCCTGGAGGAAGTCCTTTGGTAGCGAAGGGAAAGTCATCCGGCACGCGCACTTCGACGCGCCCTTCCGGTGTCAGTTTGTAAGGATGTTGATCTGGATCGACCGGAATTCCCGCCAACCCTTCCGCGGCCACAAGCTCCGACATGCTGGTCGGTAATCGTCCCGTGCGTTGACCAAAGCGTGTAACGGCTTGCTGGAGATGGGTAACGTCTTCGTCGACCCGCAGCGCGCGCAGATGTTCCACTGCATTCGCGCGGATTTCCTTGTCCTGGGTGTTCTGATAGGTTGCCGACCACAGCATCCGCGCTGTGTTGAAATCTCCAGCATGTTCCGCCATCTGCGCTGCCAGCACTCGCAAGAACGGATGCGCATTCGGCACCTTCGATCCCCGCTCGAACGCGTCTGCGGCTTTCCGGTAATCCTGGAGATTCATGTAATAAACAAAGCCCAGATCGTAGTAGAGCTTCCAGTCCTCCGGATTGTTTCGGACGCCATACTCCATCAGTTGAATGGCCCGCTCTGGCTGGCCCGCTCCACTTGGCGGCGGCGGAGCGAGAAAGCTGGCGCCAAATTCGTAAGCCACAGTCAGATGGGGATCGAGTTGCGTCGTGATCTCCAACAAAGGCGCGAGCAGCTTGTAACTGTCGGTGCCATTGTGATGTCGAAAGCCAAAGTACTGCACAGCGCGAGTCCAATAAATGTCGGCAAGCAGCCCGTCATACCCAAGGCTGGCTCGCTTCAGCAATTTCGGAGAGCTGATATACAAAACGTCTTCGAGCGTGGATTGCGGACGAAGCTGGTCGATGCGATGAAGCAGCAGCACACTGGCCGCCAGGGAAAAGACTATGCACGCGCCGGCAATCAGCGAGACTTTGCGGCGGTGCTTCATTTCAGGTTCCGGTATTCGAAAATCAGTACGGCCCCGCTGAGCGCCATGGCCGCATAGAACAGGGCATAGAGAGTGTTATGCCAGACGAGTTGCATCGCCACCGGCTGTTCATGCGCGATGGAGCTGACAATGTTGAACGCGGAGAAGTTCGGCACCAGGTAAGCTGCTCCCGTCACCAGCCAGCGCGTGAATCCGTGGGTTATGGCGGCAAATCCGCGCAGATCCTCGGCGAAGCTGCCAATCACGAACAGCGAGAAAGCGAAGACCGCGGAAAGCAACGGGGAAGAAAATGAAGAGAAGAGCAATGCCAGCGAGCAAATGATTAGGAACTCAAGAATGATGAAATACAAGGCGACTAGAACCAGCGCATCGGCTCGTACGAATTTGTGGGATACATAAAACAAAGCTGCAAAGACGCCGATGGCCATGAAGAACGTATTGACGACCAGTGTCCCAGCCAGTCCGAAATATTTTCCCACGATGAATTCCCACCTGCGAACCGGGCGCGAAAGTACGGTATAGAGCGTGCGCTTCTCAATTTCTTTGGAGACCAGCCCGATGCCGATAAAAATGGCAATCACGATTCCAAACAGGGAAACCGCCGTGAGGCCAAGGTTGATCACAACCAATTTTTCGATGTCGATGGAAATCTGGCCCACCAGGATGGCTGCTCCCGAGAGCAGCACCGCGAAGGCAATGAGGTTGTAGAGCACACGGTCTCGTACGGCTTCGCGAAAAGTATTTGAGGCAATGTGCAAGATACGCGCGTTCATTCCGTCTTCCTCATACTGTTGATCCAGCCGTGGTCTCGGCTCGCTGCAGCCTCTCGACAAAATAAGCTTCGAGGGAAGTGCGCATGGGAGTAAGCGCAATCAGGCGCAGGCGCTCGCGGCGCAGCGCGTCGATGGCGGCGTCCTGCTGCCTCTCGTCGATGACCGCGCGGACAGTGTCGCCGGTAACGTGGCAATCCGCGCCTAACGCCTTCATGGAGGCTGGCACCTGCGTGCCTTGCCAGACTATTTCAACCTTCCCCTGCACGCTGGAGGTTAGATCCTCGACCGCGCCGATACCGCGAAGTTCACCCTGGTGAATGATGGCGACGCGGTCGCACAGCGCCTCGGCATCGGAAAGAATGTGAGTGGAAAAGAAAACAGTCTTGCCTTCGTGTTTCAGTTGTTCCATCAAGTCGCGCACTTCGCGCCGGCCGATGGGATCGAGGCCGGACATCGGTTCGTCAAAGAACACGACCTTCGGCTCGTGCAAAATCGCTTGCGCGATTCCCACCCGTTGCAACATGCCTTTGGAAAACTTCCGCAATTGGACGCCCTGCACGTTGGCAAGGGCGACACGTTGCAGCGTGCTTTCCACGCGACGGGAGCGCTCCTTGGCCGGAACTCCCGAGAGTTGCGCGTAATAGTTCAGCAGTTCGTGCGCGGTCAAATGATCGTAGAAATAGGGCTGCTCGGGAAGAAAACCAATCTGTGCTTTTACCTCGGGATCGGTCCAGTCACGGCCCAGAATGCGCGCCGAGCCTGCGCTAGGGAATACCAGGCCCATCAGCAGCTTCAGGGTTGTGGTTTTGCCAGCGCCATTGGGGCCGAGAAATCCGAAGATTTCGCCCTCCTCAACACTGAGATGGAGAGGATGCAATGCTCGTTTCTGCCGCTTGGCCCAGAAGCCAACCCGGTAAGTTTTTTCGAGGCCCAAGATTTCGATTGCGTTCATCGGTGCAGCCGGTTGGAAAGCTAAGGGATACTCCAGAGAAAATTATAAGCAAGTCGCGCCGTTTTGAAACTATGTCAGGGAGTTACGTCGGTCATGCGGCGGCAGCGGTTCGCGGCCGACTCAGTTCATGGGATTGAGGGTCTGGCAAGCTGCCTCGCTGGCCACCAGTGTCGTGGTGCCCGCAGGCTGGAGGCGAACCACCGCATCTTCCGAGGAGCAGTAGGCACGCGTGCCCGTCTGCGCACTGATGGGCGTACCCGTGTCATAGAATAGATCGTTGATCAGGCTGGCTGGGCTGGCAGACCCGGCTGCGTTAAAGAAGTACCCGCTCTTTCCGCTGCCTCCCGCGGTGGCCGTTGCCAGATAGTTGTCAATGAGGCAACCAGTAGCAACGCCCGGTGTGCAGGGAGAAACCCCGCCTAACACCCCGAGGGTGGCCGGGAAGCCAATGGTTGGATAAGTATCCCGGTAAGCAATTTCCGCGGTATTAATGGAACGGATCGAGGCCGCCGCAGACGAGTCGTTTGCGGACATGCGGGCGCGCATCAAGTTCGGGATCGCGATGGCAGCAATGATCAGGATGATGGCCACCACGATCAAAAGCTCGATGAGCGAAAAGCCCTTATCTTGTAGCTTCGGTTCCACCTGTGTTGCCTCTTTCGTCCGTCTTGGTTGGTTCTCAGTGTTCCTTTTCGAGACAGTTGTCCGTAACGTGGATACTGCTGGCACGTTGCGGGCCAACGCCAAACACAAGAAGACTCGTTTATCGCGCTAGAGTAACCAAGCCCCGTATGGAAGAAGTTGCCCTTTGGAAAACCTTGGCTGTATTCCCCTTCCATCCGAAACCGTGATCACTAATTTAGTGGCATGTCGCGGGCCAAACTCTGAGAAGAGCGCACTCGACGGGGAGAGATGTTTGCCTTTGTTTTCAACGCGACGCAATGGGAGGATGAGCCGCAAAACCACCGCTCGCCGAGGACTGGATCAATCCGAGTGACAATATATGGCGGTTTTCTGAAGGCTTGACAAATTCTGGTCGGTGAGACGCAGTGGGACCGAAGCATAGGAAAAAGATCAACGGGCAGCGAACTTGCGTTCGCTGCCCGTTAGCTTCGTACCCTTCCCCAGGTACTATGCAAGTGTTAGTTGGCGATCGGCAACAGAGCTTGGCAAGCGCCGTAGCCACCGACCACGGTGGTGGTGCCTGCAACCTGCTGGCGGATCACGCCGTCATCAAATGCGCAGTAGGACTTCGTTCCCGTCTGTGCACTGATAGGAGCGG
>DATEQW010000030.1:0-10220 GCA_035272245.1 Candidatus Sulfotelmatobacter sp. | reverse complement strand
TATAATCGCGGGGTATGTCACAGGAGTATCTATCCATCGCAATCTGGGAGCCTGTGCCTGGCATGGAGGCAGCTGCGCTTGAAACCATGCGCGAACTCAACGCCATCGTCTCCAGAAAACAATACGGCCGTGATCTTCTTTATCGCGCGGGCGAAGCGAATTACCTGCTGCTGCGTTACTGGAATTCAGAACAGGCTCGAAGTGCCGCTCTGGAAGACCCGGAGATTCTACGCTGCTGGGCTCGGCTGGGAAATGAAATTAAAATTCTGAAAGTCTACGAGAAGTTGGAGGAGGTCGGAGTCTGAGCATGTCGGTTGAATCGAGCCCACGGGTTTTTACCGACGTAACGGTTGACCCGTTCGTGCGCGGGCTGCTGCATCATCCCGCCAAAGCCAACGGCCAGGGATTCGTTCTCACGCACGGTGCGGGATCGAACTGCCAGGCTCCTCTGCTGATCGCCTTGGCGGAAGCCTTTGCCGGCGCGGGTTTCCTCGTGCTGCGCTGCGACTTGCCGTTTCGTCAGGATCGTCCCTACGGTCCTCCTTCACCGTACGACGGCAAACGCGATCGCGCCGGACTCAAGAACGCGATTGTGGTGCTGAAGAATCTGACGAGCGGACCGATTTTTCTCGGCGGCCACTCCTACGGCGGAAGGCAAGCGAGCATTCTGTGCGCCGAACAGGCAGAAGGGGAAGCTGCGCTAGCGCCGGGCCTGCTCTTACTGTCTTATCCACTGCATCCTCCCCGCAAATCGACACAGCTTCGCACCCAGCACTTTTCCAACCTGCGGACGCCCGCTCTGTTCGTGAGTGGCACGCGCGATCCCTTCGGCTCTGTCGAAGAAATCGGACAAGCCTTGAAGCAGATTCCGGCGAAGACGAAGTTGATTACCGTGGAAGGCACCGGTCACGACTTAGGATTCAAGGGAAAAGCGAAGCAGGAAGAACTGCCGGAGAGGATACTGCTGGAATTTAAAAAGTTCTTTGCCCAGCCATAGAGATTTCGTCTGCGGAGTCTCGAGTACCGATCAGTTCACCCACCCGGATTTCGATCCACCGTTTCCCTTGCGCGGACCGTCATCGGGCGGAATGTAATTGCCGTGTTCGTCGAACTCGACTTTGCGGTCGTGCTTCTGCATGTAGACTTCAAACTTCTTCGCCGCGCGCCTGCGCTTCCAGCGGTAATACTCATTGCGCGCGCTGAAGTAGCGCTCGGAAGTGGCGAACATCAGGCCTTTTCGCGGAAGGAATTTGAGATACAGATAGCCGAAGAGCAATCCGCCAAGGTGCGCAAAATTGGCCACGCCTCCAGTCTCCTGGATCGCTCCCACCAGCGTCAGGAACACAATTCCCCAGACGAAGTACTTGGCTTTGATCAGGAAGGGCAGGGGGAACATCATGATCTCGCTCTCGCCGTACAACACACCGAACGCGACCAGCAGACCGTAAATCCCGCCAGAAGCGCCGATTGTCGGCGTTCCCGGGGAAAGCCCGGGAAGGTGCATGTAACTCACGGCCACCGTGGTGACGGCGGCTGCAACCGTGCAAAAGAAATAGAACTCCAAGAACCGCTTCGATCCCCAGTCGCTCTCCAGTTGCGAACCGAACATCCACAGAGCCAGGGCATTGAAAAGGAAATGCAACAATTCCAGATGCAGGAACGAATAGCTGATCAGCTGCCAGATCATCCCCTGCATCACCAGCTTCGGGATCAGCCCCAGGTAAACGACCACCCACTCCCGCGCGAAGGGCGAGGCCAGCCTCATCACCGCCATCAGCAGGTAAATCGCCGCGTAGGTCAGAATCAGCCGCTTCACCCAACGCGTGAACGGAGGGAGGCTCAACGAGATCGTACGTCCGCGATTCATCGGCACGGTGGGGTCTCAAATACCGCCAGGGCAAAAAGGCGGCACACTCATGGTATCAGGTTGCCCGCCTCGCGAATCTACCGTTCGGGCAGCGGCACAACCGGCAGGCTCCGGTGTCCGTGAGAGTCCACAGCCCTCACTGCAAAGATGACATTATCCTTGGAAAGTTTCAAAGTCGCACGCGTTACATTCCCGACTTTTTCCGCATGCTCCCACTCCGGGCTGGTCGTAGCGCGCCGGAGAATTTCATAGCCGGAAGCCAATCCCCCGGGCGATTTCTCCCAAGTGAGCGTTGAGTCATTCTCCAGGTCTTTGGCTAGCAAATGCACATTCGCCGGAGGCGCCGGAGCCGAAGCCAGTGACGCGAGCGTGGCTGCATTCAGCCGCGCCACGTGCGCGACATAATCGAAGTCCACGAACTTTACCAGATCGCCATATTCGATCCCATTCCCGGTGCGCACGTTCTGGTGCTGATGATGAAAATCTTCACGAAGTTCCGTGAATCGCACCGCGGCAAAGCCCTGCTGGTTGAAGGAATAATGGTCGCCGCCGCGCAGGTACCGGTCCGGGCGAAACACGAGCATCGGCTTCACGCCCGCGTCGTAGGCAGTCCCTACATCGGCGATGTAGCGCGCCAATTGCCGCGATGCCGAGTCGTTCTCGCCGCCCAGGCCGCGAATCCGCTTGATTTCCTGCTCGGTCGCCGCTGCGGGCAAGCCCTCGGAAAATACGCGCACCACGGAGTGATCCTGCTCCGCGCTCTTGTCTCCACCCACGATGTCGTTGTTCAACACGGCTTCAAGGTGCCAGCCCTGCCCCTTGGCCATTTGGGCAAAATGGTGGCTTCCATTCAAGCCTTGCTCTTCGCCGGCCACAGTCAGAAAAATAATGGTCGCCGGGAACCGGAGCTTGCTTAAGACGCGCGCGCATTCCAGGCTCACGGCTGTCCCGCTGCCATCGTCATTCGCGCCCGGGGCATCCGCCTTGGTATCGAGAATGTCGCTGTTGCGCGAATCGTAGTGCCCCGTGACCAGCACGATGCGCTTCGCGTTCTCCGAGTCCGTGCCCTTCAGGACAGCATAAACATTGGTGATTTCGGTAGGTTGGGGAATGCGGTCCGCGGCAGGCTCGGTGAAAGTGTCGGTCTTTACCTCGAGGCAGCCGCCGCAATCTTTGGCGTAGCGCTCGAATTCCGACTTGATCCACTCCCGCGCAGCGCCAACCCCGCGCCCAGAGCCGATTGCAGCCGAGTCCTGGGCCGAAATGGTGGACCGCGTTCCAAAACTCACCAGCTTCTCGATATTTGCCCGTATGCGATCTGCAGAAACCTGCTGCAGAGCTGCGGCAATTCGGCCATCAACAGCCATAGGTTCGAGTGCGCTGGCTCCAGACATAGGGGAGCTTGCCTGGTTCTGAGCAACCACTATTGTGCTTGCGACCACTAGCACAGCGGTCAAAAACCACGATCTTTTGTTCAGGAGAGAAATCATGTAAGCTCCGGCGAGCGAAATGTCAAGGTTATCGATCGTTTTCCGCCAAAATTTTAATTCGCTGCTCTACAGCACTGGCCCCCTTGACCTGCGGAGGGGAAGAATCTAAATATTATCAGTGGTATCTAACCAGAAAGATGGGGAATGGGGGAGTGGAGGAATTATGGTTCTTTGTCCTGAATGCGAAACTGATCTGGATGTAGAAGAAGAGGAAGTCGACGAAGGTGAAATCGTCTCCTGTCCGGAGTGTGGTACAGACTTCGAAGTCATCACGACCAGCCCGCTGGAGTTGAAGGCAGTCGAAGAAGGCTATGTAGAAGAAGAAGAGGAAGTGGAGACCGAGGACGGTGACGACGCATAGCGCTTGCCGTTTTCGTCGATCTGCATGGCAGTTCTATTTTTCTGTGGTGCTTTTGCTTGTCTTGTCCGCTCTCGGCCCGCAAGTCTCGCCCGCAGCCCATGCCGCCTTCGGGCCCAAGAAGTTAAAACCAACGGATCCTTATGCGCTAATCTTCGGCACGGTCTGGGGACCGGATGATCATCCCGTCTTCGGCGTCAAGGTGAAGATCCGCCGCGCTGCCGATAAGAAACCGAGCTGGGAGCTCTATTCCGACCATCACGGCGAATTCGCTCTGCGCGTGGCCGCCGGCAAGAACGACTACATCGTGGGCGCTGATCTCAAAGGCGTAAAGACTCAGGATGGATCCCCGGTACATCTGGTGGAAGAGGTTCCAGTCCACGTAGAGTATGATGAACGCATCGACATTGGTTTGCATCTGGCCCGCTAGAATCATCCGGAGCAGAAAAGGAAGAAAGACTCGCATGATTCTAAGATTGCCTCTTAGGTCCATCCCGCTTCTGGCTTGCGCCATCCTACTCGTAATCTCTGTGACCGGAAGCGCTGCCGCCGATAAGAAAGACCAGCAAGGCCGGCTGCTCTCCGGCAAAGTGCTTGATCCGCAGGATAATCCCGTGGCGAGCGCGATCGTATACCTCACCAACACGCGCACCCATGCGGTAAAAACCTACATTGTCGGGCAGGATGGCACCTACCGTTTTCCGGGCCTCTCCAACGTGGATTATGAAGTTTACGCCCAGTACAACAACCACAAGAGCGATACCAAGTCGGTGAGCCAGTTCGACGACCGCTCCCAGGTCTACATCGATCTCAGGATTGACACGCGCTAACTTCGAAGATCTACATTGCGATAGAATGCCTTCGTGTTCTATTCGCCTTGCTTGGCGTGGCACGCCGCCATGCAACTCTTATGCATTTTTCGGGTTCAATATGTAAGGATGTTTTTGTTCGTGGGAGGAGACCTTGAAAGTATTGCGATTGTGGCAGAAACAGAGGCGTCGCGTGTTAGCCGCGGCAGTGGTGCTTAGCAGCTTAATTTTGATGGCAGGTTCGGCTTTTGCCCAGCAGGGGGCGATGAGCCCGTATCAGGGCGAGCAGGATGGCGTCAGCGCCGGCGGCAAGTGGATGGCGTTCCGTTCGGAAGACAAAATGACGGGAGCGAAGAAGGTTCGCTTCGAATTGCTGGCCAATAACTATTTCCGCGAAGATCCAGATTACAAACCGCGGGTCGAAATTGTATGCTCCGATGGCAAATATGAGCACGCCGATTTCGATCCCGGCACCAGGCTGGGACGGCCGGACTATCCTGGTTTCTGGGGCCAACCGAAGATGGAAGTCATGGTGCGCATCGACGGAAGCCATGACCATAAGGGATGGAACTGGCTTCGCGCGCGTTTCCTGTCCATGGATAAGGGCACGATTCGCGGAATGATTGGAGCCCAGGTATTCAACGTGGAAGTCAGGACCAGGACCGGCTATGCGATCGCCGAGTTCTCGCCGGGCGGCCTGAATTTGGATGAGATGAAGCACTCCTGCGATCTGACTCCGCATAAGCCGTAACTGATCTTGTCGTGCGCGAAGGGCTGAGCCTGAGGACTTGGCCCTTTTCTTCCTCGGGACACCGTGAAGCCCGATTTGCGTGACCTTGGGCGCTGCCCCGTCAGTTACTTGCGTTGCTGACCTGCCTGCTGTTTCACTGTAAGCATTCCTGTGGCGAAGTCGAGGCGGAGGTCGGGATAACGATGGGCAGTAGCGTGATTGAAGGCGCGGCGTTTCTGCTGTTTGCGGTCGGAGTGCTGGTCTACGTCATCATTCTTTACAATGAGTTGGTGCGGCTGCGCAACGATAACGACCGCGCCTGGGCCAACATTGATGTGCTGCTCAAGCAGCGCCATGACGAGATTCCCAACCTGGTCGAGACGGTCAAGGGATACATGCAGCACGAGCAGCAGACGCTGCTGACGGTGACGCAGGCACGGGCTGCGTCGATGAATGCGGCCAGCATCAGCCAGAAGGCGCAGGCCGATTTGAAGATGACGGATGCGCTGCGCGGGCTGTTCGCCGTGGCCGAAAATTATCCCCAGCTCAAGGCGAACGAAAATTTTCTCAAGCTGCAGAACCGCATCACCGAACTGGAAGAGCGAATCGCGGATCGCCGCGAGTTTTTCAACGATGACGTGAACACCTACAACACCCGCATCGGCCAGATCCCCGAAGTTTTTGTCGCCAGCTACATGAACCTGAAGCCGCGCGCCATGTTCCAGGTTTCAGAAGAAGACCGGCGGCTGGTCGAGGTTACTTTTCAGGGCAAAGGCGCAGCCGGAGCGTAGGACACGCGCGTCTCTACTGAACGTTGAGGCTCCAGCTTACGGCGACGCAGTCAAGATTGGCACGTTGGCGGTAACCACCGTAGAAGGATCATCCCGCAGCTTTAGGTAAAGAGTCTTGTCTTTCGGATGCGGAATCGTAAGCGCGGCTTCGACAAATCCGTCGGGCACGGTCACAGAGTTGTTGAAGTCAGGATCGCCGCTGACCGCGTCGATCAGAAAAAGCTTGTCTCCATCCAGCGTGCACTGTTTTTCTGGGGATCGCGCGCAATGAATTCCCTCCAGAACCGGCATTCGCACCAGAGTGATCAAGGGTTGCCAGTCTCCATCAATGCCATTCGCATCCACGGGCCGAAATTTCAGCGGGCCGAACGCCGACGGACCTAGCAACTTCATCGGGTCGAGCACGCCAAAAATCGTTTTCGAATCCTGAGGAGTGAGATTGCCATCTTTCTCGCTGAGCATCACGCTGAAAGATTCGTCGGCCGTGGCCACCTCGATCTTTTCGGCAGGAGGGAAATTCTCCGGAACCTGCGTCTTCAGAAAGAAATTCAAGCGCGCATCCTGCGGAAGTTCGTCCTGGCTCTCCAGGCGAACCGTGGAGGGCGAACCCGTCGTGTCCAATTGCACGCTCTTGCTGAGCACCGCGACACGCGGCCGGGCCGCTTCCACGGCGGTTTTCAAGTCCATAGAGCGGCCATCCTGCAGGGCGACGTGAACCACGATGGCATCTCCCGGCTGCAGCCGCTTGGTGACCGACGCATCGCGGGAAACCAGCTTCAGCTCGTCGCGCTGGTTGGCGCGGGATAAACCGTCTGGCGTGAAGCGCAGGCCACCTATGTCGATCGAGGTGACTTGATCGAGACGGGTGCCTTTGAGTACTCCGTCGGCGTCGCCGGAGTGAATATCGAAGGCGTCCAGCCGTCCGGCCTCGGAGTATGTGTGCAGCGGAATTTCATCGGCCTGCCGAGTGCCCATCTTGTGGATCATCACGGTCAGCGTTCCCGCCGTTGCGTTTTGCAGGGGAACTTTCACTTCCAGCTCTTCAGGCTTGGCAATCTTCCATCCGGCATCGGTGATCTTGCCCTTTTCATCCCGCAGGCTGACGGAGCTGACGCAGCAGGCATCGGGAGACTGGAGATGCAACGTGTCTTCGCGCCCGACGATGAGAGCGCTGGCGTCTTTGGAGGCGACCACCCATTGCTGCGGAGTGGAAGCGCGCAACCGGAACCGAGGACCATCGAAGGAGCGAAACCCCCAAATACCACGTAAGATTCCGCTGACCTCACCCTCCAATTCGACCGACTGCATGGCCTTGGTATCGATCACAAAGCCGCCTTGGGCCGCGTCCGGCACAGCGGGAAGATCGATTCCCGGACCTGTCTTCGTCTCTACGTGCAGAACGAAGTTGTGAGCCAACTCCGTGGCAAAAACCAACGGAGCCCCGTCGGCAGGCAACACGAGCGCAGGTTTATCCACGCAGAACACTTGGGTGCCATCGACGGAACGCAGCGGAGGGTTCACCGCCGCCCGAACCAGCGGAAGCGCAATCACAATCACGGACTTGGGGTTTCGGAAAGAAGGCGGAGTGTTCAGACGAAGATTAAGATTGTCCTTTTTCGGCAGCGAGAGCGCCGGGATGTACTGATATTGCGCGGTATGCGCGGAGCCCAGAATTCGAACGACGTCCACCACCGCGCCGACATAAGCGCTGTAGTATCCCGCACCCGCGGTAGGAGTGGCGCTGACCTGCACCAGCAAGTCGCTGGACGGCCCGGAGCTGAGAGTCGCGACCATAGTTTGACTGTGGCTGTCATCGAGAACCAGCTGATCCGTGTTCTGCGTGAGGCAGGGAGCCTGCTGCGCGCTGGGCTTGTCAAAGCACTGCTGGTCGAGCTTCATGTTGAGGCTGCGCGCCAGAAGCGTCGTCTGAGTCTTCATCTGTTCGGGATCGGATGAAACCTCGCGAACTGAATCAAGATACTTTTCCAGGCGCTGGCGATCGAGGCTGGCTTGCTCAAGATCCTGCGCGGCACGCACGAAAGCCCCCGGCTTCCCCCTGACGGCGCTGCGCAGTGTGTTGAACGCGCCTCCGGTCTCCGGCGCGAGAAAGACAATCGCTTCTTCGGCTCCCTCCGGAACGTTGACGTAGACGCCCTCGTCGTGCACCTGCTTGCTCCAGGCCTCGACCCGAATGAACCACGACTCCGGAGGCGGATTGGTCGATCCACGCAGGAATGAAATAACCATCAAATAGCGTACCGACTGGGTATCCGGCAGATCGGGATGAACCCAGAGCCGGTCTCCCGCCTGTAGATTGGGAACTTCCGCGATGGGAAGAGTACGGCCCTCCCGTTGTACGCGGACATCGACCTTCGGTCCCTTCAAGTCAAAAGCGGCGGCGTCAGCCCAGGAAGCCGCAGGGCAGAAAATCACGAGCCATAGAGCGCAGAAGCTAAGAAAGAGAATCCGAAAACGCTGGGCCCAATCCATCAAAACACACTTCTCCCTTTTCAGAATTCAGGGTAGTCATCCTGCGCGGCCAATTCGAAACGAACGGCGAAGGACGCCCCAGCCGGGCAAGGCGACAAGAAACATCGTTACTTGATGGTACTGCGCTCGAACTGCGAGAGCAACTGATCGGAAGTGCACTCACGGTTAATCGCGTGCAAAAACAAAGCGGCGAACATTCGCATGATTCGCGAACTCCGCCACTGATTTTTGTCCAGGAGAAACCTCTACCGCAAGCCTACGCTCGAGCTCCGACTGCAGCCGGCTCGGGCGCGACTACGCTCTCATCTTTGCCGTTAGGCTTCAGTTGGCCGGGCTGGCCACCCTTGCGGATGTCGATGCCGCCCTTAAAGAACGCGCCATCTTCAATGGAGATGCGTGCCGCTACCACGTCGCCGGTGAGCGAGCCATCGCTGCGGATATCGACGCGGTCGCTGGCGGTGAGATTCCCGCGGACTTTGCCGAGCACTACGATTTCGCGGGCGTTGATGTTGGCCGCGACCACTCCATTGCGCCCAATGGTGACGCGGTTGCCCGCCAGGCTGATCGAACCTTCCACCCGGCCATCAATGTAGAGCGATTCCGATCCAGTTACCTCGCCCTTGATCACCAGCGATTTGCCGATGGTTGCCTGATCCGCGGTGGTAGTGGTGGTTGCCGCCGGACGCGGCGCAACGGGCTCATTGGCCATCATGGCAGGCGCGCTCGGTGTATGCGTAGTTGGACGCTCCGGTTCCACCGGGCGACCTGGGGTCTGAGGCTGATTCGTCGGCTTCCACATGGGTTACAAAGTTCCTTTCCTTGATGGAATTAGGGATCACGTGCCGCACTTGCGTGACCAAATCGAATTGTACTCCGCCGTCTCACAATGAGCGCTGTGGAAAAGCCTTTATTTTCAACAAAGTTTCCTAGGATGGTACATACTTCCGTGCGATCCAGGGTCTCCAGATTCGGCCGGTAGGCCCACCTTTTCCTACCTCTCCATCGTGTAAGGATTTCCCGAAACAGGCATTCCTGTTAGCGGTTCCACAGGGGGTCGGAGTATGCTCTTGGCTCGAAGAATTATCGAAAACGGACCTATCCATCAGGGAGTACGCGATGTCGGAACCAGCCGTGATTCCTCCAGCTTTGATCATCGCTCGTCCTCAGCCGGACGAGTACGCCCCCTATTATGGCCGCTACATTGCCCTGGTGCAGGGCGAGGACATTCTTTCCACGCTGGACCAGCAACGCCGGCAAACCATGATGCTGCTCTCGTGCCGCGACGAGGAAGATGGAAACTTCCGCTACACACCCGGGAAGTGGAGCGCCAAGGAAGTGCTAGGCCACGTCTGCGACACGGAGCGAGTCTTCGCCTACCGGGCTCTGCGCATCTCGCGCGCCGACGCTACGCCGCTGGAGGGTTTTGAGCAGGACGATTACGTGCGCAATGGTCCGTTCGCCCACCATCCCCTGACGGAAGTGATCGAAGACTTTATCGCCGTGCGCCGCGCCACGCTTTCGTTGCTGCGCAATCTGGATGAAGCAGCGTGGATGCGCCGCGGAACCGCGAACAAGAATGAAGTGACCGTGCGCGGCATCGCTTACATCATCGCCGGCCATGAGCTGCATCATCGCAAGATTCTGGAAGAGAAATACTTTGTCGCAGCGCGCAAGTGATCAATTTC
>DATEQW010000029.1:0-9816 GCA_035272245.1 Candidatus Sulfotelmatobacter sp. | reverse complement strand
GGACAAAACGTTCTTCCCAGCATGTTCTCCGCCAGGTATTGCATGTTGTCGATATCTTTTTTAAGCCCGCCCCCGCGGTGGAAGCGCGTCAGCGTCTTCTCCAGCCAGTCCGTTCCCTCGCGGCACGGAATGCACCAGCCGCAGCTCTCGTGCTTGTAAAACTTCATGGTCCGCAGCGCGAATTTGACGATGCACTGCGTATCGTCGACCACCACCACTCCGCCAGATCCAAGCATCGATCCCGCTTTTGCCACCGAATCAAAATCCATCGCGACATCGATTTCATCGGCCGTCAGCGCTGGACAAGACGACCCTCCCGGGACCACCGCCTTCAACCCGCGCCCGTTCGGAATCCCGCCGCCCACTTCATAAATCATCTTCTTCAGGTTGTAGCCCATCGGCAGCTCGTACACTCCGGGCTTCGCAATATTTCCGCTCAGGCAAAACAGCCGCGTCCCGCCATTTTTCGGCGTGCCCAGCTTGGCATACCACTCCCCGCCGCCCAGAATAATGTGCGGTACATTCGCCAGCGTCTCCGCATTATTAATGACCGTCGGCCCGCCCCACAGTCCAACCACCGCCGGAAACGGAGGCCGGATCCGCGGAATCCCGCGCTTGCCTTCGAGCGACTCCATCAGCGCCGACTCTTCGCCTACTTCATACGCTCCCGCGCCGCCGTGCCAGTAAATATCGAGATTGCGCCCACTGCCAAAAATGTTCTTGCCAATGAAGCCCTTCGCATACGCATCGCGAATCGCCTTCTGCATGATGTTCGATAGATATCGATATTCGCCGCGAATGTAGATATATCCACTCGCCGCGCCCACGGCCAGCGCCGCGATCATCACACCCTCGATCACGGAGTGCGGATCATGCTCAAAGATCAGCCGATCCTTGCACGTCCCGGGCTCGCTCTCATCGCCATTGCAGAGCACATACTTCGGCTTGGCCGATTGTTTCGGCACGAACGACCACTTCATCCCCGTCGAGAATCCCGCCCCGCCGCGCCCTCGAAGCCCGGAATTCTTTACTTCATTAATAATGGCGTCCGGCTCCATGCCCAGCGCCTTCTGCACGGCCTTATAGCCGTCCAGGTCGAGATAGCGGTCAATATTCATCGCGCCCTTCCCAAACCGTCGCGAGACGACCTTTACCTCATCGGGATGTGAAACCAAATCAGCCATATAAATTCAGAAGTTAGAAGAAAGAATGCAGAAGTGATACTCACGACTTACTTCTGCATTCTGACTTTCAACTTCTGACTTCCTTACTGCATGCCCTTTTTCCTGTACTCGTCCAGAACCTTGTCGATCTTCTCCGTTGTCAGGTTCTCGTGAAAATCGTAATTCACCTGCGCCGCGGGAGCCCAGCTGCACGCCCCGATGCACTCGACCTCTTCCAAAGTGAACAATCCGTCCGGCGTAGTTCCCTTATTTCCAACGCCCAGCTTCTTCGCACAATGCCGCAGGATTTCTTCCCCGCCGCGTACCATGCAACTGATATTCGTACAAACCTGCACGTTGAACTTCCCGCGCGGCTTGGTCGTCAGCATCGAGTAATAGCTGATTACGTTCCGCACTTCGAGCTCCGTCAACTCCAGCCGCCCCGCCAGTTCCGCGATCACTTCATCGGAAAGAAATCCAACCTCATCCTGCGCATAGAGCAGCGTAGGTACCAGCGCCGACCGCTTCGTCGGATAATGCGGCACCATCTCCGCAAACCGCGCCTCGAATTCATCCGAAAATTTCATCGATCAATTTCGCCTAATACAATGTCGATGCTCCCAATCGCCGCAACCACATCCGCAATCAGCCCGCCCTCACACATCTTCGGCAAAGTCTGCAGATTCGCCAAACAAGCCGCCCGCATGTGCACCCGGTAGGGTTTTGCCGTTCCATCGCTCACGACGTAATATCCCATCTCGCCGCGCGGCGATTCCACCGCCTGATACACCTCACCAGCCGGCACCGCAAAGCCTTCGGTAATAATCTTGAAGTGATAGATGAGCGCTTCCATCTGCGTTTTCATCTTCTCGCGATCCGGAAGCACAACTCCCGGAGCATTCGCCTTGACCGGACCTTCCGGCATCCCGTCCAGCGCCTGCTGCACAATCTTGTTCGATTCCCGCAACTCCGCCACGCGGCACATGTATCGCGAAAAAACGTCGCCCTCCTGCGCCACCGGAACCTTGAACTTGAAGTTCTCGTAGCCCGTGTAAGGCATATCGCGTCGCAAATCGATATCCACGCCGCTTCCGCGCAGCGTCGGCCCGCTCGCTCCCAGCGCAATCGCATCCTCCGCCGTAAGCTTCGCCACGCCCTTGGTCCGCATCATCCAGATCGGATTTCCTGTCAACAGGTTCTCGTACTCATCCACTTTGCTGGAAAAATATCCGGCGAACTCCCGCACCCGGTCAAAGAAATCCAGCGGCGGCTCCAGCGCCAGCCCTCCGATTCGAAAATAGGAAGTCATCATCCGCTGCCCGGCAATCGCCTCGAACAGCTTCAAAACTACTTCGCGCTCGCGGAAGCAATACAGAAACACCGTCATCGCGCCGATATCCAGCGCATGCGTCCCCAGCCACACCAGATGCGAATTGATTCGGGTCAACTCGTTCATCAACACCCGCATCCACTGCGCCTTGGGCGGAATCTCCAACCCCAGCAGCTTTTCCACTGCCAGCACATAACAAAGGTTGTTGGTCATGGGGCAAAGGTAGTCGATGCGGTCGGTCAGCGGCACCACCTGCTGGTAGAACTTTGCCTCGCACGTTTTTTCGATTCCCGTGTGCAGATAGCCGATGTCCGGCATGATCCGCACCACCGTCTCGCCATCAATCTCCAGCAGCACGCGCAGCACGCCGTGCGTGGAAGGATGCTGCGGCCCCATGTTCAGGATCATCGTTCGATCCTGCCCGGGCTCCAAAACCGGCGTTGGTGTCAGGTGCGCCATAGCGAAGTTCTAGCGGTAGCCCTCCACCGGATAATCCTTCCGCAACGGATGCCCTTCCCAATCCTCCGGCATCAACAACCTCAACAAATAAGGATGTCCCGTGAACCGGATCCCGAACAGATCAAAAACTTCGCGTTCAAAATAGTTCGCCCCCGGCCACACCGACGTGAGCGACTCCACCACTGGATTCGCGCTGTCCAGCCGAACCTTCAGCCTCACTCGTTCTTTGTTAGGAATCGAAAGCAGATGGTAGATCACTTCAAACCGCGGCTCGGCCGGATACCAATCTACGCAGGTAATATCGGAAAGGAAGTTGAAGGCGCACCCCGCGTCATCGCGCAGCAAGGCGCAAGCCTCGCGGATATTCGCCCGGTCCACATAAATCGTCATCTCGTCGCGGTCGAACTTCACTCCCGTAACCGCCGCCGCATTCCAGGCCAGCAGCCGTCCCACCGCAGGATGACCCTTCAGTTGCTCCAGATCAGTAATCGCCGGCGCCAAAGCCATCAGCGTGCTCCCCGCCGCGCCGCATCCGGACCCCAGTCAAGCACGCCCTTCTTCCACACATAAAAAAATCCGACCAGAACAATGCCGATGTATACAAACATCTCCCACAGCCCAAAATGCTTGAGATCCCGCAGAATCACCGCCCAGGGATATAGGAAGATTGCCTCAACATCGAACAGGATGAACAGCATCGCCACCAGGTAAAACTGCACCGAGAAGCGTCCCCGCGAATCTCCCACCGGCTGCATGCCGCATTCATAGGCTTCCATTTTCGCCCGCGTCGGTTTCCGCTGCCCGATCAGCCAGGAAAGCGTGATAATGGCAGTCGCAATCCCTCCCGCCAGCAATATGTGGATCAGGAACGGCAGGTAGCGAACGAAGTAATTGTCTGGCATAGGAGAGGGTATATATAATTCGCGCGATACTCGCTAAACATTCTACATTAGGTGTTGGCGCGCGCGAGTGTCAAGGGAACCAGGAAGAATTCGGCGATTGTGCGATCGAATCATCGGGTGATTCAAATTCAAACTTCCGGATATCCTCACAAACGTTGTAAGCTCGGGCTGTTAAGGTTTTCAATCGCAAAATCGCCAAATCACCCGATCGCAAATTTCTTATGATTTTCGGCTTTAACACCGACGTCAAACACGGCGACACCATCTACCACGTGCAAAGCGAAGCGCGTGAGAGCGAAAAACTGCTCCAGACCCAGGTCTTCGTTCGCGGTCGCTGCGTGGGCAAGAAAGCCATCTCCTATGCGAACTCGGCCCTGGAAGCCGGTTTCAGCGACGCCCAGAAAGAGCAGCAATTGCGCGACCAGCATCGCCTCGTCCTCGAAGCCATTCGGGAAGGAAAGTTGGAGGCTGTCCTCGACCGCGCTGAGACCGAGACCTTGGCCGCCATCAAGCAACTCGACGTCGAATGGATCAACGCCGCCTCCATCCACGCCAACCGCAATCTGACCATGCGGTTGCGTGTGACCGAAGATGGAACCGCAGTCCCCGCGGCCCGTCTGACCTTTCGCTTCGCCCGTCCCGAGGTCGCCCCGTTCTATACCCAGGCCGTCACCGACTCCACCGGCAGCACCGAAATCTCGGTCGAGGTCGAGGAATCCGCCTTGCCCGATTCCTCCATCATGGTCCAGGCCAACCACGAAGGCCGCACCGTCACCCGCAAATTCGCCTTGCGCAAAAGCGAGTAGAGAGTTGACCGCGGGTTCGCCGTGAGAAAATAAGTCATGAAGCTTCACATCAACGGTGATGCCCGCGACTTCGCCGATCCCGCTGCACCCGCCGAGTTCACCCTCGCGACCCTGATCGAGTCGCTCAACATGAAGTCCGATCGCGTCGCCGTCGAACTCAACCGCGAAATCGCCCCCCGCGACCGCTGGCCCCAGACCATTCTCAAAGACGGCGACCACCTCGAAATCGTCCACTTCGTCGGCGGCGGCGGTTTTTCATAACCCCCGCGCACTCTTCTAGTTACCCCTCCCGCACGAATCTTGGTTGACTCCCGCTCGCCCGTGTCTAAAATGTTTCAAACATTCACCTGATAGATTGTTTCAAACATAATCGGGGATCAATGCAAGATAGCTTTCCATCACACGAAGTCATCGCCCTGACCGGCATCACCGCCCGCCAGCTCCAATGGTGGGACGAGCGCGGCGTCGTCAAGCCCCAGCGTCAAGGCCATCGCCGTCTGTATTCCCTGCAGAACCTCACCGAAGTAGCCGTCATCTGCGAGTTGCGTCGCAAAGGCTTTTCGCTGCAGGGAGTACGAAAGGTCATGCGCTTCCTGGCGCACGAGTTCGGCAAAGGCCTGGCGGACATCGTCAGCCGCACCTCCGACGTGCACCTCCTCACCGATGGCACGCACCTCTATATCGAAACATCGGCGCGGCAAATCGTCGATATCCTCAAGAATTCCGAGCAGCCGATCCTAGGCGTTTGCCTGAGCGACGCCGTTCGTCATGTGCGCGCCGAGGTCTTAGCCAGAAAATCGAGTACTTCCGTAATAACGCCGGCCGAGCGTCGGCGTGCTAGAAAGGTCTCTTAGACGTGCTTCACAAAGTTCGGTCACACAGAGTTAGGTTCAAAGGGGGAAACATGGTCGGCGAACTGGACATCCTGAATGAATGGATCCCGGAACAAATGCAGCCCGGAACCGTCTTTGTGCTCGAAAACGCCGGCGAAGTCGGCGAGAAGGAAGATCCCTACTGGGCCGTGCTGGCCTGCCCATCCTGCGGCATGCTCGGCCTTATCACCCGCCGCCAGATCAACGGCCTCGTCCCCGTCATCTGCGGCTCCGAAAAATGTTCCGCTCAGTTTTTTATTCGTGAAGCCGAAGTCGTCGTCCGCAAACCCTTCTAAGAGCGTTTGGGTGGCGCGGCGCTTCAGCGCTGCGATTAGAGCGCGGCATTTACTGGAACCAATAAATCCATATGTTCAGAACAGCTGCAATAACACCGAAAAGTGCGAACACAATTCCGAGCATCCTGAATCGCCACCCGTACTGATCCTGACTGAGGTCCCATCCGCGAAGCACCCAACGCTGATAGCGGTCCACGTGTGACCAACGCAGCCATCGCATGTATGTGGCTGGCCAGAAGGCGATTATCAGGCCTACTGCCACGAACCCAGCGGACACAACGAGAGAAAGGAAAAAACTAAAGACGCGAAAGGCTAGGGCGTGCATGGCCATGAACAAGAAGTGTCGAGTCTTAAACCCCAACAGTTCTGTGCGGGATCCCAGAATTGCTCAGACAACCCGGTCTATTTGTTAGCCGTCGATTCCGCCCTCGCCAGCTCCACTCCCACCTGATCCACAATCTCAATCCCAAACCCCTCCAGCGCCGCCACTTTCTTGGGCCGGTTCGTCAGCAGCCGAATCCGCCGCAAATTCAAATCGGATAGAATCTGCGCTCCAATCCCGATCTCCCGCTGCGTCTGCCGCTCATTATCCAGCAACGCCGGCAATTTCCTTCCCCGATGAAAAGTCAGCGCCGTCCGCTCCCCAATTTTCTCCTTCGAAAATCCTTGCGACGTCTGATGCAAATAGATCAAAGCTCCGCGTCCCTCCTGCGCAATCCGCCGCAGTGATCCTTCCAGCGTGGCGTGACACTCGCATCCGGTCGAGCCAAACACGTCCCCCATCAGGCAGTGTGCATGCATGCGCACTAGCACCGGTGCTTCGCTATTCTCCACGTCGCCGCGAATCAGCGCTACGTGCGACTCTCCACCGTCCACTTCGCTCTCGTAGGCAATCAGCCGGAATTCCCCAAAACGCGTCTCCACCAGCGCCTCACCCACGCGATGCACATACCGTTCGTGCGCCATGCGGTACCGGATCAGCTCCGCCACCGTCAGCATCTTAATCCCATGCTCACGGCAAAACTCAATCAGGTCCGGAACCCGCGCCATGGTTCCATCATCTTTCATGATTTCGCAAATAATGCCCGCCGGAACCATTCCTGCTAGTCGCGCCAAATCGACGGAAGCCTCCGTCTGTCCCGCCCGCACCAGCACCCCGCCTTTTCGCGCGCGCAGCGGAAACACATGTCCCGGCCGCGCCAGGTCTGACGCCTTCGTCGCCGGATCGATCGCCACCTGAATCGTCCGCGCCCGGTCATACGCCGATATTCCCGTAGTCACGCCCACGCGCGCGTCAATCGCCTCGCAGAACGCCGTCCCATATTGCGAAGTGTTCTCCGCCGTCATCGGCCCCAGCCGGAGATGATCGAGACGCTCCTCGGTCATCGCTAGGCAGACCAGCCCGCGTCCGTACTTGGCCATGAAGTTGATGGCTTCCGGCGTAACCTTCTCCGCCGCCAGAGTCAGGTCGCCTTCGTTCTCGCGATCCTCGTCGTCCACCACCACGATCATGCGACCCGCGCGAATCTCCTCGATCGCCGCCGGAACATCAACAAATGAAGTTTGTGGGCTCATTTGAAAGAATTGTAACAAAGCGCCTGTGCGCTTCCTGTCCAGGTGGTCCTCGTAGTTCTGGCCAATTACCGTGCATATCCTTGACATTGACGATCTTTTGGTGAGCACGTAAAATAGTGCTGCACATAATGTTGTGCCACGTATGAAGACCAACATCACCCTGAAACTCGACTCCGATCTCCTGCGTGAAGTCCGGATACTCGCAGCGGAGGAAGACACTTCCATCAGCGCCTTGCTTGCCGCTCGTCTCGAACAAATCGTACGCGAACGCAAGAGCTTTCAGCGCGCTCGCAAGCGTGCGCTCGCCAGGCTGCGCGACGGCATGGATCTGCACTGGACTCGTCCCCGCTCCCGCGACGAACTGCACGAGCGGTAAGGCGAAATGGCCGACAAATACTTCGTCGACACTAATATTCTCATCTATGCTCATGACCGCTCGTCGGGCATTAAACACCAGCGGGCTAGGCGTACCATCGAGCGCCTGTGGGAGAGCGGGCAGGGTGTGTTGAGTACGCAGGTCTTACAGGAACTCTGCGTCAACCTGCGCCGCGAAGTTGCTCGCCCAGTCTCGCTCGAGGAACTTCGCAAGCTGGTTCGTGACTATATGAGCTGGGAGATCGTGGTCAACACTTCCGATGCTGTCCTCCAGGCTCTCGAGATCCAGGAACGACATAGGACGTCTTTCTGGGACGCCCTCATCTTGCAGGCAGCCGAACAATCCGGCGCTGCTGTTCTCTATTCCGAGGATCTAACAGTGTCGCAGAATTATGGCCCGGTTCAGGTGGTGAACCCGCTCATTGCGTCGAATGCCGATTGAAACGGCGCTCTGGATGGGATTGCCGTTTTGTTTGGCTTCGGCGGAACTTCCAGGACGAACATTCGGCCTGAATTGATTCGATTGCTCCGGGTCAAGCCGCCGGCGGAGTTCCCGCCCGCTTCAGCTGCGTCTTCAACACGTAGCACTCTTCATGCACCGGTCGTCCGTACTCATCCGACTTGGCGCTTTCCAGCGTCACCAAACAATTGCAGATCGAGCAAAGCACCTGAGGTTGAGAACCAAGAGGTTTTTCCGCCGAATGCGGATCGTGGCCATTAGGACTCTTCACGGCCCACCCCACTATGATTCGGCCAGCCTAGTCCTTCAATACAGCACATAACGTAGAAACCCGCGCCCCATGCCGCATTCGCGCGATCCTCTCGCAGCAAAATAAATCGGGTCGCCCGCAGGCGGCCCGTTCGTTTGTCTGATAGCTGAAAGCTGACGGCTGAGAGCTAGTCTCCCGCTACCGGCTCGCCAACTTCCGGCTTGGGCGCAGCTGTTCCGTTACCGTTTCCGTTCGGCTTGCCCAGCGCTCCCAGCGGAATGAATCCGTTCTCCGCCACTGCCGGCTTCTCTTTCAGCACTACTTCGCGGTAGAGAGCAGCCATGCGCGCGTTGTAAGCTTCATCATTCTTCTGCGGCCCACGATGTCCCGGGACAGGCGTTGCTGAATGATCCGTCCCCGCATCCGCCAGTTCAGTTCCAGCAGCCGCGCTTGCCGTAGCCGCCTTCGCATCCCTTGCCCGCTTCTTCTCTTCGCGAGCCGTCTTCGCGATCCCCAGATTATCCAGATCGTGCTGCAGTTCGTTGGTGACCAGATCTTCGCGAAGCCTCAAGTAGTCGACATGCTCCTCTTCCATCTTCACCTTCTTGCCGCCCGCGAAGATTTCATGCCGTCCATGCTCCTCGTACCACTTCGTGAGCGTGGCCGTCATATGCATCTTCTCGATGATGTTCCGCCAGCCCACGCCCGTGTTGTACGCGCAGAAGCTGATCTCGCCCTCCTGCGTCGCGTACGGAATGATGCACTGCTCCGTCCGCCGGAAGTCGTAGTTGAACAAATCCTGGAACCACATGCCCGCGATGAACAGGAAGTTCCAGCGATCATTCGTACGCCGCTTCATAACATCATCCAGCGTACGATCCCCGCCAACCTTCCCGTAATTGCGTCCCGTAACGTTGTAATTCTTGTCAAATTTCTTCAGCAGATCCGTCATCTTGAAATGTGTCGGCGCCTGATACGGATCGTAATTCTTCATCAGGCACAACCCCATTCCAAACGCCGTCAGGAATTTTCCCCGCGAAGCATCGTTCACCTTCGCAATATCCTTCGCCAGTTGATCTCCCGCCAGAAACGCGGTCACCGGAACCGCTTCCTTCGTTTCCTTGTCAATCATGACGGCCATGCCAGTTCCGCAATTCGGGTGGCAACCACATGATAGTTGGCCCCAGTCGTTTTTGACGTCGTTGGCGTGCATCAAATCTGCCCAATCGCTGAAGGTGCCCATGAAGCTGATCGGGAACCAGTCGCGGCTGGGTTCGCCTAGGCCGGTTTGATTTTTTACGTCGTGCGCCAGGTGAGAGAGCGTGTAG
>DATEQW010000028.1:0-6021 GCA_035272245.1 Candidatus Sulfotelmatobacter sp. | reverse complement strand
GAGCAACTTCATATCTTCCTCATGCGGCGAAGTGAAGGGATGATGCGCCGCCATCCACTGCTTGGCTCCCTCGTCCCACTCGAACATTGGGAAGTTTGTGACCCAGAGAAAACGAAAATCCTGAGCGGGGTCGCCGGTCTTCTTGAAAATGCCGTGACGGTCGGCGTACTTCTGCGCCAATGCGAGACGGAGCAAACCCGCTGAAGCGTAGATGGCGAGCTCTTGCGGCGTGACTTTGCGGTGCGCGGGCATCGCGGTTTGCGGGCCGGACTGCGCGGAGCCGGCGACGAGAACGATCAGATCGCCTTCCACGGTGCTGGTTTTCTTGGTGATTGCGGCGGCGGCCTCGGGATATTTGTTGGCGATGCGTTTGAAATCTTCGAAAATCTTTGCGCCGCCTTTGGAGTGAAACATCGGCTTGATATCGTCGCGCTCTTTGCGTGAGAGTTCGCCGACGTTGGGCGTGCAGATGGCGATGACCGGCAGATTCGGGCTGATGGCGAGTTCCTGCAAGTTTGCGGGGGTGAAACATTCGCGAACGTCGGTGAAGGCGGGGAGGCGTAGATCGGGCTTGTCGATGCCGTAGAGGCGAATGGCTTCGTCGTAATCCATGCGCGGGAACGGAGTTTTGATTTCGGAGCCGGCGGCGCGGAAGGCGGCGGTGAGAAATCCTTCGACCACTTCCCAGACGCGCTCGGGCTGGGGATAGGTCATTTCCAAATCGATCTGGGTGAACTCGGGCTGGCGGTCGGCGCGGAGATCTTCGTCGCGGAAGCAGCGGACGATCTGAAAATATTTATCGAAGCCGGAGATCATGAGGATCTGCTTGAAAAGCTGAGGCGATTGCGGAAGCGCGTAGAACGTGCCTGGCTGGACGCGGCTGGGGATCAGATAATCGCGTGCGCCCTCGGGGGTGGAGCGGGTCATGAACGGGGTTTCGATTTCGAAAAATCCCTGCGCGGAAAGATAGTCACGAATTGCTTTTGCGACCTTGTGGCGCGTCTCGATGTTGAACTGCATGACGTCGCGGCGAAGATCGATGTAGCGATATTTGAGGCGCGTCTCTTCGTTGGTGAGGGCGGTGTCGCTGGGCAGAAACGGCGGCAGCTTCGATTCGTTGAGGATTCGCAACTCTTCGGCGACCAGTTCCACTTCGCCGGTCGGCATATTGCGGTTTACGGTGTTGGGATCACGCAGTTTGACCGTGCCCGTGACGGCGATGACGTATTCATTGCGCAGCGCCGCGGATTTTTCGTGGATGGCGGCATCGCGCTCGGCGTTGATGACCACCTGGGTGATGCCGGTGCGGTCGCGCAGGTCGATGAAAAGCAGGTTGCCGTGGTCCCGGCGGCGGTTGACCCAGCCCATGAGAACGGCTTTTTTGCCAGAGTCGGAAGCGCGGAGTGCTCCGCACATATGAGTTCGTCGAAGATCGCCTAGGAAGTCGAGCAAAGTGTGTCCTTACAGTGAGAAATGCGGATGAACGCCGAACCTAGGATTATAAACGGTGGGAGACGGGCGCAGAGCATCCAGGGCCAATGAATATCGTCTCGTGCCCTTTACGGGATTAGCGGTGTGCGCGATTTATTTCTTGCTGGCTTTTCCGTCCATCACGGTCGACCACTTGGTTCCATCTTGTGACATATCGAAGGTGAAGTTGTAGGCCGTGGGCGAGGTGATCTTCATGATGAAGCGGCCTTTCATGGTCATGCCTTCCATCTTTTCGTCGCTGGTCCAAGTCCAAGTGTCGCCATCGACGGTGCCGCGGGAGTCGTCAAATTCGCCGAAGCTGTTGAACTCGCGGTAGGTGTAGGCTTTGTCGTCGGTGGAGTATCCCAGCACGGAGAGGCCCACGCCGTTGCCCATCGAGCTTTTGTAATCGGAGTGGCAGATGACGTAGAAGCCGCCCTCCATCCACTCGCACTTTTCGCTCTCGGTCATCGAGCCGCCGGGGCCCATCATACCCGGCTTCATGGTGCCGTCGAGACTCCAGGTGCCCACAAACATGTCCAGTTTCTTGAGTTCGGGACCGGGCTTGGGAGGCGGCGTTTGGGCTGAGGCCGCTGCTGACATCAGGACTGCCGTGAGAATGATTCCGAGGGTTTTCATGGTGCCTCCTGAGCGCGTTCGCACTATCGGTTCGACGGCAGCGACATTCTACCGTTAGCGGCGGAAAGGTCAATGGGAAATCGAAAGTCCCGTATGGACTGCGCGGCTTAAGCAAGCGCGGCTGCTGCCGATTCGTCTACCAGTCACCCCAATGCGCGGCGGTGGCCTGATGAAACTTCAGTTTCCACTGATCTCCGTGCTTCACCCACACTGAACTGAAGTGTTGATAGCGCGGGGGAGGGCCCTGATCCTCTTCGGGGGCCTCGCGCACGATGGCGTCGTAGGTGACGATGGCGCCGTCATCGCCAAGCGCTACCACTTTGATGTCGTAGGGCGTCAGTTCCAGCAGGCCTGTATCGCCGAGATTGTCGACTGCCTCCTGGCCTTCGAGCAGTTTGCCATCGACGCCGACCAGTGAAAAGTCCGGGGTTAAGGTGCGCTTGAAGAAGGCGCCATCGTCCTTCTTCTTAGCCTCGATCAGAGTTTTCTCGTTGGCGATTGCAGTTTGCTCCAGTGCGCTGGGAGCTTTGGAGGCGGCTGGAGTCTGCGCCGCGAGCTGGGTGGCGGCGATTAAGCAAGATAGAAATGCATAGCAAAGCCAGGAAAATTTCACACGACCCCCTTCGATCGAGTTCTAAACTGAGATTCCGGGCAGACCATCGATGCTGCGCTGGTTCTTCCGTTCACGGTAAGCCTTCAGGCCCTCGGGGCCCTGCTTGCGGGCCCAGGCGTTAAGCTGTTCGCGCTCGCCATCATACTTGAAAAGCGGGACGCCGTAGCCGCAGGAATCGGTGACGCGGGTGAGTTCGACGACGATGATGGAGCGGGCGTTCTGGTGGGCGGGAAATTTTTCTGCGAGTGCGGCCTCCTGGTGCAGTTCGACCACGCGGCCGTGGCCGTAGAGACGGAAAATACTTGGCGGACCCTGGAAGGCGCAGAACATAAGGACGATCCTTTCGTTCTCCTTCAAGTGGGCGATGGTCTCGACGCCGCTGCCGTTGAAATCGAGGTAAGCGACCGTAGTGGGGCTGAGAATGCGAAATGTGTCGAGACCTTTTGGGGACAGGTTCACATGGCCGGCGGGATCGACCGGCGCCGAGGCGACGAAGAATATACGCTGCGCTTCGATGAAACGCCGGGCAGCATCGTCGAGCATGGAACGGGTTTGGCCCATGGTTATTCCCGAATCTTCCGCGGCAGGTCCGCGCGAGGGACGGAAATCTGTTCGCCGGTTGACAGATTCTTTAGCGCGAATGTGTTGGCCTGCACTTCATTCTCGCCGACGATCAAAATGTATTTTGCTCCCGCCTTGGTGGCGGCCTCAAACATTTTCTTAAGCCGAAAACTGCGATCCCCGAGCTCGATGGTTAACCCTTCGCGCCGCAGATCCTTGGCCAAGCGCAGTGCACTTCGGTTCATTCCCTCACCGACTGGCGCGATATAAGCGTCTACCCTCTGCGTGATCCCAGGTACTCGCTCCTGTAGAGCCATCACCAGCCGGTCTTCACCTATGGCAAATCCGATGCCGGGAGCAGGCTGCGGGCTACCGAGCAATTCCGCAAGCCCGTCGTATCGCCCCCCGCCAAGGATCGCGTTCTGTGCGCCGAGGGCGCCGTGAGTGAATTCAAATGCAGTTCGAGTGTAGTAATCCAATCCGCGAACGAGCCTAGGGTTGATCTCGAACGCAACTCCCGCTTGTCTTAAAAGCGCTTGGACGTTTTCAAAGTGCTCTCTGCTTTCTGGTCCCAAGTAGCTACTAATGATTGGCAGCGTTTGAATAGTCGACTGATCTTCGGGGACTTTGCAATCAAAAACGCGCAGAGGATTGCTCACGGCTCGGCGCTGGCAGTCGGAACACATATTCGCCACGACGGGTTCGAGCGCTTTGCGAAGCGCATCGTTGTATGCTGCTCGATCCTTGGAATCGCCGACGGAGTTAATGTAGAGGGTGAAGTCAGCGATTCCGAGGCGGCGCAGCAGCGTATCCAGCATCTCTAGCACTTCGGCGTCACGGAGCGGTCGCTCGCTCCCCGCCGACGCTGGCCCAATCACTTCCGCACCGATCTGGTAGAACTGACGGTAGCGGCCTTTCTGCGGACGTTCGCGTCGAAACTGCGGTCCAATGTAGTAGAGCTTGTTCAGACCACGGTCCCAAAGCTTGTGTTCGATATAAGCGCGGACGACTCCGGCCGTGTTCTCGGGGCGAAGGGTGAGCGATTGCGGCGATTCGTAGCCCTCGGGCCAGTCAATGATCTGAATCTCTAGGTTTCCGGGCGCAAGTTCGCGCGCTGAGCCCGCCTGGTCTTCGGGGACAGCGAGCGCCAGAATTGGCCGCTCGCCATGTTCCTTCTCCCAAAACATCTGCCATTCGCGCAATTGCAACAGGACTCTTGGTTCGAACTCTCGTTTGACCTCAACAATAGTGGGAGGGGCGTTGTGCCGGTACGCCACGAAATCGGCATGCCGATGCCCGAGTTTCACTTCGGTTTGAATTTTCTCGTAATTCTTCGCGTATTGCAGAAGCCAAGCACGCTCAAGGATCCTGCCGGGACTGTGCCCGCGATCCCACCACGTGTACATCTCTTTCGAAACGATGTCGGTTTCTTCGCCTACGCCGCGGGCGAAGAGTTCCGTGCTCTCGAAAATCGGAGTGCGGATTTCCTGGAAGTTGTAGGCGCGGAAGACATCGCGGGCGACAGACTCGACGAAGTTCCATAGCGCGGTGTCGGGCGGCAGAAGGTCTCGGGTTCCTCGGACAGCTTTGATCATTTATGAAGTTCTCAGTTCTTATCGTTAAGGGCCAAGGGTCCCGAAGGGACCTCCGATAATGGCCCACCACCTTAGTGGCGGGTTACGCCCAGATTCCGTGCCGTTAGGCACTACTGAAATATCCCGTAGATTACCTTCAGCCGTCCCTCCGGGACGGTATTCCTACATCCTCATTATTACCCGGCGTTGAAACGCCGGGCTATTGTCAGTCATCCCTTCGGGACGAATCTTCATTTGCTGTGCGCTCGGGCTGGCTGAACTCAGCGCTCGCGCAAGTAATCCTCTTTGTAGCCCAGATAATTTGTGGCGTAGCGCATGATCATCTCGTCTTCGCCATCCTCCAGTTTGCGACGGAATTTTCCGGGAGAGCCCATCCACAGCGACCCGGGCTCGACCACCGTACGCTCGGGAATCAGAGTACCGGCGGCGATGATGGATCCTGCGCCGATCTTCGCGCCGTTCAGAATGACGGAGCCCATGCCGATGAGGCAGCGGTCCTCGATGACGCAGCCATGCAAAGTGGCGGAATGGCCCACGGTGACAAACTCGCCAACCGTGACGCCGTAGATATTTTTCATGCCGTGCAAGACGCTGCAATCCTGAATATTCGAATGAGCGCCGATGCGGATGGCGTAGACGTCGCCGCGCAGGACCGCGTTCATCCATACCGAAGCATGCTCGCCGAGGACGACATCGCCGATAATCTGCGCCGAGTCATCGACGTAGCAGCTTGCGGGAATTGTGGGCTGCAGGCCTTTGAAGGACCGAATCATTCCTTGCTCCGACAAAATCGATGGATCGGAAAAGACAAGAATAAATAGTACCAGCAGTGTCGCTCTATCCTTCGGTGCATGCGGAACTTTGCCATCCGCGGTGGCATCTGCGAAACTGGCCTATCCCTCAGCGGCTAAAGCCGACAGTTTATAGGCTGCGGAGCGGCACGACTAAAGTCGTGCCCTTCCCGGGCTGGTTGGGAAGCGGGCAGCGGAGCTGAGAGATTCTGCATGGGGCGCATTCACTTACTTTCCGAGCAGGTTGCCAACAAGATCGCCGCGGGCGAGGTGGTGGAGAGGCCTGCGTCGGTGGTGAAGGAGTTGCTGGAGAACGCGCTGGACGCGGGCGCGACGCGGATCAAGATCAGCG
>DATEQW010000027.1:0-4665 GCA_035272245.1 Candidatus Sulfotelmatobacter sp. | reverse complement strand
AAGGGAATGATCTGGTCTTCATTGAAGCCGCGCATCAGCACGCAGTTGACTTTCAGCGGCCAGAGCCCGGCGCGGCGCGCGGCGCGAATGCCGGCAAGGACGTTGTCGTATCCGTTCGGCACGCGCGTGATGCGGGCAAAGCGGTCGGGATCAACGGCGTCCATGGAAACGGTGACGCGAGTCAGGCCGGCATCTTTCAGCGGCTGGGCGAGATCGGCCAGCATGTGGCCGTTGGTGGTGAGCGCGATGTCCAGCGGATCGCCGCCATTCCTGCTATTGGGAGAGCGGAGTTCGGATAACTCTCGAACAAAGCCGACTACGCCGTTGCGCAGGAGTGGTTCCCCGCCGGTCAGGCGAATCTTTGTTACTCCCATTCCGACCAGCACGCGCGCCATGCGCAAGTAATCGGCGAACGGCAGATCACCGTACAGCGCACCTTCATTCCCCGTGCGGCAGTAAACACACTTGTAGTTGCAGCGGTCGGTGATGGAGATCCGCAGATCGGTGATGGGACGGCCGAATTTGTCGGTTAGAAACAAGCTTCCAGTTCTTAGCTTCTAGAGTTAATAAGGAAAGGAAACGGACAGGCGGGAACGTCCCGGCGGCTGCTTCCTTTCCAATGCGATCCTCGCGGATCGCGGGAGGCGCTGGCGTTTCCACCAGCACCCTCGGGAGAGTTTGGCGCGAACGTAGCTACCAGCCGAACTCTTTCCCTCGCCGCCGCAGCCTGGGTATGCCCGAGGGCTGGGCGGTCGGAAACTGCTTCATTATAGAGCTTAGAAAGACCGAAAAGGTTTCAGGGTTTTGCCGCGGCCAGCATCTTTTCGATTGCGGTCTCCGCCATGGGCGCCATGATTTTGAATCCCGCCGCGTTGGGGTGAAGACCATCGTCGGCCAGGTCGCGCTTCAGCAGGCCCTTGTCGTCGACCATCGCGCTGAAGTAATCGAGATAGTGGCAGCCCGAAGATGCGCAATAAGTCTTCAGCCAGCGATTGAGCTCCAGAATTTTCTCGGGCGACCGCTGCGCAAAAAAGTCCTGCGCGCGGGGCGTGTAGTTGTGGACCGGCAGCACCGACGAATAAATCAGTTTGATCTCGTGCGCGCGGGCGAGTTCGGCAATCGAGGCATAGTTCGCCTCGATATCCTCAAGCCGCATAGGACCGGTGTTGCCGGCAATGTCGTTTGTGCCGGTAAGAATGATGACGATTTTGGGATGAAGATCGATTACGTCCTGGCGGAAGCGGACCAGCATCTGCGGCGTGGTCTGGCCGCCGATGCCGCGATTGATGTAAGGCTTGCCGGGAAAATACGCATCGAGATGCCAGATGTCGGTGATGGAATCGCCGAAGAAGACAACGCGATTTTCGCCGGGTGGGGGCGGTTTGAGGGCGGCGTTAGCATCGCGATAGCGGGCGAGTTGGCCAAAGTCGTCGGTGAAGACAGCGATGCGGGAGGCGCGGTACTGATCAAGACCGGCAAAACCGGTGGAGGGGATGGTCGGCTGGGCAGTCTGTGTGGACTGCTGCGCGATAGTGGAAGTAACGACAAAGACCAGCGCGATCCCCCACAGGCTGCGTGACGACTTCATGCACTCCCCTCCAAGGTTCGAATCAGATCCATCATTGCAAGGCCATTACTGTTGGCTCGCCAGCGCCAGAGCAATAGCCTTCTCCGCCAGCGGAGCCATGACCCGATATCCGGCCGGATTTGGGTGCAACCCGTCATCCGACAAAGCGCGCTTCATCATGCCATGGTCATCGACTAACGCTGCAAAATAATCGAGATACACCAAGCCATTTTTCACGCAGTAATCCTTGAGCCAGAGATTCAGCATCAGGATTCTCTCTGCCGGCCGCAGGGCAAACGATTCCTTCGCATCCTCGGTGTAGTTGTACACGGGAAGCAGAGATGAAAAGACCACGTGAATGTTATGCGCCTGCGCCAACTCGGCCATGGACGCGTAGTTCGCCTCGATCTCTTCATCGCGCACGCGCCCTGTGACTCCGGCAACATCGTTGGTTCCCGCCAGCACGACGAGCACCTTGGGATGCAGATCGATTACGTCCTGGCGAAAGCGCACCAGCATTTGTGGCGTGGTCTGCCCATCGATGCCGCGATTGATGTACGGTTTGCCCGGAAAATAGTCCGCCAGCTTCCAGTAGTCGGTGATGGAATCGCCGACGAAGACGACGCGATTCTCTCCGGGCGCTGGTTGAGCAAGAGAAGCGTCGGCTTCGCGATAGCGTTTCAGTTCGCCGAAATCGTCGGTGTATATGGCGATGCGCGAGGCGCGGTATTGATCGAGACCGGGGAAACCGGTGGAGGGGATGGCGGGAGCAGGTTGTTGGGCCAAGGCGGAAACTGTCAGCAATACAACCGATAAGAATTTCACGGTATTGAAAAATGTTCGCGTCGCCATGTGTAACCCGAACCGCAACGGATACCTACATTACACGAAATATTGTGGCGTTCTTTTGTGCGTAATCTTCGAGCGCTGTCCACACCTTCTTGTCACCGCAGACTTCGTCTCCCAGCTCAAAGAATTCGTCGTTTTCTTCGAGTGAATCCATAAACGCAAGTCTCTTCTCCTGGTGAAGATGAGGGCTCTCGAAAGGAAACATCGCGACAGCTTTTTCGAGTCGGTCGGCATCCTGATGCGCTCCGATGCGGCGATAAGCATTCGACAACATGGAGTACGGAGGACAGAAAGGCAAATCGTTTTCGAATAGATACCGGAACCCGCCGTTGTCGATAATCGCCTGACTGTGATACAGAATGGCGACAGTCTGGAGAGGGACCTCAAGTTTTGAAGGGTCGCCGCCTAGACGCTCGAGTTCTTTGTGCGCATACTCAGCAGCCTGATCGAGAAAGGATTTTTCGGCCACGATATCTCCTCTAGCCGGGAAATTACAACGAAGTCGAAACCCGCCAAAACCTACACGCCAAAACAGGATCCGTAATTCAATGTCACATCCCGTCGTAATTCGGCCCGCCGCCGCCTTCCGGTGGTACCCAGGTGATGATCTGATACGGGTCGGCGATGTCGCAGGTTTTGCAGTGGACGCAATTCGACGGATTCAGGCTGATGCGCTTGCCGTCGGGCTGGGTCGCGTCGTCGACCATTTCGTAGACGTTTGCCGGGCAGAAATTCTGGCAGGGGCTGCCGAATTCTTTCACGCAGCGCGTGTTGCAGATATTCGTGTCGTGAATGACCAGATGCGCGGGCTGATCTTCTTCGTGCTTGGTGCCGGAGTGATAGAGATCGGTGAGTTTGTCGAAAGTTAGTTTGCCGTCACCTTTAGCCGAGCCGAGCAGGTGCGCTTCCGCGCCGCCATTGGCGGGCAACTCCGCGAGCTTGTGCATGTGCTCGTGTCCGGCTCGCGCGGGATAACGATTGCGAAGGCCGCGGCCGCCGGTGACCATCTGCAGTCCGGTGTGGAACATGCCGGCGTAAAAACCCTGTTCGAAGCCCTGATGCATGTTGCGAACTTTCCAGAGCTCATCTTTGATCCAGCTGGATTCGACTTTCTTCTGGTATTCACTCAGCACGGCGGCTGACGAATCATCTTTCTTCAGCGCCTCTAACGCCGTTTCGGCAGCAAGCATGCCACTCTTGATGGCGAGATGAATCCCCTTGAGGCGTGCGGAGTTCAGGAAGCCGGCGGAGTCACCGAGGATCATCCATCCGTTGCCGGCGACGGGCGGAATCGCCCACCAGCCGCCATAAGGCATGGACTTCGCACCGTAGCGGATCATCTTGCCGCCCTCAAGCAGCTTCGCGACCATGGGATGCTGTTTGAAATCCTGCAGCACGTGTTGCGGATCGAGGCGCGGGTCGGGATAGTCGAGCCCGGTGACGAAGCCGAGCGAGACGATATTATCTTTGCCGCCATAAATCCACGCACCGCCATATTCTTTGGTGGTTAGCGGCCAGCCCAGGGTGTAGATGACTTCACCGGGCGCGATGCGGCCTGACGGAACTTCCCAGAGTTCTTTCACGCCGACACCGTAGGTTTGCGGGTTTGCATTTTTAGCGAGATCGAACCTGGAGACTAGTTGCTTGGTCAGCGATCCGCGCGGGCCTTCGGCGAGGATCGTGATCTTTGCGTTGAGATCGTAGCCGGGCTCAAAGTTGGATTTCTGATGACCTTCTTTGTCGACGCCTTTGTCGTCGGTCTGAACGCCAGCGACACGAGCTTCCTTCTGATCCTCGCCGAAGATTAGTTCCGATCCCGCGAATCCGGTAAAGATAGTGATGCCTGTCTCTTCCACCTTGCCGCCGAGCCATTTCACGAAGCGATTCAGGGAGATGACGTAGTTGCCATGATCGCGCAGCGGCGGCGGCGTGATGGGAAGTTTAAACTTGCTCTTCTCCGTGAGAAAGTAAACTGCTTCCTTGGTGACTTCAGCATCGAGCGGCGCTTCTTTCTCGAAACCTGGAAGCAGTTCACGCATGGATCGCGGATCGAGCAACGCGCCGGAGAGGCAATGCTGGCCAATCTCGCGCGCTTTTTCAAGAACGTAGATATTTTCTTTGCTGAGCTGCGAATCGGGATGCGTCGCGTTGTGCTGATCGATCAACTGCGACAAGCGCAGCGCACAAGCCATGCCAGCGGGGCCACCGCCGACGATGACGACATCGGCGGGCATCTGCGGCCGCTCGAC
>DATEQW010000026.1:0-3030 GCA_035272245.1 Candidatus Sulfotelmatobacter sp. | reverse complement strand
GGGCTGGAAAAGAAACGATCGAAACCGCCAGCAGGATAATAACTTGCGAACAAAGACGCATTTCTTTCAGTTTACTCGTAACGCAAGGCCTGCACGGGATCGAGCCGGGCCGCACGGCTCGCCGGGTAGAGGCCTGCTGCGAGACTTACAACAAAAGAAAACACAATGGCAAAGGCTACCAGCCACCAGGGCACGGACCAGAAATGCTCGGGGGGAAAAGACTGACGTTTGAGATAAACATTGGTGCCCAGATTGATGGCCTGCCCGATCGCCCAACCGAGCGCAACTCCAACAATGCCACCGAGAATGCCCATTGCGCCGGCCTCTGCAAAGAAAAGTCTCTTCACATCGCCGTCACTGGCCCCGATCGCCTTCATAATGCCAATTTCGCGCCGGCGTTCGAGGATGGCCATCACCAGCGTGTTTACGATCCCGATAAAAGCGACCGCCAGGGCGAGGCTTCCGAAGATGCCTAGAAACACGTCAAGCACTTTGAAAAACTGCTGAATGCTGCGGCTGGCATCGAGAATCGAGAACGTATTGAAGCCCATTTTCTTGATCGCGTCTTCTACCGTCTGCACTTGGCTCGGATTTTTCACCCGCACATTCACTGAGGAATACGCCGGCTGATCGCTGGCAGCACGCGAAATCTCACGCAGATCCGTTGGCTGCATCACATGTAGACTCTCCGCCAGTTTGAGCGGAAGAAAAACTCGCGCGCGCGTCGGACCTCGCATACTCTCGGGGTCCAGGTCGGCGACGCCAACAATCTTCAGCTTGATTTCGCGCGAGACCACCGAGTAGGCAGCGCCCCCCAAATCCTGGCCACTGGAGTCGTCAATCGTGGCACCGGTAGTCGAGGACTGTGTGGTCGCGCGCTGCGCATAGCGCATGGTCAACTCCTTGCCCAGAAGCGGAGCAGCCAGCGTCGCAACATTGGTTTCGTCGACGCCAGACTTCGGCGTTTTACCTAACAGTTCCTCGGCGAAGGTCTTCTGAATGACAACCTCGGAAGCCGTGTCGGACGAAAAGAAATGGCCTTGCAGCGTATCGAATGCGTCGGTCGACTGAGCGGAAGGAGGCAGCGCAGCGACCATGGTCAAGTGCGGCTTATCTTCGTATCGCAGCTCTGTGATAAAGCGAATGTCCGGGTCGGCCTCAAGCACATTGGTCATGTGCTCGATTTCCAGCCGCGTGGGCTCGTCGAGAATGCGGCTCTCGCCCGGTGCGGGTCCATTGCGTTCTTCGTCACGATTAAAGTTTCGCAAGTCGCGCCGGGAGGTAACCACGACCGTATCGAACAATCCGGACTTCATCAAGCGGCGGGATGCAAGCTGTTGCAGTCCGATACCAAGTGAGAGCATGGCGACCAGCGAAGCGACGCCCACAGAAATGCCTATTGTGGTAAGCGAATTTCGCAGCACAGACTCGCGCAAATTGCGCACCGCCAGTTCGGCCAGATCAGGAAGCTTCATTGTTGCCGTTGCTCCGTTCTCCCGCTCGAGACCAACGCTGGGTTTGCATCATCGCTAACCAGCTTGCCATCCGCTAGGAAAATGAGCCGCTGCGCGTAGCGCTCCGCCAAAGCCCGCTCATGGGTCACCATCACGATCGTCATTCCTAATTGCTGGTTGAAATCGCGAACCATATTCATGATTTCGGTTCCGGTGTGGCTGTCCAGATTGCCGGTCGGTTCGTCGGCGAGCAGGAGCTGAGGCCGGTTGATCAGCGCCCGAGCCAGCGCGGCCCGCTGCTGTTCTCCGCCGGAAAGCTCGCTGGGGCGGTGGTTCATGCGCGTTTGCAAACCTACACGCGCGAGCGCTTCCCGGGCCAGCGCGTCCCGTTTTCCGCGCTCGATCTCCGCAAAGCGCATGGGCAATTCCACGTTTTCTATTACATTCATGGTCGGGATCAGATTGAAAGACTGGAACACCATTCCCACCGTGTGCAAGCGATAGTGCGCCAACTCTTCGCGGGAAAGTTGGGCGAGATTCCGGTCGTGAACAATAACGCTACCGGAGGTAGGACGGTCGAGACCGGCAATCAGATTCAGCACTGAGGACTTGCCGGAACCTGAGCTTCCGAGGAGCGCAACAAATTCGCCGGCGTGCACTTCCAAAGTCACGCCGTCCACGGCCCGAATCACCGTCTCGCCCATGCGATAGTGGCGGCAAAGCTGCTCCGCGTGAATTGCCGGAGCACGATTCGTTTGGGAGTTGCCCGCGCTGCTCATTCGCTAGCGAACCTCTCCCTTCAGAACCCGCAATGCATCAGCTGGCTTTCCATCGCCGTTTCGCGCGGGCTTGGAGCTGCCATTTCCGGGCGCATCCAACTCAGCCAAGTCTCCCTCGCCGGGAGCGAGGAACAGGTTGTCCTCGACGCCATGCTGTCGCGTGTACAGGTCGTAATAACGGCCTCGCGCGGCATAGAGTTGCTCGTGTGTGCCCCGTTCCACAATTTGGCCTTGCTCCATCACTAAAATTTGATCGGCGCGGCGAATGGTCGAAAGCCGGTGTGCGATGACGAAAGTTGTCCGGCCCTTCATCAAATAAGAAAGTCCTTGCTGGATCATCTGCTCGGATTCGGAGTCCAGACTCGAGGTTGCCTCGTCGAGAATCAGGATGCGCGGCTCGGCCAGAATGGCGCGGGCAATCGAAATCCGCTGTCGCTGGCCTCCGGAAAGTTTCACGCCGCGTTCTCCAACCACCGTATCGTACTTGTCGGCGAACGCTTCTGCGAATTCGACGACCCGAGCGATCCGGCAGGCACGCAAGATGTCTTCTTCACTTGCATCTGGACGAGAAAACGAAACATTCTCGCGAATTGTTCCATCAAAAAGAAAAGATTCCTGCAACACCACCCCGAGACGAGTACGGTAAGAGTCGAGGCGAACGGTGCTGAGGTCGATGCCATCGAGCAGGATCTTGCCCCTGGTGGGCACATAGAAAGCCGAGATCAGGCCAATGGTTGTGGACTTACCTGAGCCGGAGGAACCAACCAGCGCCGTCACCGTCCCCGGATCGGCGCGGA